>NYWC01000019.1 GCA_002684935.1 Gammaproteobacteria bacterium
GGCGTCGACCATAGTTTTTTCTGGGTCAGCAAGGATTGGAAATCCTGCCGCATGCTCGGCCGCAAACGCCGTATTGTCCTCGAGTGTGTCTACACTTGCCATAAAGTATGCAACGTCGAAACTCTGAATTTCTCTAGCACTGTCACGCAGCGCTTTACATTGCATAGTTCAGCCCCCAGTAAAGGCTTTCGGAAAGAAGGCAATGACTACTGGCTTTTCACCCAAAAATTGGGAGAGGCTGTAGTTACTCCCGTCTGAAGCAGGCAATGAAAAATCAGGAGCTTTATCCCCGACTTCCAGGGCTGCCGCAAATTGGCTTCCCAGCGCTACTGTCGCGACAATCGCTGTCAGTAGAACTAGAGAGAAGCGCTTGGCAATGTGAGACATAACGTCCTCCAGATGGTTTTTGATGCCCGGCGAGTCATCCACCGAACCAGGTCTTTTTACCCCAACCAGTCGCAAAATGCCAGCAAAATCGGGGCTTTGAGGCAGCCTGCAGTGGGCCTAGAAACGAAATCCGCCACGCTGGCTCTGGAGTGAAGATGCCTCCATTTGCAGCTGAGTGATCTGCGTGTCCAGGTCGGCCCGCTGCACCGCAGTGAGCGAATTGTTGCTCTCCTTAATCATACGCAGTCGCTCCAGGGTTCGATCAATCTCGCTGGTGTAGCGATAAAGCGCCAGGCGCTTAGCCTCCTGCTGAGACTGACGATAGCGCGGGTTTTCAACCTGCACGTTGACGCATTGCCGCACTAGCTGGCCGGCAGCGTTGCGCCGATTTTGACAGCGCTGCTGGGTGATGTAGCGATTGGCCGTGCCCTCGAAATAGGTATAAGGCGTGTTGGCGATGTTTCTGGCCAGCGCCATGTCTGCACGCGACTTGCCATTTAGCAAACCGACCAGGTTTTCGGGTTCTACTTCCTCCGAAAACTCAATATTCATAAGCACACGGCCATAGAAACTGCTGAGATCTTCCGCCGTGTTCATCAGGCCACGGGAGTTTAACTGCAGGAGGTTTTCACGCAGCACTCGCAATTTCCACTCGCCATAGCCCTCAGCCGCGTCCAGGTACTGGGAATCAACCGGGGCATACAAGCGACTGCTGATATGGTGATCGAGATGCACGAGGTCATCTACCTCGACCCAATGTTCCATGCGTGAATGATTGTCAATGAGTTGGCCAATAAGCGGGCGCTGCTGTTCGCTGTACAAGCCGGTGTTGATGCGGATAATCTGGAGAGCTTCATTCAATGATCGCGCGGCGCTGTCATAGTCTTCCAATTCGATATAGAGCCGGGCGATGTCGTCGTAGGCTTCGATTAGCGCGGGATTATACACACCCTGTGCGCTCTGCAGTTCGACAATAGCCTGCTGCCGCTGCCTCAGCTCCAGTGTCAGTTCCCTGGCTCTGGCTGCCTGCCTCGCGGCCTCTGCTGCGTCGGGCACCGCCTTGGCACGGGCGGCTGCCGCGGCTGCCGCGGCGGCCTGCTCCTCCTCAGCGCCAATTGGGGCGACTGGAGCCTCAAGGCCTGCTTCTGTAGTTNGCTCTTCCTGCGCAACTGCAAGCGCNGACCAGGCCAGCAGCCCNGCAAGGTAGCATCCAGGNAAGTTCCACCCAAGCAAGTTTAATCGTGTAAATATCCGCATAAGCAAAGCAATAGCCGTCGTTCCATCTGCCTACATACTAGCAATATCAGCAGTTTATACGCAGGCTCTAATAAATCTGGACTGAACCAGAAGCTTTATTCTTGGGTATGCAGACTACGCACTCCCCTGCGAAACCACTGCGTGCCAGGACCCGCTTGCACTCAATCAAAAAGTCGCGATGGGATTGAGTGGTGAGCCAGTGCCGCCGATCACCCGCAGTGGTGCTGTAGTAAACAGAAACTCGGCTCGCCCCTGCTGCTGCGCCTGCTCGGAAACCGCTTCCAGATCCAGGTTATCAAAGATAGGCATTCCCAGCGCCACCAGCACCAGGGCATGCACGGGAGAGTCGTAGCCCTCTACCTGAGAAGGTTTTACATCGAGAGCAGAGTCACTGCCNATTAAGGCAACATCCCTCTCTTTAAACCAGGCTACGGCACTGGCATGAAGGCCCGCTGATTCTTCGGCCAGATTCCAGGGGCCCAGGGCTCGCCTGCGGNCCCAGCGACCGGTGCGAATCAACACGATGTCGCCAGCGCCAACCCGAATATTGTTTTGCGCTTCCCACTGGTCAAGCCAATCCGTGGTGATGGCGGTGCCGTTT
The DNA here is from genome assembly GCA_002684935.1 of Gammaproteobacteria bacterium. Classification (GTDB taxonomy): domain Bacteria; phylum Pseudomonadota; class Gammaproteobacteria; order Pseudomonadales; family Pseudohongiellaceae; genus UBA9145. The sequence continues at coordinate 2,246 of NYWC01000019.1, forward strand.
TCCAACCAATCGACGCCGCGCAGGCGCGGAAAGTCCATCACTATGCCACGACCAAAAACCCCTTCCTCGAGGGCGGTAATGGCCAATTGACCGCAACCTTCCTCAGTTACTTCATCCTCAGGAAAACCATTGTACATGGTGCCAAACTGGAAGCGATGACATAAAGCGTCTAAATGTGAATGGGCATAGCCATGATAAGACACGCCGATAAAGTCACCGGACCAGGGACCCGGGCTACTCCCAATCGAAGTCATGCGGTGGTCATAAGGGCTGAAGTTGTCCGCAGCCTCTTCTTCCAAAACTTCATGGGCCATGGAAACCGAAACCCCGGACCGCACCAACTGGGCTGCTACAACGCGAGTTTCAACGGTGATTAAGTTAACCGTGCCCTTCTGGTCAGTCTCGCCCCAGCGCCCCCAATTGGAAAGCGACTCGAACAGCCTGTCGACTTCCTGCTCGGACATGGTCTGCGCATTTAGCGCGGGACTCATGATCGCAATACTCAAGAAAGCCAATATCAATTTATTATTGTGCATACGTTGTTCACTCCTGAAGGGTGTTCCCCAGCGGCCTGAATTCTGGTGATTACGAAATATGAAGTCAGGCAGCTCTCCGCTTGCGCCGAGTGTCGCATAATGAAAATCAGATTTACCAGCGCGCGAGTGAAAAAACTATTAAATTGGAAACAAGGACTTAGGCTTGGCATTACAGCCCGATTTTAATCCTGAACATGATTTGCTATCCAGAGCGGCACTCTGGCGGTTCGCATGAGGCCATCTTGGGGCTCAAAGTGAATCTCAAGTAGCCCGAAAAGCTCCCAAGAAGCTTAATGCTTCCTCTGCCTAAGGTTTACTTAGGCCCTACATTATCCGAATCGAGAGTAAACTCAGCGCTTACGCCATTGACGATAACTGCGTAAGTACCCGCGGCTAGCCCCAGCACATCCAAGCTGACACTGGTTTCAAATGGCTCCAGCACGGTAATGCAAGTCTCCGCCGGACCCAACACAGTCTCTGCAATTACCACAGTAAAGACAATGTCTTTGCGCGAAACAGCAGCGGGCAGCAAATTGACGCAGGGAACAGACTTGTTGCCACTCACCGCAGCGCTAACCTGCACCGGCATTGACTCCATAATCATGATTTGCACTGTGTCGACTGTCACCAGGTTCTGCCGCTCACCCCCCACCACAGTGAGGCTGCCATCTGCATTCACATTAAGCTGCACGTTGCCATAGTAGGCCGGGCTATCATCATCCAGAGAGGCGGCCTGAGGAATAGTCAGGGTGTTGTCCCGCAGTAGCGCGGGTTGGGCCAAAACTTGTGACACAAATAGCGTGCGTAGCGAGACTGCAAATAAAACTGATAATTTATTCACTATGGTTTCCTTGATTGATGGATTGGCCTGTGATGCTCTGAATCCTCCCAGTGGCCGGCGTTAAACCGTCCAATCCACTGCCGATGATCAAATTTACTCAAGCACCTGGCAGAGAACCAGTGTTTCCCGCATATTGAAGTGAGTAGGGTCACAGGCCCTGCGGCATCCCAGTCAATGGTAATACCCAAGAATCTGGCTAGCAATGCAGCGACACAGCGCCCTGCCGCTCGCCAGGCGCCAGAAAACTCCTTAATAATGTGCCAGATTGCGATCAGCACCAGATTCAGCGGATTGGTGGCAGTCCTATTCCCATGACACGAGTGGACAGCTGGGTTAACCTCGGACTGTTGTGAATTGCCTTGGCTCAGCGCTAAGCTTGAGTCAGGCTCTGGTCAACCTTGTTGGGGTACCTAAATGATAAAACTCACCCGAATTTTGAATTCTTATTTTTCCCTCGTTGTTGTGGCTACTCTCGCGCTCAGCCGGCCGATTTCGCTCGGTGCGCAGGAGACCGTCCAGTGGACGACGCTGGGTAACGACTTTGCCCACACCCGCTCCACGCCAGCCAATCAGATCACGCCGGAGAACTTCGCCGATCTGGAGGTCGCTTGGGAGTGGAATGGCGCAAGCTTTGAGGCTCAGAGCGGCCGTTCAACGCCGAGCTATATCAATGGCCGACTCTACACCGTGGCCGGGGCGCGCCGCCATGTTGTGGCTATCGATCCCGCTTCCGGTGCCACGATCTGGTCCTACCGAGAGCCCGACACCGGCCGTTGGGAATACTCCATGCGAGCGGATTACGGCAAGGGCGTTGGCTACGCCAACGTTGATGGCCGCGACGTTATCTACACAATTTCTCCGGGCTTTTTCCTCACCGCACTGGATGCCGAAACCGGCAGACCGCTGGAAGGATTTGGCGAACCTGTGCCCATCGAGGGATTCTCCGAAACCGGTGTAGTGGATCTATTAAAGGATCTTGGTCACCCCTATGATCCCTATGAAGGCATCCCGCTTGAGCGTGGTTATATTACCGCCTCATCACCACCCATTGTTGTCAATAACACGATTGTGATCGGCAATTCCGCCGAGCAGGGTTACCACCAATCCCGCATTGAAAACGTGCCAGGTGACATTCTTGGATACGACGCCCGTACCGGCGAATTTAAATGGAAGTTCAACGTTATTCCAAGACCCGGTGAGTTCGGCCATGAGACCTGGGAAAATGATGCCTGGCAGTACACCGGAGATATTTCATCCTGGGCCCCAATCTCAGCGGACCCGGAATTAGATCTAGTCTATATCCCGACCAACGGTGTCACTATCGACTATTACGGGGGACACCATCCGGGGGACAATCTCTACAGCACCAGCCTGATCGCTTTGAACGCATCCACCGGTGAACGCGCCTGGCATTATCAGTTGGTGCATCATGATATTTGGAACTACGACACACCTACTGCGCCCATTCTGTTGGATGTTGAGACTGATCGGGGGAACACTCCCATCGTGGCCCAGGCCACGAAACAGGGCTATACCTACGTATTCAATCGTGAAACCGGTGAACCGGTCTGGCCCATTGACGAAGTGCCGATGCCAGCCAGCACCGTGCCGGGGGAACAGCTCTCTCCAACTCAGCCAATTCCCACCAAGCCAGCACCATTTGAATACGTAGGTGCCAGTGAAGATTTATTGGCGGATTTCACGCCTGAGATCAAGCAACAGGCCCTCGCCGCAGTAGCGGAATACACCATGGGGCCGGTTTTCAACCCCCCCATTCAACGAGGCCATCCTTCGGGCAAGATCGCTGCGCTTATGTGCCCTTCGGGCTCGGTAAATATTACCCACCCCCCAGTGGCAGACCCTGAAAGCGGTGTCATGTATATCATGTCGCGCTACAACTGTGGCAGTCGCTTCCTGGTGACGGGTGAGGAAGCTGACACTTACTATGAAGCACCCACTGGCGTTACTTTGTCTCGCTATGCTGCAGCAAGCAGCAGCAGACCACCACGGCATCCGGCAGGCATTCCGATATTCAAACCACCCTATAGCCGCATTACTGCCATAGACATGAACAGCGGCGAGCACTTGTGGTGGATCCCTGCTGGTTATACGCCCGACCGCATCAAAAATCTGTCCGCACTAAAGGGGTTGGATATCGGCAATACCGGCTCCGGCGCCGTCGGCCAGATGGTGGTCACCGACACTATGCTCGTNTACAGCAATATCACCAGCGACGGTACCCCGCACCTGTTCGCCCTCGACAAGACCAGCGGCGAGGAAGTGGCTCGTGTAGAAGTTCCGGCGGCCTCTCGCTATGGCATGAGCTCCTGGGTACACGACGGCAAGCAATACATCATTCTTCAAACCGGCAGCACGCTAACTGCCATGGCGCTGCCCTAAATAAGCGCCAAATTTAATATAATCAAGACAATAACAATATCGGAGCAGAAAAATTGAATTTTAGAAGATCGTTTTTACCTACAATTTGCTTGTGCTTAATCTCTTGCACGTCAGGGTCAATAACCCCAGAACAAACCTNGCTAGGGAATTATTATCAAGTATCTGCTAAGGCGAAATTGAATTCATCGAAAACCGATGCAGAAATTGATGCCTTTAATCAAGGAAAGGCAGATCCTGATAAAATTCACTGCCGCAGAGAAGCAGTAGCGTCTCAGATTATAAGAAAACGTATATGTATGACTGCTCGACAGTGGATTGACTACGAAAGCACGAGAATTAGATTTGATTCAGGAGTTAAAGACGCTCTCGTGGCTCACTAGCATCGTATAGCAACATATACGTTTATAGAAACCAAAATTCTCTAACCTGATATCAAGTTCTTCTTCCTTCTTTTTTCTCGTACGGTATCTTTCTAAGAAGTTTAACTGAAAACATTTTTGTTTCTCTCGTGCTTTCTTCAAATGAGGTGGCAAATCTATATTCGCCCACCCAGTTTTGTGCATATTTTTATCCATTGATGTAGATACTTCCGCTCGTATTANTCTGCGGGGCGTGCTGTCCACAAACGAGCATTAACATCTTTAGTGAGAATATTTATTTCAGTGATTATGAAATTGATAGAACCATCACTGACTAGATCTGTGTGATAGAGACGAATCACGGATTGCTCCTGAGTGAATGTCCCACCGTGCGGAGTAGTCAACTGAGTACCGTCCTCAAGAAAAGTGCGCGCTTCCCCAGTGACAGTGCCTCCTGAATGGTCTTGGGAGGTGTAGACATACTCGTGTGATACGAACACCATGCCATATCCTTCTACTCGACCCTCAAAATCGCATGAAATTGAATCTTCACCCAAAGTAAATCTTGTGACCTTCAGTATTCCCGTGCCATCTGGCTTCGTAATATCCATTAGTAAACTCCAAAATTATCAAAATTTTTAACATGTAAGCATACCTATCGCTGAATCTTCAACTTCTGTCTCTCCATCTCCTTCGCAATCAGCACCCTATAAGCTTATCCCATCATCTTTTCTTTTTTAGTTCTTTTATAGAAGCCAATATTCTCTTACCTGATATCAAGTTCTTCTTCCTTCTTTTTTCTCATACGGTCTCTCTCTAATAAACTCCAAATAAGTGTAACTGAAAACATTTTTGCTCCTCTCGTGCTTTCTTCAAATGAGGTGGCAGATCTATATTCCCCACCCAGTCTTGTGCACATTTTTTTCCTTGCTCGTGATCCTTCCTATCCACTACGATATCTCATCAATCAATTCATTCAAATAAACTCTAAAGTCNTCAGCGAACGCATTTTCTGTGCGTCTCCAGATAACTATGTTTGCAGCCCAACTCATCTGTCCTCTCCATGCGTTCGTNCTTGCTTCGAATTCAGCGGAATCAAAAAGTCCTATTTGATATTGATAAAATTCGTTTTCCCACATTCTCAGTTCCGACAGCAAGAAAAATGTATATTGAAACCGNTCAGTCTCTTCAACTGGAACTAATGGGTAGTCGTTCTCATCTACCCCAAGGGATAAAGCGGAAGACTCAGGAATCTCCNCATTTCCAAGTCTTAACCGTATATCAGCAAGTTCAGGGTTCTCGATTCCTCTCTCGTAGAATGACAACTGATTTTCAACGATTGAATTCCTAGTTTGTGACTGCATCATCGCTGTATTCTGTTGCATCTCTAAACCCAGAAATACGATTGAACCAATCACACCAATATTTGCTATGAGTGAAACACCCTCATTGATTGCNGAAATCTTCATGAGTCCTCCCCAAATTAATTGATCTCTTTCCTTTACCGATTCTGTTTCAACTGCTCGTCAATATACCTTGTTCTTGCTGCTCACTCTTTCGTTGCCCATGTGTCTATTGCGTAAGAGTAAGATTCGGATTTTGAATAAATACTATTACAGCAAAGCCAATATGAGACGGTATAACGAGTATCTTAAATAAACGGATGCCAAACTTATCGATGAAGCGCTTAACTAAAGGACCGCTGACTATTGCTATCAGTCCCCAATATATGGGCGTCCAAAAGGTTGTGCTTGAAGTCAGATTGGGTTCAAGTGTTAACATCAGAAATTGATGCAGCAATGAGAAAGCTCCAAGGGGAAGGCAGAATTTTGGAACATTCACAGCAAAGTAAGTTTCTATATCCGTATTGTTTTCTCTTGGGTGAGGGATAGGTGCAAAGCTGACAACGAAATAAAGAATACAGAAGCTTGTGCATGGTCCAATAAAGTTAAAAACCGTTATCTTCTCCAGCGTTGATGCAATTGTAAAATAATTGAAGAAATAGCCAATTAAAAATACAATAAGAAATGAAAGGAANTACATCTCTGCATAGTAACGGCTGATCCACCCATCCTGTTTCATTATAAATACCATTCTTTGAAGCACTTCATTGNCTATTTGCCCAGCAATGATGGCAATAAGAATTGAGCTATACTCAAAAACACTCATTTGCATGTCCCTCTTATTAAATTTTTCTTATTTCTATCTTATTTAAGCATCGCTTTCTTTCTCTTCTTCCCTCGTCTTTCGTCTTTGAGAGCAGTATCCATTAGCGTCTCTTCATCTAAGTGATAGTAAGTTTTCTCTAGTTGATGAATTGATGTACCACAAGAGTTAGCGATATCACGCAACTTAACACCGCCTTTCCATCTCTGTGTTACATAGAAGTGTCTCAACGAATAGTATGTTATGTTTCTGTCTCTAGTTCCAATATGACAGAAATCTAGAATCTGCTCCCAAAATGCTGTCTTCTTCCTTCCTGACAATCTTGTTCCGTGATAGTCAGCAAATATCAAGTCATCAAGATCACGATTAATACTGATCTCTTNTGTTCGTCTAAAACAACTTGAGTCTCTACAGAATAATCTTCTGTCTTTCCGCACTTTTGATGTTGCTGCTCTCACTTGTAAATAGACAATCTCTCTCTTTTTTCCGTAATTATCTGTCTTCCTGTAGTCGATAATGTCGCCCCACTGAAGTTGCTCTAACTCTCCTGTTCTCATTCCAGTGTTTGCAAGTCCTAGTATGTAATTCCTGAAGATTTGTCTCTCGTAATACTCTTTCTCACTTTTACAGTTCTTCTTTGCACAGAATGATCTCATTCCTTTGTAGAGTCTCTCCCACTCTTCTTNAGTAAATGTATCTCTTCTGACATTTGTTTGAAGTTTAACTCTGTCAAACCTCCTGATCTCAATCTTGTCCGCTGAAACCTCTGTGAACCCTTCTCTGTAACAGTATTNGATAAACAATCGTATAGTTGAGTATTCGCCACTTATTGCCCCCTCTGTCACCGACGTATTCTTTGCTTTCACTGANGAATTCCCAGATTTTCGCCAAATGTAGTAACCCAAAAATGTTCCCGTGTGTATATCGCCTACTTTCATTTCCGTGTTCAGATAAGACAGCATATGCTGAATGTGAGTCTTAATCGTTCCCAACCTACTTTTTCCGGTGATGCCAGCTTTAACACCTTCGTTTTTCCAGTACAGAAACCTCTTAGCAACTGTCGTAANATCATCTGAAAATATCTTTTTACCCGAGTTCACTAGTGACATGATGTTTATGTACTCTTCTCTTCTTTTCCCTTCTCAAGAGCAGTTTCCAGATGCTTAGTTCGTAGACTTTTTCTATAAAGTTTTCCTTCAGTTTTAACCCATACATGCAACTGATAAACATCACCATTTTGATTTGTTCTCAGTACTTTACATCCACCATCAAACAACTCGTGTGTTTCTGTCTTCCAACTGCTTTGTGTCTTACTCATTACGAATGCTCTTAAAATCCAACCAAAAAAAACACCAATGTCGTGTAACATCAGTGCTTTCCGATTTAACTACANACTGATGCTGTTTTTTATGATTTTCAGTAACTTAAGAATTTATGTAGCTAGTGTGCAGCTANAATCGCTAACCTACTGAAAAATAACACTCAAAAAGTATAGTATGCAGTGAAAATGTAGTAAGAAATTTGTGATATAGTGTTTAATATCAATTACTTATGAATATAGTTTTATTGCTTCGCAATATACTAGTAGACAGGCAGGAAACACCAGAAGGAAACAGTTAAAATGGCGCGATCGGCACTACACCGGTNACGCCATTTTTCTTAGACCGAATAAATTGCATATGTGCTGGGAGAAAAGCTCTTGATTAAACTCTATGGGTTCGGGCAATCACGTTCATTTCGATGTCTCTGGGCGCTGGAAGAAGCTGGCCTTTCCTATGAGTATATAGCTGCCAAGCTGCGTACTGACTCGGCCGATCCTGACAGCGCCAAACATCCTGACTACCTGAAGCTGAACGCCCAGGGCAAAGTACCGACGCTGGTGAACGATGGACTTGTGCTAACCGAGTCCGTGGCTATTCTTTATTATATCGCCCGCTGCGCGTCAGAATCCGGCCTTCTGCCCAACGCGAGTATGGACGTGTACGCCAGACTTGATGAGTTGGCTGGTTTCGTTCTGTCGGAACTGGAACAACCTCTTTGGAGCAAGGGAAAGCACATGTTCGCCTTACCTGAGGACCAGCGCATTCCCGAGATGTTTGAAACAGCAAAATTTGAATTCGCCAAGGCCGTAAGAACACTGGATCATCTGCTGCCAGAATCCGAGTTTGCCGTGGGCAATAGCTTCACTCTGGTTGATATTCTGCTGGCACAAACCTTTAACTGGGCCATTCGCTTCGAGTTTGAAGTGCCTGAACGCTATATCGCATTGCGCAATCGGCACTATGAAAGACCAGCCGCAAAGCGAGCCATGCAGATCGCGAGCTAGACAATGCACACTGTGGCTAGAATCACACAAGCCCTGCTCTGGGTCGTAATCCCTGCGCTGACTCACGGGCAAGACTTAGCCGCTCAAAGTCGGGATAGCCAGCGCGTGACCTCGCAGCAATTGGATTATTATCTGGCCCAAGCCTTCAATGCACCGTCCTCAGCTCAACGCCTTGCCCTCAATCACATTGGCATTCAGGGACAGCACAGCGCAGACGGCTTCCTAATCACTAGCGTGCTGGAAAGCTACCCTGCGCACCGGGCTGGCCTGAATCGGGGTGACATTATTACGGCGGCCAATGGCCAGCCCTTCCATCCTGTANGNAGCTTCAACCCAAGCCCAGGNTCAAGCGGCGCAAAACAGACGACCCCTGTTCTGAGCGAGNTGAATATTAATCGCGACGGCACCCTNATTNCNGTAACCGTTACCNCNATTTACGAAAACCTGTACGACAGTTTCCGCGCCGCCAGTGCTGCCAGCGTGCAACAATTTAACTCAGGTAACAAAGTAGTTGGCTATGTGCATTTGTGGGCCTTGAGTCGAAGCAGCAATGACTTGATCAGCACTCAGCGGCTCTTCGAAGAGCTAGCGCAATGCGACGGCATCATTCTGGACCTGCGAGATAGTTTCGGCTTTGTCGATCGTGAGCACCTGGAGCTGGCCCTGCCTGCTGGTGCCAGCATGGAATTGGATCGGCCCCAGGGCTGGCTGAAAACCATTAATTCAAGCCTCGAAGATCTTCCCGGCGAGGCCTTTCGGCGTCCTCTCGCGGTACTGGTAAACGCGCGGACGCGCGGTGGTCCAGAGCTATTAGCCCATGAGCTGGGTAAATTGGAGCGCATAGTCACCATGGGCAAGCCTACGCCGGGCCGTATTGGTAGCTACGCGCTCGACCGGTCCGCCAATAGCGCCGATTATCGGCCAGCAGCGGAGACTCTCGTCGATGGGAAAGTCTTCGAGGATCGTGGTCTAGCACCGGAAACAGACATCGATTTTCCCATCACTGAGCCNAGGCGTGACGATCCGCAGTTTGNNGCAGCTTTTAATCAGCTGATGGGCGTGATCTAACCGCAGGCNCNCGGCAATCTATTCTGNATTGTCTGCCAAATCAGCCTCGGCACTATTACCCCACTCCAATTCCCTATAGTTGAAGCCATGCTCAAGGGTTGGCTTGACCACCTGAAAGTAAGGTGAAAGATCAAAATCTCTGGGCGTAAAGTGTGTGAAGTGGCGCTTATAAAATACCGGCACCTCACCTTCAACTCCAGTATCTTGGCCACGAATGGGCAAAATAGGATAGTCGATGGACTGAAACGCCTCAGCAAGCAGTGAAGAGCAAATAGCTCGGGTTGGCTCGCCGCTGCCCAGTCCAATCATGGCACGACGGTAGCGATTTGGCACAGCCGGCTTCTGAATTAGGTAACGCATCAGATCGACCACATTTTTCGAATCATATTGATGGCCCAACTTGGCCTTCGCGCGGGCGATTAACCTCTCCAGGTCCTGCTCTGCGAGGGAGACAGGTCGACAGATCCGTAGATTGAATTCCGAATAGTGCTCAAGGGCAACCAGACGCACTCCGTTCTGAAGATCAGCTTCCAGCAAATTCGGCTGGCTGGCACTGCCTCCGTATTCTCCCACATACAGGCAAGAATGAGACCACGAGGATTGAGTCAAATATTTGATGGCGACACTGATTCGGGTGCCACCTTCAACCAGTACCACATCACCTGGCTGCAGTACGGCTGCTATAGCCTCAATCGAAACAGCATCGTGACGGTGATATCCAGGCAGCGTCTTGCTCAGGTACGATGCCAAACGGCTGCCAACTGCGTGCTGAATTCCCAATGCAGCTCCTACTTCTAGGCGAATGTGAATCTGGTTATACTCTGGGCCCCGCAGTGTAATCCAATCTAACTTGCAGCAACAGGAGCATTTAAATGACTACGGCATACAACAAGTTCTTCATTAACGGCGAATGGATCGAGCCAAGCCGGCCAACCCTAGAAGTCATCAATCCCGCCACTGAAGAAGCCTTTGCCACCATCGCCATGGGCACGGCAGAGGACGTAGATGCAGCCGCTACAGCGGCACGCGCAGCATTTCCCGCCTGGTCCCAATCAAGCATCGAAGAGCGCAAGACTGTGCTGAGCAATATTATTGCCGGGCTCAAGGCCCGCAGCGAGGAGATGGCTATCGCCATTTCCTCGGAAATGGGCGCGCCCATGGGGCTGTCAAAAACAGCACAGGTGGGCAGCGGCATGGGTCACTTCATGACCGCACTCAAGATCCTTGATGGCTTTGAGTTTGAAGAAATCCGCGGTACCACAAGGATTATCAAGGAGCCCGCGGGAGTTTGCGGCTTCATCACACCTTGGAACTGGCCACTCAATCAGATTGCCTGCAAGGTGGCACCAGCCATCGCCGCGGGCTGCACAATCGTGCTGAAGCCCAGTGAAATAGCGCCCGTTAGCGCCTACACCCTAGCTGAAATCATCGCTGAGTCTGGGTTACCACCCGGTGTTTTTAATCTGATCAACGGTGACGGTCCCTCAGTGGGAGCCGCGATATCCGCCCACCCTGAAATCGACCTGGTGTCTTTCACGGGTTCGACACGCGCCGGCAGAGAAGTCGCCAAGGCAGCAGCAGACGGCATAAAGCGTGTGACCCAGGAGTTGGGAGGAAAATCTGCCAATATCATTCTCGATGACGCCGCCGATTTCGGCAAGGCTGTCGCGGGTGGCGTAGCCGGGTGCTTCGGTAACAGCGGACAATCCTGTAACGCGCCGACACGAATGCTGGTGCCCAAGGCACGCATGGCTGAGGCAATTGAGGTTGCAAAGGTAGCTGCTGCGAAAGCCACAGTGGGGGATCCACAATCGGAAACCACAAGGCTCGGCCCCGTGGTCAGCGAGCTGCAGTACAACAAGATTCAGGGGTTGATAGAGAAAGGCATTGCAGAAGGCGCGGAGTTGATCGCCGGCGGCCCCGGCCGCCCCGACGGTCTGGGCAAGGGTTACTACGTGCAACCAACGGTCTTTGCCAATGTTAGTAACGACATGACAATCGCCCGCGAAGAAATTTTCGGCCCCGTACTCTCTATTATTGGCTACGAAGACGAGGCTGATGCCGTGAATATCGCCAACGATACCGAATACGGCTTGTCTGGATATGTCTCGGGAGAGCCCGCCCACGCCCAGGCAGTTGCCCTGCAATTGCGTACTGGAAATGTGCATCTGAACGGCGCTGGACCCGATTTCACTGCTCCATTCGGTGGTTACAAGCAATCAGGAAATGGCCGTGAATGGGGCATCGAAGGATTTGAAGAATTCCTGGAGACCAAAGCGATCATGGGAGCGGCTTGAAGGACTACTTGAAGAACAGCTAGAGAAGCGACCTAATGCAGGGATTGCTGGGCTGCGAAGCAAGCGCAGCAATCCCTGCCTCCGCGCCAAAATTGAATCGAGAGGCCAAAGCAAGAAGCTGGAATCCAAAGCTGAGTTGAGAGGCCATTATTAGAGACTCATTATGAGAGTACAAAAATCAGCAATAGACCTGGGAATCATTACCAACAACCTGGAGCCCATGCTCGCCTTCTACCGCGACCTGCTCGAATTAGAAGTTGAGGCGGTTATAGATATGCCCGGTGGCGGCGTGATGCATCGCTTCAAGGCTGGTGACAGCATCATCAAAGTTATCGAAACCGATCCCAAGCCGGAGATGAATGCTGCGCCTGGCGGCATCCGTGGCGCAACTGGTTACCGCTACTGGACGCTTCATGTGATGGACCTAGCGGGAGCAATGGATAAACTCGAGGCCGCAGGCGTAAAAATCGTAGTGCCGAGCAAGACTATTCGACCAGGGGTCAAGATCGCAATTGTGGCCGATCCTGATGGGAATTGGGTTGAACTACTTAGTAACGCCTGAACACCGAGTTCAAACCAAACCCCAAAGCGAGCACTGCGACAAAGACTTACCTCAAAAAGCGGGTGACGCGTGGATCTACCGCCATGAGTGCACAGCAAGCACCCACAGTTAGAATCCAGAGAATTCATGGCCTACCTAGCACACACCGTTGGAGCAACGCCTAGCATCCAGCCCGCTTGCGTTTTTTCTGAGTAATAAAAAAGGGGCTTATGACCCCTTTTTTAAAATCTAATAACAAATCTATTTACCAGATACTGCGCGCCTTCAATGGGATATCAAGCACACCTCCATCTGGACGACCCACATGAATAATAAAAGTCTCCACATCGGGATGACTGTATCCAAGCGTAGACATTCCACCTTCAGTAACCGCACGGAATTTCACGCTGTTTGCNGTNATTTCTTCAAGCTCCATGGTCTGGGGGCCNTCAGTGCGAGACTGAAAGCCAGGGTCCCACTGCTGGATGTTGAGCANTAATGAACCATCAACTTCTTCGATCGTGATCATCTCAAACATACTGGTGGCGCCACTGCCGGTCATCCGNACCATGGCCGCGATAGAACCGCTTTCACNGGCAATCCAGTTCTCTTCCAGTTGATTGGGCCCTAGTTGTCCAGCCCAGTTACCGGTCATCCAGTCAAGCTGATCAATAGTCGCGGGAGGCCCGGCTAATACCGAAGTATGCAGGATTNTGGCAATTATAAATGATGNAATTGCGCTCAGTTTGAGTTTTTTCATTATTTACTCCACTTTAGAAATTTAGGTTAACTGCAGTAAGTGCTCACTGCGTAGTAACTTTTTGCAGCCAGGCGTCCAGTGACTCCCAGCTCATTCGAAACATATGGGGCGCACTATCCAGAATTGCAGCATCCAGATCTACACCAGCATCAATGAATGCAGCCACAGTTTCGTCAAAGCGATCCGCCCAGCCCAGCTGATCTGCTCCGCCAATTCTCAGGTAGATCGGAAAACCTGCTAATGGCTTGTTGTCGAACGCAGATGAAGAAATTGCGGGCACCCCTGCCACCCCAATGTAGTTCTCCGGATTACGTCGCGCAATTTCCAGTGCCGAAATACCACCATTTGAGATTCCGACCAGCAGAGTTTTGCCTGCCGCCACGTCAGCGCGCTGCTGCAGGGCCTCAATCAGCAAAGCGATTTTCTGGTTGTTTTCAAAACCTCGGAAAGCGCGATTATTCGGTGAGACCGGCACCGCGACCCACCAGCCACGCTGCGCGAACTCACTGCCCAACCACACAGACGTATCGCGGGAAATAGACACATTGCCGGGGCCNCCACCCATTAATATCAACAATTGGCCAGGCTCGTTTGTGGTTTCCGATGGCTTCACAATAAACACATTGAGATGGCTGCCATCGCCTAGCTCAANTCTCTCCTGTGCTGCTGCTTGCCCCATGCAGAAACCTGACAGATAACAAAGTATGCCGATTCGAAAAGCCTTGAGAACTGCCGCTGCGTGCGACATCGTACTACTTAACTGCATTCCTGGATTCCGCCAAGTTAAATACAACCGAGAGTTGCGATGAAACCAACCTTTGCGTGCCAACCTACCAGCCTCTATTGCGAATGGCTTTTCTCATCGTTCGCTGCATCTGCTTCAGCGCGCGCTTTATAGGCATCTTCGAAACGCTCCTGCAGCCGACGCATGCCGCCAAGCCAGCGATCATAATCTTCAGTTTTGCGTCGCATGTAAGTTAGCACCTCTGGATGCGGCAATACCAGAAAGCTCTCCTCTTCTAGGGTTTTAATCACAGTGTCGGCAAGTTGTTCTGGCTCCAGCATCCCGTCCAGTCCCGCCACACCGCCGCCCTCCGAACCAGCGGTCATGGCAGTCCGCACGGCCTGTGGACACAAGGCGGAAACCTTGATGCCGCGCTTGCCATAAGTGATAGAGAGCCACTCGGCAAATCCGATTGCTGCGTGTTTGGTAACAGAATAGGGCGCCGAACCAACTTGACTCAATAGACCAGCTGCGGATGAAGTGTTCAGCAGATAGCCCTCTCCTCTTTCCAGCATACCGGGCAATACAGCGCGAGCTGCAAAAACATGGGACATTACATTTACATCCCATATCTTTTGCCAGGCCTCGATGGAAACCTCCTCGCCACCCGCAGTGAATATGCCAGCATTAGCGCAGAACAGGTCGATTTGATCAAAGCGCTTGAGCGTTTCCTGGACTAATCTATTAACGGACTCCTCATCACCGACATCACAGGGAATACCAACAGCGTCAGTGCCATCTCCCATGCGCGCGATCGTCTCTGCCATCCCCACTGTATCAACATCGGACGCAACCACAGACCTAGCTCCTTCCTTTGCGAATCGCTCACACAGCGCGCGACCAATACCGCTTGCAGCGCCTGTTACTATCACTACTTTATCTTTAACTCGCATCAATTAATCCCTATTCAGTTATGCCAATCAGGCCTGCAATATCTGAGCCAGCCGATCACTAATAATTTCCTCAGCATCCGCCACGATTCGTTGAATCAACTCGTTGCAGCTTGGAATATCCTCGATCAAACCGACTACCATACCTGCAGACCAGATACCTCTTTCCAGGTCTCCCTCTGCAAAAAGTTCCTTGCCCTTGGCACCCTGCACCAAAGGTTGGATATCCTCAAACCTGGTCGCACCGGGCTGGGATTCTATTTCTAACACCTGTTCTGCAATACTGTTCTTGAATACTCGAGCGGTATTGCTCAAGGTACGGTATACCAGCGCGGTATCAAGTTCGCTTGCTTCTACCATAGCCTGCTTCACTTTAATATGTATAGGCGATTCTTCTGTGACCATGAAGCGCGTACCCATATTGATCCCGTCGGCGCCAAGGGCGAGTGCCGCAGCAAGACCTCGGCCATCACCGAGACCACCGGAGGCCACAAAAGGAATTTGTAGTCGTCGCGCCGCGAGCGGCAGCAAAATTAGATTGGTAACATCATCTTCACCCGGGTGCCCTGCACACTCGAACCCATCGACGCTCACCGCATCACAACCAATGCTTTCGGCTTTCAGGGAATGACGAATCGAGGTGCATTTGTGAATCACCTTGATGCCGGCAGATTTAAATAGAGGCAGAAAGGGCTCCGGGTTGCGGCCGGCTGTTTCCACAATTTTTACGCCTGAATCGACGATAGCCTGAGCATAATCTTTATAGGGCACTGGCTTGATTGTTGGCAAAATTGTGAGATTGACAGCAAAAGGTTTGTCTGTCATGTCGCGACAGCGCGCTATTTCTCGCGACAGTGCGTCTGGCGTAGGCTGGGTAAGACCTGTCAGTGTGCCAAGACCGCCAGCATTTGAAACTGCCGAGGCCAGCTCAGCCACGCCGACCCACTGCATGCCGCCTTGAACCACGGGATGAGCAATGCCCAGCATCTCTGTTATTCGAGTTTTTATCGCTTGCCCCCAATTCCTGCCTTCTTCCACGGTCCTGGCATCAGCCAAGCGGCCCCCAAAATTCGCAACAAAATGCCACAAACACCAACCAACGGCTTCAAACGCTAGTTTACGTGGTCTATCCAGGTCGTGCAAAACTCCCGATCGGAGGGAAACAGCAAAATTTTTATGCTATGTTGCTCCTGCGGGAGCCCTCCACGGCTTAACGTATCTCGCCGATCCTGATCGAGCGAGATTTCTACAACCTGTGGCTCCCACGACATAAAGATATGTCTGTGAGTAGGCGTAACCAACAGGNCTGCTTGNAAGCACTCCCCGTCTGCTTCTCGGGGCAAAAAATCAATAATCGTGCGAACGGTCCGCATAAACGGAGAGAAGTAAAAATGATTCGCAAGTTATTAGCATCTAGTATTGCGGCAGTGACTACCTTAGGCGCTATGCCTGTGGTGGCGCAATCGACTGCAGGCATTGAAGCAATCGAAGAGATTGAAGTGATATCTCGATCTCGTCGATCCGAAGGACTGGCGGATCTAAACGCTGCGGTTTCGGTCATTGGTGCTGAAGAACTCAGCCGCGTTGCGCAGATGCATTACCAACAGGCTTTGAACCGCCTGCCGGGTGTAAACATTCATCGCAACAACGGCCAGGAGAGTCTGGCTGCAATCCGCTCTCCAGTATTTACTGGTGCTGGTGCATGTGGCGCCTTCTTGATTGCTGAGAATGGAATCCCGGTTCGATCGCACGGATTTTGTAACGTTAATGAGATGTTTGACACACATTCCGAGAGCGCTGATCGCATCGAAGTGGTACGTGGGCCCGGCAGTGCATTCTGGGGATCCAATGCCGTACACGGATTGATTAATGTTGTGCTCCCCGAGCCAGGCGAAGCTTCATCCCTGCGCCTGGAGAAAGGACCACGCGGCACCTATCGTGGCAATGCGAGGCTAGGCAGCGAAAACGGTAACTTTAAACAAATGTTTCTGATTAATGGCGTTAACGAAAAGGGTTATCAGGAAGAATCCGGATTCGACCAGCAAAAGCTGTCCTGGTTATACAGCTACGATGCTGGAGGCGGTACTGAGATTGACGGTGGACTAACTTTAATCAATCTAAATCAGGAAACTGCTGGTTACATCGTTGGCACCGACGTCTACAAGGACGGTGACCTTCGCAAACGCAATCCAAATCCTGAAGCCTATCGCGACAGCAAGAACCATCGGGTCTGGACTACCATCTCTCACCAAAACGAAAACTGGGAGTTTGCCTTTACGCCATACTGGCGTGAAGTGAACATGAATTTCATTCAGCACTTCCTGCCGGGCCAACCCGTTGAAGATTTTCAGCACACCACCCTGGGTTTTCAGGGCGCCGGCTATCGCACCCTGGATAACGGCGCGGTACTTGCCATTGGTATGGATCTGGAAGACACCAGCGCGCAGCTGCTGCAGTATCAGCCTAACCCTACTCAAGGCT
This sequence comes from Gammaproteobacteria bacterium, assembly GCA_002684935.1. Taxonomy (GTDB): domain Bacteria; phylum Pseudomonadota; class Gammaproteobacteria; order Pseudomonadales; family Pseudohongiellaceae; genus UBA9145. Next base: position 19,695 of record NYWC01000019.1, read on the forward strand.
CATTCTTCCTCCGCAATTCTATCCCCCAGGGGCGGCATTACGATTTCGAAGTGGAGGCGCGTCAGCTCGCAGCATTCATTAATTATGAGCAGTCTTTCGCCAGCGGCTGGGAACTCTCCCTGGGACTGCGTCTGGAAGATGTGGACTACGATTATGACAACCTGATGATAGACGGCCGCACCAATGAGTTTGGCGTCCCCTGCCGCTTCGGTTGCCGCTACAACCGTCCATCTGATCGTGCTGACAGCTTCACCAACCTCTCTCCAAAACTGGGACTAAGCTACACGCTTAGCAACTATGCGAACCTGCAGCTACGCGTGCAGCGCGGCTTTCGCGCACCCCAGGCGACTGAGTTGTACCGACTGCAGAACGCCCAAACGGTAGCGGATCTGGAATCAGTGGAGTTGGATAGCTATGAAATCGCCGTCACCGGAGCCGGTCTGAACTGGGATTACTCAGTCAGCCTGTATCGCATGAACAAGGATAACGGCATCATAACGAACAGCTCCCGCGAAAACCTGAATGGCAGCAATACCAAGCATCAGGGTCTAGAAGTGAGCTACGGCCACACGCTTACCGACACCCTGTCGATACGCGGCGTGGCTAACTTTGGCAAGCACACATACGAGAATTCAATCATCTCTGGCGGCGTTGATATCAAGGGTAATGATATTGACACCTCTCCCAACCTGTTCGGTAACTTGCGTTTAATCTGGCAACCCCTTGCCGGTACAACGCTGGAACTGGAATGGGCCAACATGGGCGAGTACTACACCAACCCGGAAAACACCGCAGAATATGAAGGCCACGACCTTCTCAACCTGCGCGGACAATATCGTTTCTCCGAAGATGTAACAGTCTCCCTGAACGTACTCAACCTGACTAACGAGTTGTATGCTGAGCGCGCTGATTGGACAACCTTCACCGGTGATCGATACTTCCCAGGCCAAGAAGCCCGTGCGTTCCTTTCTGTGCAGTGGGACTTCCTATANGCGGNGCCCTGCCCCCACTCACTGTTCGGGNTNAACTCTAATAAAAATGCCGGCCTGTGCCGGCATTTTTATACATTTAACTTTTATGCCGGCAGAATAAATATGTATCCTACTAAATCATCACAGCGCTTCGATGATTTGCTCCAATTCTTCGAGAGCAAGAAAGCAGAAGTGCAGCAACCCATTGCGCACCCGGACGAGTCAGTGAATCGACTCTCAGACAAGGACAGGGAGAGCTTCCGTAGGGCTGCCGTATTGATTCCTGTGACTCGANTTAACGCTGATTCTGAAAGCCACATCGTGCTGACGGTTCGCTCTGCAAATTTNAAGAGTCACCCCGGTCAAATCAGNCTGCCGGGTGGCACANCTGAAANACAGGATNNCGATGAGGCTGCGACTGCGCTCAGAGAGAGCCATGAGGAAATTGGCCTAAATCCCCGGCATGTTGAAGTGCTTGGGCCCATTGGTGAGATGNCAATGCCATCGGGGTATCGGGTCACTCCCGTTGTGGGATTAATAGAACGAGACTTGGAATTCGTGCCCTGCCCGATTGAGGTCGCAGATATCTTCCAAGCACCTTTGGATCTGGTGCTTGATCCTGATGCCTATCAGCATNCCTACGTTAAGTACGAAAATGAAAATCGTGCCNTACTAGAACTAAACTATGGTAAGTATCGTATTTGGGGCGCAACAGCAGCGATACTATATCATCTTGCGCGTGAGGTTTAGAACCCAGCCAGNAGCACGGTCGTTTTTGTCAANTCCACNANGCAAGACNTATATTTCGTCGACGGAAACTTCNTCTTCTTTTGCATATGGCGCATGACAAACTCTATTTCGCCCTTCACTCTTCGCNTGAAACAAAAAGGCGTCAGCTCTTTCAACGAATTCTCTTTCAGTGAAATGGTCACTGCGCTTGTAAATGTCTACCCCGAAACTCGCCTTGATTCCCAGNATCATATCACCAATTTCAACCGGAGAGTTCTCAATGATAAGGCGCATGCGGTCAGCGAATTGCACNCCCTGGCGGNGCGAGGTATCGGGCAGGATAATGGCAAACTCTTCGCCACCATAGCGACAGGGAATATCAAGACGACGGATAGTCTTGCGGACCAAGTCAGCGACATGGCTTAGCACCAAGTTGCCGACTTCATGCCCATGGATATCGTTGATATTNTTGAAATGGTCGAGGTCGCACATAATCAAGCAATNTGACTGNCCGGATCGACGGGTNCGTTCCATCTCTAGGCCCAGCGCCTGATAAAAATAGCGAAAATTAAACAGCCCGGTAAGCGCATCCGTGCGCACCATAGCCGACAACTTTTTGACCTCTTCCTGCAGGCGTTCTACTTTTGTCAGGTTGGGGCAATTGTCGTCGCCGGCAGGACAGTAGTCGTTCNNTATGCCCTTGATTGAATGCCTATCATGCATAGCGTGGAAATCTTGGGAAAAAGCGCATTGACNGAAGTCAGCTTCTTTTTATAAATACGTTGCTCTATTTTTCATAGAGGCCTCTAATTACGGGGGCTCCAACGACACCTCCGTGCTTGAGCATATTTCACAGAAACCTGAACCAAACACTAGCATAAAGGCGATCTAGTCAAAACACCTGAAACTGCATATTGCGAGCTGTGCCCAATACGAAAACGGGAGCAAGAATGGTGAATTACGGAATTGCCCAGGCTGGATAACCGTCCAAAACCCCAAATGCTAGGTGACCAAGCGTATAAACAAAACCAGTTAGCAGGACAACAGACAAAACATCCAGCCACACTCCAGCGATCACCATTTTCATGATGGGAATGCGCCCGGAACCATANACTATGGCATTTGGGGGAGTGGATACTGGCAGCATGAACGCGCAGGAAGCAGCAACAGTGGTTGGGATCAGCAGNAGCAAGGGATGCGCTTCGATAGCCCGAGATAGACTTGCCATTATCGGCAGCGACAGTGAAATCGTAGCGGTATTAGAGGCGACCTCCGTCAAACCGGTGATAATTCCTACAGTGCTCACTACGATAACAAACGGACTCGCATCACCCAGCCAAGTCTGCAACTGGGCCGCGATATAGTCAGATAAGCCAGAGGTCGTAAATCCTTTTGCAATCGCAAGACCGCCACCAAACAGTAGCAGGATGCCCCAGGGAATCTTCTTGGCATCATCCCAGTCCAGTAGTCTGCCGCCGATAGCCTTACCAGCAGGTATCATGAAGAGAGTCAGCGCCATGCCGATGGAAACAGTACCGTCATCAATTAGAGTACCTACTGGCTGTGAACCCATGGCTCTGAGCAGATTATCCAGATAGTAACTCCAACCAAATATATCAACCTCAGCACCAAACAGACGTTCCTTGCGCGTCATTAGTAAAACTGCAAAGGTAATGAATACCGCCAGCACTCGCCTTTCTTCGGCNCTGATGGNGCCGAGTTTACGCANCTCATTGTGGATGAAATCACGTCCGCTAAAGGGCGTGGAGGGAGGCAGGGGATACACCAACCGGGTCAGAAGCAACCAAGCCAGTACCATGTAAACCGCACTCATGGGCAAGGCAAACATCATCCAGGTAGAAAATGTCAGGTCAGGTGCCTCTGGAAATAACTGCGGCAACTGCGTCAGCAGCACACCATTAGGTGGTGTGCCAATTAGAGTAGCGAANCCGCCAATCGACGCAGAATATGCNATTCCTAGTAGCAGGGTCAGAGAAAAGTTGGGNGCTCTGGCATCCACAGTTTCACCNCGCTGNANTGCCNCTGCATTNAGCTCTTCGTACAANAGAATAAGAGACATGCCCATGGGCATCATCATCAGCGCTGTTGCGGTATTGGACAGCCACATGGAAAGAAAGCCCGTCGCAAGCATAAAGCCTAGCACCAAGCGATGGGGTTGCCCACCTACGACGGCCAGAATGTTGAGCGCAATACGTTTGTGCAGATTCCATTTTTCAACNGCGACGGCAATGATAAAACCACCCATGAATAGCAGGATAATCCAATCCATGTACTGATTCGCCACATTGGGGAAGATGACATCGAAATCGCGCACACTGAAACCATCCTGAAAAGTGGCAGTGCTCAGATCAACGCGACCGCCTGCGCTGATTTCCCGCCCTCTCATGATCCCCAGAAACGGAAACAGCAGTATTGGCAACAGCGCAGTCGCTGCTAGCGGGATCGCTTCCGTCATCCACCAAATTGCCATCCACAGGATTACTGCAGCCATCCTGGTCACCAGGGGNTTGCTCGGGTCCAGCTCTACAAAGAGCAGCATTGACAGGAAGACAGCAGGTCCCAGCCACANGCCAATCTTGCTGCGCAGGGGCAGACCCTCGTTCTCTTCCGGGATTTCATTAGTCACGGTCATAGGACTTCCTTGCGCTAGATCGATTTAGTGGGCTTTAGGTAGCAAAAGCGGACGGCGACTTTTCAGAAATTCTCGGCAAAGTCAGAATATTTCGGCAAGGAAATTTGTCAGTGACTGGTAGCAGCGTTTTTCAGCGACAGGATTATAGACCGTGCCAAATTCTGGATTGTTTGCCCCCGCGTGGGTAAAGGCATGCATAGTCCCGCCATAGCCATGTAGCTGCCAGTCGACCCCCGCCCTTGTCATTTCAGTTTCAAATTCCAGCACCTGCTCGGGTGGTACCATGGGATCATCGTGCCCATGGAGACAAAGGACCTTGGCCCTGATTGCCTCATTGGCAAGCTCAGACGCAGCGAGAATACCGTGAATCGATATGACACCCAGCAAATTGGCGCCAGCGCGAGCCAGCTCCAGCACACACATACCGCCAAAACAGTAACCCATGGCGGCGACTCGGGTTGGATCAACCTGCGGTACATTGCGGCCTGCCACCAGGGCAGCACTAACGCGCTGCCTCAGCAGAGCTCGATCTGAGGCAAACGAATTCATCAGGGCGGCGTTGCCCTCGGTATCACCATCTGAGCCAAACACGCCCTTGCCATACATATCGAGGGCGAAGCCCACGTAACCCATACCGGCAATGCGTTCTGCTGCATTGCAAGCAGATTCACGGCGACCACTCCAATCATGGGCAATCANCACCAGCGGCNTCTGCACATCGGTTTCTTCATAAGCCACATACGCTTCCAGGACCGTATCACCATCAAAGTAATCGAGATATTGAGTAATCATGGTANCCTCTCNTTGNTTATTTNNTATGGGTCACATGGCGCNTTNNAGGTAAAAANATCAGCTTACAATTGCTCCAGCATGGTTTCGGCAGAGCTCGCCTTGATCTCACCCGGCGCCTCTATACCCACATAGGTTACGGTGCCGTCTTCCACGATCATGCCAAACCGCTGGCTGCGAGNCCCCATTCCAAAACCACTGGCATCCAATTCCATGCCTATGGCCTTAGTGAATTCCGCATTGCCATCGGCCAGCATGAGAATTTCATCTGCATTTTGNGCCTGACTCCAACTACCCATCACGAAGGCATCATTTACNGCCATACAAGCGATTGTATCCACCCCTTTGGCCTTAATGGCATCNGCCTGCACAACGAATCCAGGCAGATGCGTCATGGAACAACCCGGCGTAAATGCGCCAGGAACAGCAAAGAATACGACCTTCTTGCNAGCAAAAACCTCATCCGAAGTCATACCCTTCGGACCATCCGCCGTCATCACATTGAAGGTCGCTGCCGGAATCGTGTCACCTACCTGAATTGCCATGTCTATTAACTCCTGATAATGGGTGTAAATCTGGAAAGCTTAAAATATTAGCAGAATCCAGATGTTAGCAAATTCAACCGCCGTTTCTAACCCATATTCGAATTCCTTAGCGCAACTGCTAAGCAATCCTGCCCAGTAAAAATTAGGTTAATATTCATGGCCTTAGTGTCGATTNTCTAGCNCATGGGAAGTGTTTTCTTTTTTACCTCAAAAATAGTCTGGGCCTTGATCACCCCAGGCAGCCTTTTGGTTATCCTTGGCATGTTCGCCTGGCTCAGTCTGGTCGCTGGATGGCAAAAAATCTCGAGGCTCTTCCTCTCGCTCACAGCATTATTTTTGCTGCTAGTTGGCACATTGCCACTAGGCGAATGGCTTATCTCTCCACTGGANAATCGCTTTGCGGCCAATGCGGCACTGCCTATGAACCCCGCGGGAGTAATTGTGCTGGGTGGTGCCGTTAATCCTGCACTCTCAGACACCTGGGGCCAAACTGAAATTGGGGGTGCTGCCGAACGTCTCACCGCGTTTATTTACCTGGCCAACCTGTATCCGGATACGCAACTAGTATTTACCGGTGGCAGCGGGTCACTAACTGAACAAGCCTACAAAGAAGCAGACTATACCCGGTTTCTGTTTGAGCAACTGGATATAGGGGATCGCGCGATTATCTATGAAAGCGAATCACGCAATACGGCGGAGAATGCTCTACACAGCATGAAGCTCCTTAATCCTCAGGCAGCGGAAGAATGGATACTGATCACATCGGCCTTTCATATGCCGCGCGCGGTTGGGGTCTTTTGCCAGGCCGGATGGCCGGTAACCCCATACCCGGTCGACCACTACTCTGATAAGGGCGAGCTGCTGCGGNTCGACTACCGTTTTTCCGACAATCTCCGTACGCTGGAAACGGCCATTCATGAATGGGTNAGCCTGCTGGCCTACCGTATCACNAGGCAGACTGACCGACTGCTGCCAGGCGATCAGAATCAGTGCGGTGTAGAAACCGGCGCCTAGTTAGGGTTCAAAATGCCGCGNAGTCGGTTANCGAGATACTCAACCACCTCTTCGGCTTCCTCAATACCATCCTGCNGGCGACTTTCTCCGCCCTCGCGCAAGATGTCGAAGCCGGGAAGTNCCNTATCGAGAATCGTGCGCCTGGGAGCATACAACACGACATCAAGCACCCGGGCTACGGTTGCGGCGTTATCTTCAGTACCAATATCCGTTAANTCAATATCGCAGAGCAAGATTGGCGCAGTAGCTACGGCCGCAACAAGATTCACTTGCGGGCTAAGCAAACGAAAANCCCGGANAAACAGTTCTNTACCAGCCTCGCTATCAGCGGTCGCAGTCTCACCANCNCTGGCACCAATGTTTTCGAGCAGAGCACAAACATTATCAGTGGTTATGCGAGTCTCTTAGGTGGTCTCCGGCTGGGTAATGATAATTGATTCAATCTCTATTACATCGGACAAGAGAGACGCGGCATTCAGCCTCACCCCTACCTGCTCAGGTTGAAAAACGCAATCCGAATCGAATCCTTCAGGATTGCTGATTTCTAGGCCGGAAATAGATCCGCTGCCATTAAGTGGCGAAATCGCAACTGATGCCACTACCACTTGAGTTCCCAATACCTGCGACCCGACTACTTCAATGCCAGTGGTTACAGAGCGATCCAAATAGAGAAACATGGCACCTACTGCAAGGTCTATCAGCAGCAAGAGGCTGATCAATAGTTTTTATCATAATATTTAATATTTTCCGTATTGTGTCGAACTGTCAAAGGGGGCTTTGCTGCCTACCACCGTTTCGATCCACTCAATATGTGAGGACAGGCGTTCATAGATCGCGACGGCGCCGTAACGCCCCTGGGTTTCTTCTTCATAATTGGGCCCAGTTATCTGACCAACAGCAATGCCGACCAGCCGCGGACCGCTGTTCGTTGCCATGAGCGCTGGACCGCCGCTGTCGCCCAAGCCCAGTGTACCTTCAGTTGGCAGACTTTCTGCACTTTGGTCCCTGGGATCATCGAAGACGAATCGCAAATAGCGATCAGCCCGGCTAATGCGATTAGTGGCATGCCGCATACGACCATCATCATACTGTCGTCCCAGTGTGCCAACGCCAAAGTAGCCCCAACCCACGATTGTGACTATCTGATCGAGCTCATCGGTTTCAAGATTCAGAGGCATCGGACTTGGAAACGTGCTTGGTGTTCGAAATCGCANCAATGCGAGATCGACATCATCAGCTGCACCGGGCTGATAATTAGGATGCTTGATTACCAGGTCAATTTCACGGTTTTCCCCTGCTAGGCGCACTCCGAAACGACGCTCAACCTCGACGGTGGCGTCCAGCATGGTTTCTTCCGCGCAGTGCGCCGCTGTTAAGGCCCACTGGGGATGTATCAGGGTTGCCACACATACTTTCCGACTGCCCTGTCGATCAAGAAAGAATATAGACGGGTAATCCGTGCCTCGAGTTTCATATTCGGATTGACCCACATCGTGCCGAACAATAATGCCATAGCTGCTGAATACGGTCAGCGTCACCAATCCAAGCAGCGCCTTACTGGCAATATCGAGGGAAGTTGATAATCGGATCATGCAGCTACCTGCTACGGCGAAGAGGACGCAGGTTCGGCTTATAAGTCTTGCGTCTAGACATTTTAAGCAGCTTGATCATCCGGGACATGACGACAATAAGCGTCACCACGATAAAGACTAGGATACTCATCGCCAACCATTGCTCGTGGCTCCAACCGGACGCATCAATCAATTCTGAGAGCATGGATTGCCTTGTGTACGGACACAAATACTGGAGCTAATGTTTTATGTTACTTAAGCTATATCGGACGAGCATTATGCGCCAAGCGTTGAGGCCGAAGCCAGTGTTAAGGTGGGATATACGGGGCGGCACCCAAAAACGAGCCCTATCCAGCCTCGTTCGCCATATCAGCAACCAGTTTTTCAATCGCGCTTACGCGTTCCCAGGGGTCATCAATTTCAAGCAACTGTTGCTTCTCGTCGACTTCAATAGGAATTAATTCGCCCAGTCGCCAGCCCAGGTCCCAGAGATTGTCATAATTTATGCTCAGATTTTTTTGCTCAACCATGGGATGATCTTCAAGATTCTGCAGCAGATCTACCAGGGCATTATAGGCGTCATCCAGAGGGATTGGATCTTTACCGGTGCGGTCTTGGTCACTGAAATTCACTGTGGCTTCCAGCATCCCTCCGTCGCCCTGCCAGCAATCAGAAATCCGAAATTTTGCCAGACCCTCAACGGAGATGACGAGTAAGCCATTATCCAGCTGATCCCAATCCACAATTTTACAGTAGGTGCCGGTGCGGTGAATCGTTTGCCTGCTGGCCCTACGCACGACTTCCTCACCCTCACGCAACAGGCATACACCAAAGCCAGCATCATTGCGCATACATTGACTAACCAGATCGAGATAGCGGCGCTCGAAAATCTGCAGATCAAGACGGCTACCGGGGAACATCACCACACGCAGCGGAAACAGGAAGATATTTTGTGGGGATTCAAGATTCATAGAAATATTCAATACTGACCAATACGCCTGCTACCAAGCCCTAGTTTAGTGTTCACGGGGAATAGCTTAGCGCCTGGAGAAGCTTTTGATGAATACCATCAAAACCACCATTGCTCATAATCACGATGTGGTCGCCCGGCATGCTGCTCTCCTCCAGATAGCGAACGATGTCTTCAATCTTGTCAAAGGCGTCGGCGGGAGTGGCGCTATCTGCCAATAACTTTTCGAAATCGATGCCGGATTTTTCTGGTTTCTGCCAGACAATCATATCCGCCGCCTGACAGGCATTAACCAGATCCTCCTGGTGAACGCCAAGCTTCATAGTGTTCGAGCGTGGTTCAATAACTGCGATTAGCCGACTGTGATCGGACGCCGATTTCAGTTTTGCTGCCATCCCCTCTAGGGTTGTTCCTATAGCTGTGGGGTGATGTGCGAAGTCGTCATACACATGCACGCCTTCAACTGTGCCTAGCAGCTCCATCCGGCGTTTGACGCCCTTGAACTCCCTCAGGGCCGCGGCCGCAGTGGCCACATCGATGCCCACATGGTGCGCAGCTGCGATGGCAGCCATCGCGTTCTTGACGTTGTGCTTACCGGTTATTTGCCACTGGATCAAGCTCCGACTTAGCACCTGGCCTGAAGAACCCTGCCCGTATTTAACAACCTCAAACTCCGCCCCGTGGCTGTTGGCCATCTCGGCATTCCAAAACACACCGCCATTCGCTGCCAGTAGATTGCAAACCTCCCCTGGGACGTCCAGCCCGAACTGCTGGCGGGGCGTCCAGCATCCCTGGGCCAGCACCGCCTCCAGCGTGGAATCCTGGTATGGCGTAATGATGAGACCATTATCGGGAACAGTCCTGATCAGGTGGTGAAACTGTTTCTCGATGGCCGCAAGATCTTCAAAGATATCTGCGTGGTCAAATTCAAGGTTATTCAGAATTGCGCTACGTGGCCTATAGTGGACAAACTTCGAGCGCTTATCGAAAAAGGCAGTGTCGTATTCGTCTGCTTCAACCACAAAGAATGACGACTCGCCAAGTGCCGCAGATTGCTCAAAGTTATTAGTCACGCCACCGATCAGATAGCCTGGCTTGGCGCCAGCGTATTCAAGAATCCAGGCCAACATCGCGCTGGTTGTGGTCTTGCCATGGGTGCCCGCCACACCAAGTACCCAGCGGTCGTGAAGCACAAACTGCGCTAACCATTGCGGCCCCGACGTATAGGCAAGACCCTCGTTGAGTACGTATTCCACGGCGGCATTTCCCCGTGACAGGGCATTACCAATAATCACTAGATCGGGCTCAGGCTGCAGATGGCTATGGTGGTAGCCCTCCAAAAGATCGATGCCNAGGGCTTCCAGCTGAGTGCTCATGGGTGGATAAACATTTTTATCGCTGCCGCTGACCTGGTTTCCGAGCTGTTTGGCAATAACAGCCAGGCTGCCCATGAATGTGCCACAAATGCCAAGGATATGAATGTGCATAATTACGTCTGAGAATCCTTCGCCGTGGGGCGTTTATTTATAATATCGATCCGCGCTAGAATCGCCGCGGCTCGCCCTTCATTTTCCATGTTTACCATATTTATAGCGGCATGAATGCGAACGCAAACAACTTTTGGCTGTACTCAGTAGCATTTTACCGGGAACCGGGAATAGCAGAGGCCTGTTTGAAGCTACAGAACCAACATGGCTTCGACGTCAACCTCGTGCTTTTCTGCCTCTGGTACGGGCTGAACAGAGNGCTNGTNCCTGNCCCCTTGTTGCAACAGGCTNTGGATTTTTCCCACTACTGGAATGCGCTTGGCGTCCAACCACTTCGGGATGCCCGCACAATGTTGAAGAGTGATANGCGTCTGCGATCTCTTTCCAGCGCAGCGGATATCAATGCACTAAGAGAGAGCATAAAGGGGCTAGAACTNAAAGCNGAGCAAATCCAGCANCAAGAGTTGNAGCAGCTAGCAGCCGCCCATCNGAACCACAATGCGCAAGGCAATTCANTAGTCGATACGATGCAACAAAATCTCGAAAATCTGTGCGAATTATCNGGGTGTGAGTGGTATTCCGCAGAACCGCAATTACAGNTGATTCTCGAAACGGCCAGTAAAGCCCGCGCCAACTGAATGAATAAGCGTCCGGCTCACCGGTGACTCTGCCAATATTCACAAGTCTAATCGCGGGCTTTACCGGAAGTGGGCCCATCCTGTTCTCCGCGGNCCAGCGCNATAGCTGAAATCGCGAAGGCAACTGCGCCTGCCAACCCGAGAAAGCTTGTCATCGGGACGGCGCTGTCTGCACTAGTGAAAGACAGGATGGCCAACGTGAGCCAGATAATGGAAATAATCGAGCGTAGACTCTTGGGGTATCTGGCGAAGTACGTAGTTCTTGTTATTACAGCATCCTTTTTCTTATGCTTTTTATGAATTACGGTAAGGACACCATTCGGTGGCCGAACAGTCAAGCCCGGGTGGCTCAAATCGCGGCTGATTGCGCAATCTTTACCACCCTAATCACCACAGCTGAACTTGCCTGATTTAGTCGGAGTTATTACCTCGCCACGAGGTCGATCACTACATCCCAGTTAAAGCGGACGAAACGGTTCAGCTCTGAAATCAGTATTCGCTCCTGATCGCTATGGGCACCGAATCCCAGGGCCGCGTCCTCGCGATCGATTGCAGGTCCTATGCCATAGCACTGGATACCGCGATTGCGCAAATAAGCCATATCTGTGGCACCAGTGCTCATGGTGGGCAGGGTGATCACGCCATAGTGCTTGTTGATACCGGCCTCAATTGCGGCGAAGGCTTCAGTGCTCAGGCTGGCCTGTCCAGGCGGCCTGGTGTTACGTTCGCCAAGGCTGACCTCCACCACATCATCACCTATTACTGCGCGAATTTCGTCCAGGAATGCGGGTATATCTTCATCCGGCAAGGCACGAAAATCGACGCTAGCCCGGGACTCTGATGGAATCACATTGATGCGGTAGCCCGCATCGAAAAGATTAGGGCTCAGAGAAGAGCGCAGCATGGAGGCATGACGTGGCTCGTTGGCAAGAAAATACTCATCTGCCTCACTCGCGCGCCCAGGGTCTAGAATAGCCAGATAGCGGTCGGCCGCGTCCGCAGGTGAAATTGATGCCAGTCGTTCGAAATAGGCAGCCGTGGTTTCATTCAGGCGAACTGGCGAACGCCAGTCAGCGATAGCAGCAATCGCCTTGGCCAGGCGGACAACCGAATTACTTTGCAGAGGCACAGAGCCATGCCCCGCGACCCCCGTTGCCACCAACTCCACCCGATAGGGAATTTTTTCGACCGTTTGCACGCCGGCATATTGGACCTCGCGATTTACCCGTGCCACCGAGCCACCTTCTGCCAGGCAGAATTCCGCGTTGATCTTGTCAAAGTGTTCATCTACCAGGAACTCGATACCGTACTCGGTCGCACCTTCTTCTCCGGATTCAGCCAGGAAAATGACATCCCTTGATAGCGGCACATTCTGGCGCTTCAGTTCCAGCATCACCATCAGGGCCGCGGCCAGGTTGTCCTTGTCATCCACGGCCCCACGTCCATAGACATATCCGCCATCGACGGTGGCGCTAAAGGGCGGGAAGGTCCACTTCTCTGGATCCACATTTACCACATCGGTGTGGGCCATGATCAACANCGGTTCCTCGCTGCCGTCTCCCTCAAGCCTCGCCAACACGTTGGGGCGCTCCAGATTATTGGCCAGCATTTCAACTTCAATGCCATCGGCCTCGAGCACGTCTCGCAAATATTCCGCGGCCGGTAGTTCGCGACCCGGNGGATCACTGGTATCGAATTGCAGCAACGCCCTGAAATGACGNAGGGTTTCATCTTCAACTGCNGCCCAATCAGGTTCAGAAACCTGGGCCAGACTGGCTGAACTCAAAGTTGCGCCAAGTACAGCGGCGGCAAGTCCGTTAGTAAACCTGATCATAATGCTTTTCCACATAGCTGGAGCCCTAGCATAGACGCTTAGGCAAGATTAGCCAAACATGGGTTGGTCGGGTAAATTATCCACCTACTCACTGACTCGAATTGGGTCCCTGCCAGCGCTTCACCAGACCAGGGTCCAGATCGAACAAATCAAGGATGCGACCTACATGGTGGTCAACCAGATCGTCAACTGACTGTGGGTTGATGTAGTGGGCTGGCATGGGCGGNGCAATAATTGCACCAATCTGGCTTGCCTTATACAGCAGTTCGCAATGGCCGGTATGCAAAGGGGTCTCTCGCGGCACCAGCACCAGGCGACGACGCTCTTTGAGTATCACATCCGCAGCTCGGACCAACAGCGAATCGGCATAGGAGTTAGTTATAGCTGACAGCGTCTTCATGGCACAGGGGGCCACTATCATGCCATCAGTCCTGAACGANCCGCTGGCAAGTCTCGCCGCGATATCCTTATTGGAATACACCTCGTCCGCCAAAGCCTGCACGTCCTTAGCATTGCGATCAGTTTCAATGGCGATATTCAGCTTGGCCGAATCCGACATCACCAGGTGCGTTTCCACATCGGCAACGCGATGCANAACTTCCAGCAACCTAATGCCATAGATCACTCCACTGGCGCCTGACAACCCAATAATTAAGCGCATGATTCGCTACCAATTCCTGCTAAATCCGTGAAAANATTCGGAATGTTGCATCAAACTCGAAGCACTGGCAAGGGAGTTCGGCAGCGAGTAACATGACACCTTTCAAAATTTTATGTTACGTCTTCGTCTCATTGCAAAGCACAGGAAATTCTCGGTCAGCCATGGCTAAAGCAAATCTTTTCTATGCCCAATCCGGTGGTGTTACATCAGTCATCAATGCCAGTGCCTGTGGCGTAATTGAAACTGCACGCAAGCACCGTGACAAAATCGGTAAAGTCTATGCTGGACACAACGGCATCGTAGGCGCGCTCAACGAAAACCTTATCGATACCAACAAGGAAAGCGCCAGGACTATCGCGGCTCTGCGCTCCACGCCGGCAGGCGCGTTCGGCAGCTGCCGCTACAAGCTAAAATCCTATGAGGAAAACCAGCGCGAATACGAACGCCTGATGGAAGTATTCCGCGCCCATAATATCCGCTACTTCCTCTACAACGGCGGTGGAGATTCTCAGGACACTGCCCACAAAGTCTCACAGCTCAGCCACAAAAAAGATTTCCCCATTACCTGCATTGGCATTCCCAAGACCGTCGACAACGATCTGCCAATTACCGACAACTGCCCCGGCTTTGGCTCTGTTGCCAAGTATGTAGNTGTGTCTATCCGCGAAGCAGGNCTGGACGTTGCNTCCATGTGCGATAGCTCGACCAAGNTATTCGTCATGGAAGTGATGGGACGNCATGCCGGCTGGATTGCTGGTGCTGCTGGANTGGCAACTGAACAGGAAGGGGATGCCCCACATGTTATCCTGTTTCCAGAAATCGCATTTAACAAAGAAAAATTTCTCAAAAAAGTGCAGACCTGTGTCAGGAAATATGGTTACTGCGCCATCGTCGTATCGGAAGGTGCCCAGAATGCGGATGGCACATTCCTGGCCGACACCGGCGGCAAAGATGCCTTCGGTCACATGCAGCTGGGTGGCGTGGCGCCGTTNGTTGCCAACATGATCAAGGATGCGCTNGNCTATAAATACCACTGGGCAGTCGCCGATTACCTGCAACGCTCGGCTCGACACATTGCGTCGTCAACGGACGTAGAGCAGGCGTATGCTNTAGGTCAGGCTGCNGTTGAATTCGCCTTGGCCGGCAAGGACGCCGTTATGCCTGCGATAGTGCGCAAGCCCACAAAAAAATACAGCTGGAAGATTGGCGAGGCCAGACTGGCGGATGTAGCAAACGTGGAGAAGATGATGCCGCGCAGCTATATCAGCCGAGATGGTTTTCACATTACTGACGCGGCAAGGGAATACTTTGCACCTCTGATTACCGGTGAAGACTATCCTCTGTATAAGAACGGACTACCTCAGTACGCCAGACTCAAGCGGGTGCTGGAACAGAAAAAACTGAAGAGATGGCGGGCAGCCTAGGCGCGCTTTCATTCAAGGTGCCAGGCGATCTATTTCCCAGGCATCTCCGCTACGAGAATAGCGAAAACGATCGTGCAATCGATTTTGACCGCCTTGCCAAAACTCGATTTCACTCGGCACCACTCGATAGCCTCCCCAAAAGTCTGGCAGAGGAATTTCACCCTCTCGGAATTTTTGCTTCAGCCGCTCAAATTCGTTCAGCAACAAAGAGCGTGAGGAGATGACTTGGCTCTGCGGGGATGCAGCCGCGGCCAGCTGGCTGCCTTTGGGGCGGCTGGTGAAATAGCGAAGGGACTCAGCCTGCGAGACTTTTTCAGCAACTCCNCACACTTTTATCTGTCGCTCCACCACGTGCCATGGAAAATGCAGGCTTATCTTTGGATTGGNATCAATCTCGCTTGCTTTACGGCTACTGTAATTGGTGTAAAACACAAAGCCTGATTGATCAACATGCTTAAGCAGCACGATGCGCTGACTTGGCTGGCCATCCGGCGCAACGGTNGCTACGGTCATNGCCGTAGGGTCGGCCAANCCCAATTCAAGAAATTGTGCCATCCACTTTTCGAACTGATCGAAGGGATCATCTGCCAGATCTTCCCGTTCCAGCCCATCTTTCAGATACTCGCGGCGCAGCGCTTCCAGATCCATTGCTAGNTCTCTAATGGCCTCGCACCCACGCCGAATNCGGGGTGCTAATAATTGTGAAGTNAATACTGTCTAAGCACTATACGCCCCCGGCGACTTAACGGATGAAGTCACCATAATTCCAGACCTGNTGGCGGGCAGTGCCGGTTTTGGCGTAGTAGAAAGTACCCTGGCCGTGTTTGTCGCCGGCAAAAAAGCCACCGATGAACTTATGACCCTCAGCCCAGCGGTAAGTCCCTTGCCCCTGAAAATGGTCGTTAACGAATTCACCTGTGTAGTTTTCGGTGTTTTCCTTGAGCCAGAATTCAGAGTGCTGGTTTTCGCGCCATCCGGTTAGATTGAAAAAATAGGAACCAAAGCCGTTTCGCTTATTGTCTTGCCACTGACCAATATAGAGATTGCCCCTACCATTCCAATGCTTGCCGCGGCCTTCGCGAACGCCCATTTCCCAATTTCCCACATAGACTTCTTTCTCTGTCCAGGAAATTGGCATCTCGAGACGGCCGGTGCCGTTAAACTCTCCATCAAGAAAATTCCCGATGTAGCGGCCCTTGCCAAACTCGGTAGTGAGCTCGAGGCTGCCTTCACCGTTTATGCAGTCACCACGGATACACTCTTCCTCTGTGACGCTCTCCAGGGATTGTGCAGAAGAATTAACACTTACAAGGGTGCAAACCACAACCACGGACAGTACTCGCAAGGCTTGCAGCCAATAACTATATTTCAGAATTTTTGCATTCATGATGGACTCCAAGTCCTTGAGTTGCTTCAGACTATTGGAGCGTCGGATTATAGCGCGTAAATCCCGCAGACTGCAGGTATGGCTAAAGCCCCCGAATCCTGCCTGACTAAGGCCGGATATCCCCAAATCACGCGCTCTGAAGCCGTGACCGGCGGCTGTATCAATGCCGCCTGCAGATTGACCCTGGCAGATGGCCAAACCCTGTTCCTGAAACCAAATCCACAGGCACCCGCCGACATGTTTGCGGCAGAAGCTCCAGGGCTTGCAGCTCTGACAGAGCGCATGGCAATCCGAATCCAGAACGTGTTACATGCCAACAAGCACTTCATACTGATGGAAGATCTTGGCGCTGGCGCTAGAAAGCGTGGCTATTGGCGGACGCTCGGTGCCGGTCTATCAAATTTGCATCGTCAATCAGCACAGCTTTTTGGCTGCAGCGGCGACAACTACTGTGGCGCGACCCCGCAGGCGAATACACCGGACAGCGATGGCTACCAGTTCTACGCCCAGAAGCGAAGCCAGTCGCTGTCTTGAACAAGGTTTGCTGCAGACTGAATTGATGACAAAACTTAATCGCATAGCCGAACGCTTTCCACAGAGTTCATGANATGCNGGCTGTGCTGATNCACGGNTTTCCTGANGAATTNTATNACAGTTNCCGGGCCAATAGTACTTTAGCCGAGGATTGGGAGCTGCGCATCCAGCTCTATAACCTCTACCACCTGTTGAATCATTTGCTNCTATTTGGCGGCAGCTACCTCGCCTCGGTTGCAGGCATTGTTGACCGCTATAGCCGCCAGGTCAGGTTAGCCTCCGCAGCACATTGAGTGGGCTGATCCGCACCACGCCGCGGGTGGATAGTATGCCCAGACCAGCAATAATAAGCGTGCCAAGCAAAGGCCCCAGTGGCCACACCCAGTAATGGAATGAGAAGTCCTGCTCAAAGACCTCTTGCTGCAAATAATACAGACTCGCCTCAGCGCCAATGGTAGCGATCAGGCCGGCAATAAACCCAATCGTGGCGAACTCAATGAGCAGGCTGGTCATGATCAGTCTCTGCCCTGCACCCAGGGTGCGCAAAATGGCATTTTCATGGAAGCGTTCATCCAGGCTGGCATTAACGCAGGACAACAAGACCAGGGCACCACACACCAATACCAGCACCGAAATTAACTCAATAGCCGAGGTAACCTGAGCGATGATGGTTTGAATCTGTTCAATCAGCGCATCGATCTCAATGACCACCATGGTTGGCACAAGCCGTATGAGGTCATTTAACAGCATTTTCTGCTCCTGCTCCATCAAAGCTGTTGACAGGTAGGTCCCGCCGAGATGGTCGATGGTGCCGGGAGAAAAAATAATAAAAAAGTTGGGCTGCATATTATCCCAGCGGACGCTGCGAAAGTTGCTTACTTCTGCGTAGACCGTCTGCTGGTTTATTTCAAACTCGAGACGATCACCAAGTTCAAGATCCAGCCACTCAGCATAATCCTGTTCGATTGACACATAGCCAGGCTGGGGATTGNAGCCCCACCAATCACCGGCGGTAATCCCGTTGTCTGGCGGCACTTCATCTGCCCAAGTAACCTGGCGCCGGCTCAATCTACCGNGGACTCGGCGACCAGTCTGGCCCTCACCTGTCACACCGGTATCCGTTTCGCCCGCAACAGCCTGAGCCGCCTCACTGAGTTCCACGTCATCAAAATTGGCGTTCTCCGTAAGACTGTTTTGCTCATCATCACCGAGATTGCCTTTGGGATTGGGCTCGTCTCCATTTACGCGGGTAACCCTCGCGCTGACCAGAGGGTAGAAAGCATTGCCCTCGATACCGTTATCAGCGAAAAAATTCTCAATCTCGCCGACCTGATTGCGAGTGATATTCATCATGAAGTGATTTGGCGTATCCTCCGGCAACTGCGCCTGCCATTCATCGATCAGGTCAGTTCGCAGCAGCGTCAGAATCAATAGCGACATGATGGTCACAGAGAACACCATAACCTGTAGCACGTTCTGGCTGCGCCGCCTGCGAGCCGCCGTCATAGCCAGCTTCCAAGCGTTGCCAGCCTTCATGCCAGCTGAGCCACCCGAGCGCAGGAATAGATAGGAGATGACCGACAGGAACAGAGCAATGCCTGCTACCGAACTTACCAGCACAGAAGTCAACACCAAATCCTGGCTATACCAATACACCAGAAAGATAGTGCCAAGTATCCCAAACACATAGGGAACTTTGTCACTGATCTTCTGTTGGCTCATGTCTTTGCGCAGCACACGCAGGGGCGGCGTTTCCCGTAGCGCTAATAATGGCGGTAGGGCGAACGCCAGCAAACAGATGACAGCCGTCAGCGCGCCAATCACATATGGTTGAAGACCAGGCTCGGGCAGCGTAACCAGTAAAATAGATTGCAATAGCTGCAGGATGCCCTGATGTACCAGCCATCCCAAAACCCAGCCAGCGAGCACAGCAGATAACGCCAGCACGAGCTGCACAGTAAGGTAAATGAAAGTTATCTGGGAGGAGGTGCACCCCAGCGTTTTAAGGATCGCAACATAATCGTAGTGACGCTCACTGTAACGTTTGGCCGTCAGCGCAATCGCCACGCCGGCCAGAATAACCGCAAACAGGGAACCCAGCAGCAAGAAGCTCTCTGCGCGATCCAGCGCATCGGCCACCTCCTCGCTCTCGTCTCGCACATCACGGATGTAGAACCGACCCCGCCATTCCTCCTGAGCTCGAAACCACTGTTCAAAATCATCCAGTTCGGCTAATTCATCGCTGGCGAACAGGTAGCGGTAGCTAACCCGACTTCCCAACTGCACGACGTTGGTGGACGGCACGTCAGCCATGTTGAGCATTAGCCTCGGGCCCGCGTTATCCATCATGTTGCCACCGGTCCGGTCCGGTTCCGTAATGATAATCTTGCTCACTAGGAGCTCGGCTTCACCGACAAAGACAGTGTCGCCTACTTCTATTTCAAGCGCCGACAGAGCTCTAGCTTCAAGCCATACCTCNCCCGGGGGAGGTCCACTTAAAACAGGCCTGCCACGGGTAAATGCCGCCTCGGTAATAATGATTTCTCCACGCAGAGGATAGGCGTCACTCACCGCTTTAGCCGCCACCAGCATATTGCCGGAGTCAGAGAACGCCATCGATGTGAAGGAAAGCGTCTGCGCGGTGCTCAAGCCCCTGGCCTGCCCCTCTGCTAGAACCTCTTCCGGTAACTCTCCGCGTCCGCTGACGATGCGATCTGCTGCAAGCATATTCGCAGATTCCAGCAGCAAGGCTTTTTCCAGTCTATCTGTGAACAAGGCGATGCCGGTGACTGAGGTCACTGCCATAACAAGGGCAATAAATAACAGGCGCAACTCACCTCCATTCCAGTCGCGCCAAAGCAAGCGCAGAGCCACAGTAGCGAGATTGGAACTCATGGCAGAAGGTTTTTTTAAGCTGTTGAACGCGTCCTCAGGCACTCACTTTTTCCTCTACGGTGTTCATTGTGTCTTCCGCGATTTCGCCTGCCACCAGTTTGATGACGCGATTGCAGCGCTGTGCAAGGCGCTCATCATGAGTCACCAAGACCAGCGTGGTGGAAAACTCTCGATTGAGTTCGAACAGCAGTTCGACAACTTTTTCCCCAGTAGCTGTATCCAGATTACCAGTTGGTTCGTCGGCAAACAGGATTTTCGCCTGAGTCGCGAATGCACGAGCGATGGCAACCCGCTGCTGCTCACCTCCGGATAATTGATTAGGGTAGTGATGCCAGCGTTCTTCGAGTCCGACGCGCTGCAGCAGCTGTTTAGCCTTGTCCCGAGCCTNGTCATCTCCTTTTAATTCGATCGGCAGCATGACGTTTTCCAGCGCAGTCAGACTGGGCAGAAGCTGAAATGACTGAAACACAAAACCAACCAGCTGCCCCCGCAGCATGGCGCGCTGCTCTTCATCCATTTCGGTCAGATTGTTGTCATCCAGCAGAACATCACCACTACTGGCACCGTCCAGCCCGGCCATNAGACCCAGCAAGGTGGATTTACCCGAACCCGANGCACCNACAATNGCGACTATCTCACCCTCATTTACCTTAAGAGTAATGCCCTTTAATATAGTTAACAGTCCCTCACTGGTGTCCACGCTCTTCACCAGGTTTNGAGTTTCGATCATGTCATGCAGCTCCNAGGCACTGGGGGCCTGATTATAGACGATTACTCACGGGCCTAACTTTACAGGGATGATCCTANGTTTGCTATATTAAGAGCTGGAGCATCAGCTTCAACTTCCAATACGACNCTACTTCACTAGANTAAGNNTCTTACTTAGCACTTGTTACGTTACTTATTTTTCACNTAACTTAGATTTTTCTTTACGTTACTTTCAGAGACACGGTTTACGAGAATGCCAGCTTCTTNAAATTCCGAGCTTTACAAATTGATGATAGTCAATTCAGATAAGCACGGCGGATAGGTAACATAGATAGCCCCGCCAATACCTGACGATGCAATGAGATACCTTACTTTACGACTACTTACCACTTTTCTGCTCTGCCTGGTTTGGGCAAATAGCTCACGTGGCGACGNAGAAAAGACGGTATTGGTGTTCGGAGACAGCCTCAGTGCGTCCTACGGCATCAAAGAAGAACAGGGTTGGGTAACCCTGCTGTCTGAAAAATTGCGCCAAGCACAATCGCCCTACTCGGTGATCAATGCCAGTGTTAGCGGCGAAACCTCCAGCGGCGGCCTGTCCAGGCTGCCCGCCGTCCTGGCGGAATTTCAGCCCAGCGTGGTTATTTTGGAGCTTGGAGGAAATGACGGGTTGCGCGGTCTGCCCCTAACGACCCTGCAAGTAAACCTCGAGGAAATGGTTAGCCTCAGCCAACAGGCGGGTGCAGAGGTGCTGCTGGCGGGAATCCAGATCCCCCCAAACTATGGACCCCGATATACTGAACCATTTTATGCCCTGTTCGGCGAGATTGCAGATACTGAGGAATTACCTTTCGTCCCCTTTCTCATCGATGGTATCCCGCAACAGCCTGAACTCATGCAAAATGATGGTATTCATCCCCGCGCAGAAGCACAGCACATGATACTCGACAATGTGTGGCCAGTTTTGGCGCCCATGCTGCAATAGAAACGCCCGCAGCAGCTGCAGCAGGTTGCTCCTCGCTGGAACTTAGTGGCAAGACAGTTCTACATTCGTATTTGCGAAAACTGCTAAGGCCGGCAAACAAGCAATACTTGCTCTCACATTCGCGGAATAATTCTAAGGGCAATAATTGAATCAGCGGGCGGCTCAAGCGTTAGACGATGCTGAGTTCAATATTAGCGGACTGGTCCATCGAGAAACCTTTACCTTCATACCATTTGCGTAAGATCTCACGCTCTCCTTTGGNTTCGCCATAGATTNCGTTCACCCGCTCCTCTTTGCAGAANCAAATCACCCCTTCCAGCAGAGCGCTACCTATGCCCTTGTTTCGGTTATTTTGGGAAACCTTGATAACCNTGANGCAATAGCTGACACCTGGCGCTATGNAAGCATCTTTTNCACCCCCGNTCACCNGATTACGAGACTGACGCTCAGGCTTTGAGCTCAACTGGGCATAAGCTATCGGGTTGGGGACGCTGTACNCCTAAAAGAACAGACGTGGCGCCAGGCCATCTGGCTTAGTCANCTTGATGNTGGGTACGTTGCANTTCAGATCGCTCATAATTCACACCTTCCCCAGCNAGCCTAAANAGATACCGCCTTCAAATGGNNCTCACAAGGAGTAATTTCCGCTGAGGGCAGATCTTGCGCCATTTCAAAGCCCTTTTTNCGCAAAAGATTGGGCGAGCTCTACAACGCTGCCAATGTGATCGAACTCAAAGTATCAAAGAACTCACAGACCTGTGAGCAAGTTATCGTGGAGCGTCGGGGGGATTTGCCGCNTTTTTCGTGGTATCGACCTCATTAAGCCGATATAGCATNAAGGCAGAAGCGAGGTTGCAGCTCGCGATCACCACCAGAGACAAATCGTANTTGCCTGCAANATCATAGTAATACGCCACCAGGATGGGGCCCAGGGCCGACATGCCAAAAGTAAAAGGCATGGCTGTAGAGCGCACGGATCCCAGGTAGCGACGCCCAAACACAGAGGCCCAAATCACTTCNTGAAGCGGCAGCAAACCACCCCAGCCNACTCCCATTAACAGGAATCCCCCATACACCCAGGAGTCGAGTTGCTGGTTAATGCTCCAGACTATCAGCAGGATGGCAGAACCGGTTATCGCCGCGCCTATGGCTGCCAATTTCTTTGGGCTATACAAATCTATCAGGATTCCCCAAAACGGCTTACTAAAGAATGCTGGCACAGAGGCGAGGGAAATCATGCTTGAGGCGACCAATCTAGAGTAGCCCGCGTCCGTCATTAATGGGATGGTCTGGGTTAGCATCACGGTGATTGATATTTGAAATAGACCAAAGGCCAGCACGAGAAAGTAAAAGCTGGATGTGCGCATAGCCTGTGCCCTGGTCATAGACTTGTCAAAATCAAGCCGCGCCGCGTCACCTTTGCCGGACGCCACCTCATCGTGACTATGCCCATCGGGGTGTTGGTCAAAATCTTCGGGGCAACGCCGGACCACCAGCGCAGCAGGTAGGGTAAGAAGCAGCGCCACCAGGCCCAGAATGCGCCAAGAATCCCGCCAGCCAAAGNTGTCCACCAGCAGNGTGGCCACTGGTGGCAGCACGATGCCAGCTAACGAGATCCCCATTCCTGCCAGCGCAACCGCCTTACCACGTTTCTCGACAAACCATTTACCAAGTGTGACATTCACCACGAGGTTGCCAATCATCGCCGAGCCCATGGTTAGCATCAGACCATTGATCAGCAACCATTGGCCCAAGGTATTGATACTGCCAAGGCTGAACATGGCTGCAGACAGCACTAGTGC
Organism: Gammaproteobacteria bacterium; assembly: GCA_002684935.1. Taxonomy (GTDB): domain Bacteria; phylum Pseudomonadota; class Gammaproteobacteria; order Pseudomonadales; family Pseudohongiellaceae; genus UBA9145. Next base: position 43,292 of record NYWC01000019.1, read on the forward strand.
GCCCACTACAATGAATGGCCGCCCGCCCCATCGATCAATATGTGTGCCAATCAGGAAACCTGTGGTGGCGAGCACAACCTGCCCAATAGAGCGCGCGGCGGTAAATTCCGCGCGGCTCCAGGCAAATTCCTCGGTCATAGGTATCAAAAAAGAACCCACCACGTAATTTGCCATGCCCACAGCAACGAACTGGGTTATGAACCCTGCCGCTACAATCCAATAGCCGTAGTAGACGCGAGACATATAAATAATTGATTAGGTTCAAAGNAAAAGCGGNGAGATTCTATTTCAAAGCATCACGATAGTACAGAATCGCAGAAAAATACNTAATACCAAGATATAAAGTATTACATCTGACCCTATNATTAGGATAAACCCACAGCGAAATCAGNGAGGAATGCTAGTGANCAAAAGGTAGAAAGNAGNCCGGATTCTACAACTGCAATCAGCTCTGTATACGTGCGCGCGTTTCTTTAGCGAGCGGAATACATCTCAAACGGATTGCCTTTAATTATGGGACTAAAATCCCATCCTGATTGCAGCCGCAGCACGCCGATTGGGGCGGGTAGATTGACCAGTTGGTCATTGCATATACCTGCAGATGCGAGAGCTATCTGTGTATAAAGGAGACAAGCGATAGCGAGCCAAAACCGTAGGTATAGCTATGTGGATGTCAGGCGCAGGCAGCGCATCCCTTATATGGTAATACTGAGGTTCAAACCAGTAGACAAATTGCTGATAGTTTCTACCNNGTGATAGACGTTGCGGTCATGTTCTAGATTGAGAGGGAGAAACACCTGTCCCATTTCCTGGTAGTGGCGCTCTAATAATAATGAAATAGCCCTTCTTCGCCTGCACAGATCGCCAGGTATTGATTTATAATCGGCTCCAGGCCATAGAGAATGGATTCTACGACCAGGGCGTGCCCAATAGAGACCTCAAGAATATTGGGAATTTCCAAAAACCTTCTCAGATTCTTAATATCCAAATCGTGACCCGCGTTGACACCAATACCAAGCTGCTGCGCCTGCTCTGCCGTCGCCTCATAACTTTCAAACAATCGATGCTCAGATTCCAAGTCATAATGCTGCGCGTAACCCTCGGTATAGAGTTCAATACGATCAGCACCGACTGTCTTCACGCCTGCCACTAGCTCGGGATTAGGGTCCAAGAACAGGCTACTACGAATACCCGCTTGTTTAAGCCGCGCCAAAACGCTGCTTAACAACGTTTGATTTACCCCAACATCCCAACCGTGATCAGAAGTCAACTGCGCCGGGTCGTCAGGCACGAGCGTGCACTGCGCTGGCTTTGCTGCCAGCACCAGCGCGAGAAATTCTTCGGAAGGGTAACCCTCTATATTGAATTCGACATCCGGGTAAAGACGCAAAAGCTCCGCCAGATCATGGACATCCTGACGCGTTACATGCCGTTCATCTGGTCGAGGATGCACAGTGACTCCTCTAACACCAAGATTCATCAACTTGCCGACAAAATTACATAGATTTGGGAAATCACGCCCCCGGGAATTTCGCAACAAGGCGATCTTGTTGACATTTACGCTCAGCATAGTCATCGAGTTGTCTCCTGAAACTGCAGGCCCACAGGGCCAATAATCGTAATTGCTAAAAACAAGTGTTTAGGCGCCGGCGCACAGAAAGTCCATGGCTATTTTCTTAAAAGCCTGCGGCTTATCGGCATGGAGCCAGTGTCCCGCACCCATTATGATCTTCACGTCAGAATCAGGAAACAGGGACTGGATCTCCTTTTCATGGGAAGACTGAATGTAAGTGGATTCAGCGCCTTTCACAAACAGAGTCGGTTTTTCATAGCTGCCTGCATGCACAGGCATAACGCGCAGCGCGTCATAGTGGGCCTCAATCGCGGCGAGATTCAAACGCCAGCGAAAACCACCTTCCGGTCGCCGCAGCAGATTGGTGAGGACGAACTTCCGAGTTGGCTCATCCAGAATGTAATCACGCAGGAATTCCTCCGCCTCCCTGCGACTCGCAATGGATTCCAACGGCAAGGCATTCATTCCCGCAATGACCCGCAAATGCCCATTAGCCTGCTTCGGATAGGAGACCGGTGCGATATCCACCACCAAAAGCCGTTCAACGAGATCTGACTGAGTTAACGCGAGCTCCATGCCAACCTTCCCCCCCATGGAATGACCGAGGATAAGGCAGCCTTTTAGGCCAAGGTCTGCAATCAGNGCAGCTACATCGCTTGCCATGACTGGATAGTCGAACTCGGCTGCGTGTGGCGAATCACCGTGGTTACGTAGATCGATTCCGTAGACTGAAAAATGCTCAGCGAACTGCTTGCAGTGCCAACCCCAGTTGGCCAGACTGCCAAACAGGCCGTGTAACACCAGCAGGGCCGGCCCATTGTCTGAATACTTTCTAAAATTGAGAGGAATCGCGGTCAACTTAATCAAGCTCCGCTAGCAGCGCTTTAACGCCTTCATGGTGCGACTTGGTCTTGAACCTGTCCATGATGTGGACCAGCCTGCCTTCTTGATTGATGATAAACGTTGTGCGAATCAAGCCCACGAATTCGCGCCCCATGAATTTCTTTAAACCCCATACGCCATATTTGTCAGCCACTTCATGATCTTCATCTGATAGCAGAGTGAAATTCAGTGATTCCTTGTCTTCAAATTTCTTCAGGCGAGCAATAGGGTCGGGACTCACACCCAGCGCCACTGCATTGAATTTTTTCAATTCCTGCTGTGAATCGCGCAAGCCACAGGCCTGCACGGTGCAACCCGGCGTCATCGCCTTGGGATAGAAGTAAAGAACCACGTGGCTTTCGCCGCGAAAGCCCTTCAGCGAAACCTTGTCACCGTTTTGATCCTGTAATGTGAATGCGGGGGCTAGATTGCCAAGCTTGGGGACACTCATCGACTGCTGACCTCTCCTGTTGGGGTGAGTTTGAGGATTGATAGATGGAAAATTTGCCGGCCTGGATCCGTCAGGCTCCAGCTTACATTATACCGGGGCTGGGCGAGCCCATGTTAAACTCTCTGCATGAATTCACGTCCCCGCTCCATTGTGGTTTTGACAGGCGCAGGCATCTCTGCCGAGTCAGGTATAGAGACTTTTAGAGCCACAGACGGCCTGTGGGCAAATCACCCCGTGGACGATGTGGCCACACCCGAAGGCTTTGAGCGTAATCCACAGCTGGTATATCAATTTTATAACCAGCGGCGGCGACAGCTGCTATCACAAAAGATAAGGCCAAACCCGGCACACACCGCGCTGGCTCGATTTGAGCATGAATTCGACGGCGAATTTCTGCTGGTTACCCAAAATGTCGATAATCTGCACGAGCGCGCAGGTAGTGACAAGCTGCTGCACATGCACGGCGAATTGCTGAAGATGCGATGCCTGAACTCAAAGCTGATATTCGATATCAGCGAAGACCTGGACTTCGATACCCANTGCCGCTGCTGCCGTTCTGCAGGTAATCTGCGACCCCATGTAGTCTGGTTTGGTGAAATGCCCTTCCACATGAACCAGATTAACAATGCACTCGAAAGCTGCGATTTGTTCGTTGCCATAGGCACGTCAGGTAATGTCTATCCGGCCTCTGGTTTTTACCAGACCGCGAAGATAAGGCGNGCTCATACTTGGGAGTTGAATNTGGAAGAAACCGGCTCATCTTTCGACACGCACGTCTATGGCCCGGCCACGGAAACAGTGCCGCAGTTTTTTGAAAAAATCCTGCAGCCGTCATAAAGGCCATGATCGCGTAATTTGATCTACAGTGTGGTGAGCTCACAGGATGGACTCTNAGTAAGTTGAGCCAATCTCCATTAAATTCCGTATACTCCGCNCGCTGCTCGCCACACCACCGCGCAATGATTTTTATTGGTCAAGGAAACTGAATGATGCTGAAGAAAATTCTGAAAGGACTTGGTGCCGTCCTGGTGCTGGCCGTCAGCCTGGCAATCGCAACCTATGTCGCCACCGGCCCCAGCCGTCCAGACTCAGCATCAAGCAGTGCGGAATGGCTGCAGGCGGGGCCACATAGGGTCTCCAGCGCCGACTTCACCTTCGTCGACAGCTCGCGCCCCACCAATGAAAATCGCGGATCCCCCGGCAAACCCGAACGCACTTTCCCCACCACGATTTGGTATCCACAGGGTCTCGACGGCCAGCTACCCCTGATCATTCATAGTCATGGCATTGTCTCCAGCGGTGCGGAGATGCCTTACGTAGCAGAGGCCCTGGCCAGCCATGGTTATATCGTAGCCGCCGCCGACTATCCCCTAACATCTNGCTCTACACCAGGCGGCGCCAACGGTGACGATGTGGTGAACCAACCCGCCGACGTGAGTTTCCTGATTGATTCAGTACTGAATTTGAGTGCGGACGAGAAGCCGTTTGCTGGTGAAGTGGATGGCAACCGCATCGGTTTAAGTGGTTATTCATTGGGTGGCCTGACCACGTATCTCACCACTTACCATCCGCGCTGGCGCGATCCCAGGGTAGCCGCAGCAGTCGCAATAGCAGGTCCCTCGGCGATCTTTTCCGCCCCCTTCTTTGGCACCACGGATGTGCCTGTGCTGGCAATCGCCGGAACCGCCGATGCATTAATAGAATACGCAAGAAATGCAGCAGATCTGGATACTCGCGCTCCTGATGTGTCAGTTGTCTCCATTGAGGGCGGCTCTCACCTGGGGTTTGTTGGCGTATCCGACCCTACTTTCCGCTTCATGGATAATCCTGACACGCTGGGCTGCAGCGCGGTAATGGCAGTATTGGGAGATGACCCCAACGCAGTCTTCAGGACCATGGGAAGCGTCGCCGAAGGCATAGATCCTAATCGTGACCTACCTGGAATCTGCGATTATGGCTATGGTGAGACTACCCATCCAGGCAGACAGCAGATGATCACTCAACTCGCATGTGTGAGTTTCTTTGAATCGGTGTTCAGCGCTGACGGCGATCGTCGCGCTGCTGCTCGCAGGCAGCTGACCCAGTCACTGGCATCGGATTTCGAAGAAGTGGCCTTTACCCCCGCACCGCGTTAGCGAGGTACGGGGTAAATTTCCGAGCGCATCAATTAGAAATCGCGACCTAGACGACCAGGGTCAGCTTTTCCAGCAGCAGGCACTTCTCGTCGTCACAGAGTTGAATGCAGGCATCGATGCTGAGGCGATTCTCTGCTGCCCCAACCTGCGCGAGACGACTAGCGTGCAGCTCGATTGTCACGACGCCACTGTAAATGTCCACCTCGACATCACCTGACTGCAGCGTCCCAGTGGGCTCCGGATAGTTTATGGCCACAGTCTCCCAGCCCGCACCTTCACTCAAAGCCACAATCAGTGGCTCAAAGCTGCCCGCAGTCGCATGTGGTGCAGTGACATGCCACGGTTCAAGAATATCAATGACCAATGTAACGCGGGCTGAGATATCACCTGATTCTGATTCTGGTTCAAGCTCACGGTCGACCTGCTTGGAAGCAGCAATCTTCAGCACCCCGTTAGCCGCGTACTGCAGCGGGTCACGGGTGCCTTCCTCACTGCGAGAAGCCAGCCGTAAAAGAGAACACTGACTGATAGGATTGTCATTAATAACAGCCGCCAGCCCAGTGAGGGCTTTAGTGAAAACCGCCTGAATTGGCAAATTCGAGAATTCTGCGGGCGCCCGCGCCTGCCGCTGCTGAAGAGACAGCAGACAGTCCAGCATAGTCGCCACCGGTGACAGCGTCGCGCCATCGGCCGCGTTACTGGACCTGACCAGCTTGGGACCCGTTTGCTTGCTTGGGCCCAGCTGCAGTACCGCATCATTGGCGTCCCAGAAATCATTGATGACACGCCCTGTCAGGCTGAAGGCCTGCACCAGGTATTCATTCTTATCGGTGACATCATGCAGCGCGATCAAGGCCTGGATCAGGTTGCTGTAGTCCCCCAGCTGACCCGCGATTGACACCACGCCTTTCAAGTANATGCGCTTGAGTTCACNCGAATCCTTCAGGTTGTTGTCGAGCATGCGCTGTACTGCAGCCTCGGCAGCATNCAACCACGCAGAAGCGTTTTCCCCTGGCACAAGCTGACTGGCCTGTATTANAGAAGTTGCCATGTGGGCACACCAACTCACAATGAGCTTGTCATCGCGCAGTGGATGCTCGCGTTGTTCCCGCAAGCGATAGAGAGTAGCTAACAACTCGTCCAGATCAGCGTAGAAATCAGGCCCATATTCCCGCGCAGACTGACCCAGGCTGCGGGACAGATTCAGGATAGTTCGGCCCTCAAAGTTACCGTGTGCAGTCACGCCAAACAGCTCGATCGCCAGCTGCGATTGCTTTGAGGGCAAGCGTTCCTCNAGCTCGGATTTATCCCANACNAAGAAAGAGCCTTCCTCACCCTCACTGTCGGCGTCAGTCGCGGAGTAAAAACCACCCTCTTCTAACTGCATGTCTTTAAGCACATAATCACAGGTCTGCCTGGCAATGCGGGCAAAAAACTCGTGTCCGGTAAGCTGGTAAGCCGCGCTGTAAACCAGGCCCAACTGGGACTGGTTATAGAGCATTTTTTCGAAGTGCGGGACCAACCATTCTTCGTCGACGCTGTAGCGATGAAATCCGCCAGCCACCTGATCATAGATTCCTCCTCGACCCATACCTTCCAGAGCACGCTCGAGAAAACCCAAAGCTGCGCCATCGTCATAGCGCGTTACGCGGTCCAACAGAAACAGCAGAATCGGCTCTTGAGGAAACTTGGGTGCGCCAGCCAAACCACCGAGACTGCGATCTTCGCGCTGAAACAGCGCCTTTAGCGTGTTGTCGACGACACTGCTTTGCAGCACCTCGGTGGGTTTGCGTTCGCTCAGAATTCTGTTGATCGCCTGGTAAATACTGTGGGCGCTCTTGTCCAGGTCTTCTCGCTTATCCTGCCAGGCAGAGTTAATCTGATTTAAGATTTGCATGAAAGAGGGAGCAGGATAGTAAGTGCCGCCAAAGAAAGGGCGCCCGTCTGGTAATAAAAAGTTAGACATGGGCCACCCGCCGTGACCTGAAACCAGCTGCACTCCGGTCATGTAGATTTCATCAATATCCGGAAACTGCTCCCGGTCCATTTTGATACTGATGAAATGCTGGTTTAGAAGTTTAGCCACCTCAATATTGTCAAAGCTCTCTACTTCCATGACGTGACACCAGTGGCAAGTTGAGTAGCCGATCGAGAGAAAAATCGGTTTGTTTTCTGCCCTGGCGGCAGCAAAGGCCTCGCCTCCCCACGGATACCAGTTGACCGGATTGTGTGCGTGCTGCAGCAGGTAGGGAGAATCCTCCAGAATCAGACGATTTATGAACAAGCTCGCACCCGTTTCCTCGTCTAGGTGATCGGTGCGCTTGTCGTAGCTGCCTTCCTTGCGCGTTTCAGCGTCCCGCAACCTGGCCTCGAGAGTGCTGTTTTCCGTTTCTGCCATATTTAAACCTGCATGCTAAACTTTTGTATTAAGTCCTTGTGCAGCACTGGCTCTCTGCCAGCCTGATCAGGCGTGAATTTGTATCCGTTGCGTTAGACTACATTCGACAGAACTCCAAAGCATGGTAATTCAGTCAACCCTTCTGAAGACCAGATAACCTTGACCCTGAATCTGAGCGAGGTATTTGATTACACCTGTCGGGAGGCTCTCCAATAAGCCTTTGCGGCGGTTAATCTAGCCATTATTAATGCCCAGCCGGGACCTCACAAGAAAAGCCCGGCAACAAAACCTGTGAAAGAAAAACCCGCTCGGCCGGTTTTTGTGAAATAACCGCACCGCATTCGCGTGTGCGGTCCTCAATTGCCCTTTTGATACACCTGCGCTTGCGGGGTTTTTTATCTGAGCTGGAAATGGCTGCGCGCCGTCGCCAGCAAGCTGCACGGCTAGACCACCCTAATGAGCGCCTCTAGCTCATCTGGAAAAGGGCCTCTAGCTCATCTGGAAAATAGGGGCGGTTACGCGCATTGACGGCAGTAGTGGTGATCCTCGCCCGGAGAACCGCAGTTTGATCCGCCGCCAGAGCTATGGACTGCTCAAAAACCAGTTTTACTGGCGAGGGCCGCTGCGGACTGACCGTCACTACAAATTCTTCTCCGGCCTGCAGCGAGCGTCGGTAGTCAATTTCTGCCCGTACCACCACAATGATTATGCCCCGCGCAGTCAGCTCAGCAAAACTCAGGCCACGGCTGAGGAGGTATTCATGCCGGGCGTGCTCTAGGTAATGCTGATAGACAGCATTATTAACTATGCCCTGCATATCGCACTCATAGTCTCTAACCGTCATTTGCAAGCTGAATGAAATGTCAGTCACAGTGCTTATTCCCGATTAGGCTGCAGGCGCCGTCCTGATAGGCTACCTGCGTGGAAATCAGCAGCCTATCTCATTTCCTTCACGCCTCATAGTTGGCGAACTCACAACCCCACACCTATTCTGAATCTAAAGGAGCGGAAATTCGGAAGAAGGATGTGCTGAATCGTAAGCAAAGCGAATTAACATAGCAATTACAGGGAACTTCCACCTTGGACAGGTAGTTAAACATCAGCTGTTCGGCAAGCTCGGCCCAAAGCTTGCCGGTGAAGATGATTACCAAATTCTGCTGGGTTAGAATCTCCACCTGAGAGCAAGTGACCGCGATTTCAGTATCTGCCATCAGTGCTTTTGCCCCATGGTAGATATTGCTATTGTTTTCGTGCCAGAATCTGTCCTAATTTCGTCCCAACCCCGTTAGAGAAACCCCATGAAATCAATACCTATACTGTTTTCCGCTCTCGCACTGGCGACCGCTTCACTATGCGGCCAGTCATTTGCCGACCACCACGGTGAAGCCGAAATGATGACGCTAGAAAGCGTCAGCCGCGGCGACCATCGCAGCGAGGCTAATGTAGCCCGCAATGAATGGCGCCATCCGCTGGAAACCCTTGAATTTTTTGGCCTGGAATCGGATACAACAATAATTGAGATATTGCCCTCAACCGGTTGGTACGCCGAGATTATCGCGCCTTATGTTCGCGACCACGGCAAATATTATGCCGCGCATTTTTCGCCAAACGCCTCTGCCGGCTTTATGCCGCGCATACTTGGTGTATTTGAAGAGAAAATCACTGATCGGCCCGATCTCTATGGCCGCGTAACCGTGCGCCATTTAAATCCTCCCCACGAGGTAGTGATTGCGCCCGCAGAAAGCGCAGATATGGCGCTAACTTTCCGCAACGTTCACAACTGGATCCTGGCTGAACAGGAACATGAGTTCTTTGCCTCTTTTTATGCCGCGCTCAAGCCTGGAGGTATCCTCGGCGTTGTTGAACACCGTGCCAAGCCCGGGACTAGCGTGCAGGTCATGAAGGATTCCGGTTACGTCACCGAGGCCTACGTCAAAGAAGTTGCGGCTGCCGCAGGTTTCGAGTTTGTCGAGTCCTCTGAGATCAACGCCAACTCACGAGACACTGCCGACCATCCAGAGGGCGTTTGGACACTCCCTCCAAACTACCGGATGGGTGACACTGACCGCGACAAATATGCCGCGATCGGTGAGAGTGATCGCATGACCCTGAAGTTCACGAAACCAATGCACTGAGACCTCAATCCTTTTCCAGTTAAGGACAAGCCTGCCATGAGCCTGAAAGTAGAATTTCATTACGATTTCGCTAGCCCCAATACCTATTTCTGTCACCGGGTTATTCCCGAGATTGTTGAACGCACAGGGCAATCGATTACCTGCTTTCCAGTTCTGCTGGGTGGATTGTTCAAGGCAACCAACAACCGCTCGCCGATGGAGCAATTCGCCGATGTGAAGAACAAGAAAGAATACCAGGCCAGGGAGACTGAGCGTTTCATTGCTCGGCATGAGTTGGCTGATTACAAATTTAATCCACACTTTCCTGTCAATACGCTCCACCTGATGCGCGGCGCTGTGTTTGCCAGCCACCACGACTACTATGCACTTTATATCGAAGCCATGTACCAGTGTATGTGGGAGCAAGGCAAAGATATGTCTGATCTTGAAGTAGTCGACGAGTCACTACGCGCACACGGTCTGCCTGCCGAGGAGATCATTTCGGGCACGCAAGACCCTGCGATTAAACAAGAATTGATTAACAACACAGCCCAATCTGCTGAACGCGGCGCTTTCGGCTCACCTACGTTTTTTATCGGCGATGAAATGTATTTCGGGAAGGACCGGCTGCGGGAAGTTGAGGAAGAAATTATTGCGCAACTGGGTTAAACGCGCGCCCACCGCAAGCATTCGAGTCGCACTAATCGGCGCGATCGAAGTAACGCACCAGCTCAATCGGCTCGCGAAAAGAATCGGGCTGAATCATCATNTCTATACGAAGTCTTGCGCCGTTAGCTTCCAGGGTATAGGTCTCGATAGTAAAGCCACCGTCGCGCGGCCTGCCTTCCACAACCAGGGCGTTGGCTTCGAACAAGCCCGATGACCAGTCCTCTCCTCCCTCTGAGTAAAAGTCTGCTGCTGATGCACGGCGGCGGCGGCCGTCAGTGTGCAACACGCGCGGGAAATNATTTTCATAGGTAAAGCGGAGTTCGGGTTCGGCGACCTCTATGGTCAGCACGTCGTCGTAGGAGATTCGATCATAAAGTTCGTGCTCAGGAGGACCGCCGCGATAAAAATCTTCCTGACGGTTAAAGAAGCCGCGGCCACCTTTGCCGCCACCGGCTTCTATCGCCTCTTCCACCGCATCGTCCGTGTTGTCGCTGAGTTCGTCATTGATAACCCATTGCCCAGCAAGCCCCGTGCGAATATCCACATCTTGGGCAAGGCTATAGCCCGCTCCCGGGGCTAGCGACAGGGTGAGCAGGCTGAATCTGATTAGTCGGAAAAACTGCAACATCAATAACTCTCTAAGGACGCGCTGAACAATTATTCAAACGGGTTTACGGAAAAAGTGCAAGCTCAGACATATTAGTCCCCTGAGCCTTGCTCACCGGCCGCTTTAAAGAAAATGGCACAATTACCGTTGCTCAGCTTCGCCGCGATCACCAGCACAACAAACAGCAATACGTAGTAAATCGGGAAAGCGGCGAGGGCATCAACAAACACTCGCTCACTGATTATCTCCTCACTCAGGCCCGCCTCCTGCGCGTTGCGCAGAGAGGCCACCAGCGCTGTATACAGCAGGCTAGCTATTCCCAAACCCAGATTTAGGGCAAGCCCCTTAAAGCTGAGCACCGTAGCTCGAATATCTGAATTGGCTTCGCGATTGAGATAGTAGCTGGCCTGAAACTGCACCATCCCCATCATGGCAAAAGCACCCACAGCGAACAAAACACCAAAGTAAGGTATGGCGAAACTAATACCCACCAGGCCAGACATCAGGAGTGCAGAAAGCACCAGGAAGTTGAACAACGGTGAGCGGTTACTCACCAAATAGCGCGAAACTCTGGCGTTCAGTATACCGATTAGCGACATACCGGCGCCGACGAAACCAAACCAGGACACCGGTATATCTATCAAGCGGTAATACTCGCTGGATAGCACCACGAACTGGCGCGCCACGGAATCTAGCGCCAGTGCCGCGAGGATCACGAACAGGACGAAACGATGGCCCACAGTCCAACGGGCTGCGCTGAGAATTTGACGAAATGGCTCAAGCAGGGAAACACCTGCCCGCCCTTGATCTGCCCCTGAGTCGGCCTTGGCATCCAGATCGTAAAATCCCATTGCAGTAACCAGCACGACGCAAGCGGTAAGCAGAGTCAGGATAACCGGTAGCCGAATCACCAGAGTATCGGGTAGCTGCCAGGATGTATTAAGTAACGCCAGCATCCGATTGACGATGGCGGGATCATAGGCAAAGGCACCCAGGATCATGGTGGTGAAGAATCCGATAGAAACGACAAATGTGGTGCGTTCCAGCACCCTGGCCCACTCATCCTCTCGCCCCAGGGCCTTCAAGGAATCATAGGCCAGCGCTTCGTCCGCACCACTGGCGGCCGCTTCTGACAAGCCAGAGCAGATTCGATTTCCCAGAAACATGAGAAACAGCAGAGAGGATGCACCGATCGGCGCGAACACAATCAAGGCCATCTCTATCACCATCAGCAACGCCGCAAAGATCAGCAGGCGCTTGCGACCCACAATGTCCGCCAGAGCACCCGAAGGCACTTCTGCCAGTACAATGCTCACCGCCCACACCATGTTGAGGATGGCGAACTGTTCCAGAGTTAGCCCGTAGTCAAGAAAAAGGATAGTGAAAATTGGATAATAAAAACGTGCGGTATAAAACAATCGGAAAATAATGAAACGGCGAATATTGCCCTCCAGCTGTTCCTTACTGGCTGTTTCTGCAGTCATGATTTGGCCACGCGGCTTAGGCTATGTTGCGGCGGCGCCAATCAGCAATGGCCAGACCGATTTCATCCGGCGAGTCTTCCTGCAGAAAATGATTGCCCCGAACGGTCACCTCTTCCTGATTCGGCCAGGAACGACAGAACGCCCGCTGCGGTCCAATAAGAATTGCGCCTGGCTCAGCATTAATGAACAGCTTGGGGAGCTCAGCACTTGCTAGCCAGTCCGCATATTCCTGCACCAGCGCAACCACCTCCGGGGGCTCACCGCTAATGGGTATTTGTCGCGGCCAGGACAGGGTTGGTCGGCGACCTTCTCCAGGTTCACTGAAGGGNCGTCGGTATANCTCCATCTCTGCATCGCTTAATTCTCTGANAATAGAGCCAGGTAACACTTTTTCGACAAATACATTCTTNTCCAGCACCATATCTTCCCCGGCGGGNGATCGAAANCCCTGAAANACACCGCGCGCAGCCTCCGGCCACTCCTCCCAGGTTACAGGCCGGACGATGCCTTCCATATAGGCAATACCATTAACCGACTCACGATGTCGATTAGCCCAATCAAAGCCCAGGGCTGAGCCCCAGTCGTGGATTACCCAGGTTACATTGTCTTTCACGCCAAGCGCATCGAGTGTGCCATCAAGATACTGTCTGTGCTCCATGAAGCTGTAGCGCTCTGGCCCAGAGTCCTCAAGTTTGTCGGAATCACCCATGCCAATCAGATCGATTGCGATGCAGCGCCCCTGATCCTGCAGGTGCGGCATGATGTTGCGCCACAAATAGGATGAAGTCGGATTGCCATGCTGGAAGACAATTGGATCGCCTTCCCCCATCTCCACATAGGCCATAGACTTGCCATTTACCGTTACGGTTTGCTTGGGATGTTCCGCAGTATTGATCATGCTGAGCCTCGCTTGCGCCTGTTTACCCTAGTCTCGGTCGAAATTATTCAAGCTTCGGGAGAATACCACTGAATTGTCAGGTTTCAATGAATTGAATAAGCTACCTTACTTCATATATTCTTCCGCAATTCAAAGTAGTCGTAAGCAAACTTACGGGGGAATACCGAATGACTATGCAAAACACACCTCTGCTGATGTCACGCATCCTTGGTCGAGGTGCCGAGCTAGACCCAGGAGTCGAAGTCGTCACCGCTCAGGCTAGCGGGGCTCATCGCCAGACCCTGAAGCAAACTTGGGAGCGCGCCCAACAGCTGGCCAACGCCCTCAAGGCCCACGGTATCGACACTGGCGACCGCATTGCCAGCTTCATGTGGAATAACTACCGCCACCTGGAACTCTACCAGGGCGTGCCCAGTATGGGTTGCGTGCTACATACCCTTAACATCCGTTTGTCCTCCGCCGATCTGGAATACATCATCAACCACGCCGGCGATCGNATTATCTTTGCGGACGAAGACTTACTGCCACTGCTGGAACCACTTTGGGNCAANATTCCCTGCGTTGAGCTGCTGGTGATCTGTCGCCACGGCGAAGGCGGCGAAAGCAGTTTTGAAAACCAGACAGATTATGAAGACTTTATCGCTGGCCACGAACCCGCGTTTGACTGGCCGGACATTCCTGAGACAGCGCCTATGGGTCTGTGCTACACCTCTGGCACCACTGGTAATCCCAAGGGCGTGATGTATACCAATCGCTCTACTTACCTTCACACCCTGACTGAATCCCTTACCGACTCCATGGGATTGTCGGCACTGGATTCCCTGCTGGGCATTGTACCCATGTTCCACGCCATGGGCTGGGGACTGCCGTTCGCTGCATCCATGCTCGGCACCAAACAAGTCTACCCCCATCGCTTCATGACTCCAGACTCATTTCTGAATCTGATGGAGCAGGAAGAAGTCACTATCTCGGCGGGTGTTCCAACAATCTGGCAAGGCGTGCGCGCAGCGCTGGAGGNCAATCCAGACAAATACGACCTATCTAGGCTGGATCGCCTCACCTGCGGCGGCTCCGCGCCACCNGTGGAAATGATGCGCTGGTACTGGGACAGCTTCGAAATCGAAATGATCCAGGGNTGGGGNATGACCGAAACGAATCCACTCGGNACCCTCTCGCGCAAGATGTCAAAGCGTTCCCAGGTGGACATCTCCGAAGACCAGCAGTTTGAAAACATTGCCAAAGCAGGTCTTGCCATGCCTGGCCTTGAAATTGAAATCTTCGACGAAGAATGGAAGCCGCTGCCTCACGACGGGGAAGCAGTCGGCGAACTCTGTATACGTGGACCCTGGATNGCCTCCGAGTACTACAATGACCCACAGCCCGATAAATTCCATAATGGCTGGCTGGTCACCGGTGATGTAGCCAAAATGGACGCAGACCAATACGTCATTATCTGCGATCGTTCNAAGGACATGATCAAGTCCGGTGGCGAATGGATTTCCTCGGTGGACCTGGAAAACCACATCGTTGGCATGCCGGAAATCGCCCAGGCCGCGGTCGTGGCCCAGCCTCATCCCAAGTGGGATGAACGCCCGGTCGCCGTGGTCATCATGGCCGAGGCCCAGACTCTGGATCAGACTGCGGTCATCGAACACTGCAGCAAGGTATTTGCCAAGTGGCAGCTACCTGATGAGGTGATTGCGGTAGAAAGCTTACCTCTCGGTCCCACGGGCAAAATTGAGAAGAAGACGATACGTGCCAACATGGACAAGGAAGGTTACAAGCTTCCTGATCTGCGATAGTTTTGTGCCACCGCNTAAGAAAAAGGGAGCCTGTGGCTCCCTTTTTTATTGGAGTTCCATTAAGGCTTTCGGATTGAGTTGTATTTCAGAGCTTATTATCAGTCCCAACCGACGCAAATTGTTCGGTCTGCGCCCGCAAGGAATAGATTTTTACTGCCCAGGGTCAGTAGCCGCATACTCTGAACCCTCAGCATCAGCAGTCCGTGCGCCAGCCAGGATACCGGGTAATGAGTAATTACCCTCATGACATCCATATTCGAACAATCGATCTTCAGTCGCATTCATAGGTAACTCGCCACTCCANGGCTGCGCATAGTTTTCGGGGTCTTCCACTGTAAATTGATAGTTGATAGCGTCATCTGCGGCCCGGGTAAAACGTTCAGTCACTTTCATCTGCTGAGAGCCATAGAAGCGATGATCCAGCGAGGAGCGCAGGCTTTGCTGGGGGTGAAAATTTGTGGTCTCGACTACCAGGCTGCCCTCTTCATAGTAACCGATAGAGTCCCCCATCCAGGGGTACTGTGTATTCGCAGGTAATTCTGCATTGAGCCTGATAACACGGGCGTCATGATTCATCTCCGCCAACAGCAGCACATAGTCTTCAGTTTGAACGATTTGGGTTAGATTATTATAGAGAACCGGGAGCTTGGGGGGGCCACCAGTGGAACCAAAACCAACCACGCAGCGCTCGCCCAGCGGCCTGACTTCAGGCCCATCATAGGAATTTCTGCGTCGCATGGCGGCAGCATAGTTTGCCCTCCCCTGTTCATTATATGGCAATTTGCCATCAACGGGGTCCACCAGGATAGAAGTCCTGATTTCGCCATTTACTGTGGCAAGACGATCGCCCGGATCCATCCAGAAAGTGTTATAGCCGCCGACGTTGCGTCCCGCGTCCGGTGCTTCGCGATTTGGGTCGCTAGGCTGATTACTAGCCTGCATACCTGCCCGCACTCTGGCTTCAATACGAANAGCTTCTTCCTCGGAAATCACCAGTTCACTGCCAAAGCGTTCGGCACGCTCNAGGTTAGTCTGTGTCGCTATAGACCAGGTGCCCTGGAAATCCGGCACACCATGCTCGGTGAGCGGCGCAATATAGCCCGATTCTGCCGCGAGCAAGCCGAAGCTGGGTACAAAAATCAANAAACTCAATATCAAGCGCATGTTCGTCATGTCCAGGTCCATCCAACAAATTTCGCGGCAGGGGCCCTGATTATGACAAGAACCCGTGGCACTGACTATGCAGGCATGAAAAANCCTCTATCCCCGGGCTACTTNGGCACTCGGCACCCACAAACTGGCTGGAATAGCAGGATTTGCGGCTCCAGAGCCATCCCTCTGTTTCCGAGGTGCCGTCATAACCCGCAAACTTGTTCCAAGCCTGTCGGTTTGCCCTGATATTCCGAACCCCAGAGACTATTCATGACAATTCGGAGGGCGCAAACAAAGACTTATCCACCGATATCTTGTTAGACTCACGATCGACTTAGCAACAATGAAGTTAGCAGTATATATGTTGAGCAGCACTCAGAGCCTGGTAGGTTTCGCTTTTGTTCTGGCCATTATTATCGTTGATGGGTTAATCCTAGTTGAGGAACGAGGAGACTCGGAGACCATGGTATGGGTAGATGGTGGCACGTTCACAATGGGCTCAGACCGAGGCCTAAAGGACGAAGCTCCAGCCCGACCGGTCGAAATTTCAGGATTCTGGATCGACAAATACGAAGTCACCAATAGCCAATTTAAGCAGTTTGTCGACGCCACCGATTATGCCACTGGCGCAGAACGATTCGGCGACTCCATGGTGTTCCAAAGCCCCGCCGCGCGCAGTCTGTCAGAGCTCGTGCCGCTGAGCTGGTGGAAGTTGGTTGAAGAGGCCGACTGGCGGCACCCAGAAGGGCCGAATGACACTATCATCGCGCGGACGAATCATCCCGTGGTGCAAGTCAACTATGAAGACGCCCTGAGCTTCTGCAACTGGCAGGGCAAGACCCTACCTACCGAAGCCCAATTTGAATTCGCGGCACGCGGTGGCCGGGAGGGGCAGATTTATAGCTGGGGCGACCAACCTATTCATCGAGAGCAGGGGGTGACCAACCACTGGCAGGGAACCTTTCCCATCAAGAATGAAAATACCGATGGGCATGCAGGTTCAGCGCCGGTCGGCAGTTATCCGGCGAATGATTTCGGTCTCTATGATATCACCGGTAATGTCTGGGAATGGGTTTCCGATTGGTATCACCCCAACGCCTACGTAATCCTCAAAGACCGCAATCCTATTGGTGTCACCCGCCATCAGAGCTTTGATCCCTCTGAGCCTAATCTGCCCAAACGTGGAATTCGCGGCGGTTCTTTCCTGTGCAGTGAGAATTACTGCCAGGGGTTCCGGGTTAGCGCTAGAATGCCGGCAGACCCAGAGTCGGCGACCAACCACACCGGCTTCCGCTGCGTAATACCTACCAGATCCAATCGCTTGGATGCAGTCTGGCTAAATTAGCCCCCTTTTTTGCGAGACCTGCAAAATCTGTGGAACCAGGGCTACTGGGTAAAGCTGATGGCCTTCAGATTTCTCTCGCAATCAAGAGTTTCATGATCTCGTTACTACCGCCGTAGATTTTCTGCACGCGGCTGTCGGCAAACATTTTGGCGATTGGATACTCCATCATGTAGCCATAGCCACCGAAGAACTGCAGGCAGGCATCAACAATTTCACATTGCTTTTGCGTGGTCCACCACTTGGCCATCGACGCCGAAGCATCATCCAGCTCTCCCCTGGCCAGACGCATGGCACAGTCATCGACAAACACACGAGCGATACGCGCTTCTGTCATGCATTCTGCCAAGCGAAACTGCGTGTTTTGAAAATCGAGAATACGCTTGCCAAAGGCCTTGCGCTCTTTCACATACTCCGAGGTCAGTTTTAGTGCGGTCTCCATAGCGGCGCAGGCGCCAGCCGCAATGATCACCCGTTCCTGGGGCAGCTGCTCCATCAGGTGAATAAAACCTCTGCCTTCGGCGGAACCCAGCAGCGCTGACTTCGGCACACGCACATCATCGAAGAACAGCTCCGCGGTGTCCTGTGCCTTCATGCCCAGTTTTTCGAGATTTCGGCCGCGCTGAAATCCGCCTTCGCCCTCTACTGCCTCAGTTTCCACCATGATCAGGGAAATTCCCTTGGCACCCTCGCCCGGATCGGTTTTCGCGACTACGCAGATCAGGTTTGCTGTTATCCCGTTGGTGATAAAGGTTTTCTGACCATTCAGGACGTAGTCATCACCATCCACGATGGCGGTAGTCTTAACAGCCTGCAGATCTGAACCGGTGCCAGGCTCTGACATGGCAATTGCCGACACAATCTCGCCGCTGGCCATCTTAGGCAGCCACTTCGCCTTCTGTTCCTCGGTGCCGTACTTCTCAACATAGTGCGCGACAATGCCGGAGTGCACACCATTACCGAAACCACTGATATTGGCTTTATTAAATTCCTCGATCAGCACCATTTCGTGGCGGAANTCACCGCCACCACCACCCCACTTGTCTGAAATAGAGGCGCAGAGCAGCCCGGCCTGCCCGGCTTTATACCAGGCATCGCGGTCCACGAACCCCTGTTTATCCCACTTCTGAGCAACAGGAACAAACTCCTTGTCCAGGAATTTCTTGACGGCATCACGCATGATGCCGAGCTCTTCATCCATCCACGGGGATTGGTAATTCTCAAGCATAGGGTTGTCTTCTTCTCTAACTATCCAGTTGATCCATTCGTTCAATAATCATGGCGTTAGCGGTGCCGCCACCTTCGCAAATAGCCACCAGTCCATAGCGGGCATCGCGGCGCTCCAGCTCGTGTACCAGTGTAGTCATCAGCTTGGCACCGGTGCCACCCAGCGGGTGGCCCAGGGACTGCGCGCCACCGTTAACATTAAGCTTCTCAGGATCCGCGTTCAGTGCCTTGGCCCAGGCCAGGGGCACTGAACCAAAAGCTTCATTTACTTCATAAAGATCGATGTCATCGATTGTAAGGCCAGCCTTTTCCAGCACTTTTTCTGTAGCGGGTATAGGGCCTTCCAGCATAATGACAGGGTCTGAACCCACCACAGCCAGTGAATGAATCTTGGCGCGCACGGGGAGATTGTATTTCTTCACTGCGTCCTCATTTGCCACCATGATAGCCGCCGCTCCATCGCTGATNTGGCTGGCAGTGCCGGCGGTTATCACGCCACCCTCTCGCAGGGTGTTGAGCGACTGCATGCCTTCCAGAGTCGACTCAAAGCGGATACCTTCATCTACTGAATGTAAATCCTTGCTACCGTCCTCCAGTTCGATATTAAGCGGGACGACTTCATCGTTGAAGTAACCATTTTTGGTCGCCGCTGCAGCTCGCTGGTGACTCAGNAAGCCAAACGCATCCAGCTCTTCCCGGCTGATGCCATACTTCTCCGCCAGCAGCTCAGCGCCGTCAAACTGGCTGAACTGGATACCCGGATACTGCATCTCGAGGCGTTCGCCCTTCGGCACGCCGCGGCCATGCTCAAGGCCGTCGCGAATATTCGATCCAATTTCTACCGTGCTCATGGCCTCTACGCCGCCACTTATTACTACATCCTGGGTGCCAGACATCACTGCTTGGGCACCAAACTGTATCGCTTGCAGCGAGGAACCACACTGGCGATCCACAGTTGTGCCAGGCACCTCCAGTGCCAGCTTTGAGCTCATGGCCACGTTGCGACCCAAATTGCCCGCCTGTGCGCCGATCTGCATCACCACACCAAATACCACATCATCGACCTTGTCAGTAGGTATGCCCGTGCGATCCACCAGTTCATCAATCACAGCTGCGCCCATATCAATCGGGTGCATNCTGCTAAGTCGACCTTTTTTTCGTCCTGTTGCCGTGCGCACGGCGCCAACGATATATGCATTCGCCATCAAAAATATCCTCTCACTAAATCTGTTCGGAGTCTGAAAACTTGTGTCCCGTTTGCCTAGATTGCTGGCATCCTGATACCGGCATCGAGCCGGATCGTTTCGCCATTCAGGTAACNGCACTCAACGATGTGCGCAACTTCTGCAGCGAACTCATCGGGATTACCCAGGCGCTTTGGAAATTGGGTTATAGCGATGAGGGGATCTCGCACTTCTTGTGGCGCCTTCGCCAAAAGCGGTGTCTCAAATACGCCGGGCGCGACGGTCATGATCCGCACGCCACGCTTGGAGAGATCACGCGCGATTGGCAGGGTCATTGATACTATGCCACCTTTACTGGCTGCGTACCCAGCCTGGCCTGTCTGACCATCGAAGGCTGCTATTGAAGCGACATTAATGATCACGCCGCGTTCCTGATCCTCGGTCTGGGGCTCATTCAGCTGCATGACTTCGGCACATAGTCGCAGCACGTTGAAGGTACCAATCAGGTTAACCCTCACAATGTGTTCAAACTTCTCCAGCGGCATTGCTCCGTCTTTCCCCACGGTGCGCGCAGCGCCACCAATACCCGCAGAATTTACATTAATATGAATAGTGCCAAAAGCGCCCAGAGCTTTGGCGATAGCAGCTTTGACCGCTGTCTCATCGGCCACATCACCCGCGTGCCAGGCGGCAGACTCACCAAACTGTCCGGCTGCCTGCGCCAGCGCGTCTTCATTGAGATCATAGAGAAAGACTTTGGCGCCTTCGGCCACGAATTTTTGTGCTGTTGCCAGCCCCAGGCCCGATGCACCACCGGTGATAAAAGCGGTTTTCCCTTGTAATTCCATGTTGTGATTTGCTCCCCCGCAAAGAAAAAAAAGGCCGCGCAAGGATAATCCATCACTGCGCAAAAGGAAAATTACACCATGCAGGCAAAAGCGGACTTGAATTTCNGGCCAACTGGAATTTTCAGCAGCCTAAAATANGCCATCCTAATCTGTATTTTGAAGCCTCTATCCCATATTATTCAGGGCCCTAAATTACAAGCAACAGAGATTTCATCAAGGGAGGCAATGTGGGCCCATTAGCAGGTACTAAAGTGGTGGAGATGGCCGGAATCGGGCCGGGACCTTTCACCGCCATGATGCTTTCCGATCTTGGCGCTGAAGTTATTCGCNTTGATCGATTGAACCATAAGGGNACGGGCNATCGCGCCAATGTGCTCAACCGCGGCCGCAAGTCCATCGCCATCGACTTGAAAAATCCGAAAGGCNTGGAAGCCACTATGGGTCTGATTGAGAAAGCCGATGTTGTGCTGGAAGGCTTTCGCCCTGGCGTAATGGAGCGACTGGGCCTGGGGCCCGATGAGTGCCTGGCACGAAATCCCCGGCTAGTATTCGGCCGCATGACTGGCTGGGGCCAGTCTGGCCCTCTCTCGCAGGCGGCCGGACATGACATTAACTATATCTCTATCGGCGGCGCTCTGGGCGCTATGGGTTATGCCGACCGACCACCCGCTCCACCGCTTAATTTGGTGGGAGATTTTGGCGGAGGCGCCATGTATCTTCTTACTGGCATCCTGGCTGCATTGGTAGAAAGANGCAACTCAGGTAAAGGTCAGGTAGTCGACGCCGCTATGACAGATGGAACCGCTAGCCTGTTAAGCCCATTCTATGGTCTTATGGCGATGAACATGTGGAGCACCGATCGGTTCAGCAACAGATTGGATGGCGGCGCCTATTACTACGGCAGCTATGAGTGCAGCGATGGCAAACATATTTCCATCGGATCCCTGGAGCCGCAGTTCTATGCGCTACTGCTTGGGAAGGCAGAGATCACTGACCCTGAATTCAAGAATCAGCTGGATGAAGAGGCATGGCCCGCCAAACGTAAAAAGCTCGAAAAGCTTTTCAAAACGAAATCTCGTCAGGAATGGTGCGATATCATGGAAGGGACTGACGTTTGCTTTGCCCCTGTCCTGAACCTTAAAGAAGCGCCAGATCACCCACACAACAAGGCACGCAATACATTTGTCGAAGTCGAGGGTGTGGTACAGCCGGCTCCCGCTCCAAGATTCAGCCGCACTCAGGGGGAAATCCAAGGCCCAGCTGCGATGGCAGGGGAGCATTCGGAGGAAGTTCTACGCGACTGGGGTTACACCGCTGAAGAAATCGCTGAATTAATAGCCGCAAACGCGCTTTAAGCATCAGACATTCTCTGTTTAAAGACATACTAAGGACGTCTGGCTTACTACAGCTTGAAGCAAATTCACATGCTGCTGCCAAGTGTTAACTTAAATGGTCCAAAACCATCAACATTCATGTCAATCAGGCGCTGCTGACAGGCGAGTATGGTTTTGATGGCACTAAACCTAGAGTTTTTAGGGATATGTCTGCCGTTACTCGACGCGAGGAATATCTGCTCCAATAAGAAAAGCAGCAGGAAGNTGACGGCTTACTANTNGGCNCTGGACAGGAAACCGCTAACGCAGGACCACNTACTAACGCCTGATTAGCTNAATNCTACNAATCNAAGGCAACTATTTTTTCTATTCTNTCTACCTTGGAGACAATGCATGTCATNCAACACCATCCGCTATGAAGTCTCAGAACAAATTNTGACTATCATGCTGAATCGCCCCGAGCAGCTCAATGCATTCACCGTTGAGATGGCGAAGGAGCTAATCCGAGCCTTTAATCAGGCTAGCGATGACGATGACGTAAGCGCCATTGTGGTGACTGGCGCCGGCAAGGCTTTCTGTGCGGGCATGGACTTGTCGGGCGCAGGCAACGTATTCGGATTGAATGAAGAATTGCAGCCCAGTCTTGATAACATGCGAACTCGCCTGCATGATCCCGTCATTGAAGAAGGCGTGAGAGACACAGGCGGCCAAGTCACCTTGGCCATCTTTGAATGCAAGAAACCGATCATTGGTGCCATCAACGGCGCCGCAGTCGGTATTGGAGCGACCATGAGCTGTGCTATGGATATTAGGCTCGTGTCCGAATCCGCGCGGGTTGGCTTTGTCTTCAACAAGATTGGCATTACCCCGGAAGCGGCCTCCTCATGGTTTTTGCCGCGCATCGTTAACATGGGTACAGCATTAGAATGGATCTACAGCGGCGATCTTATTAGCGCAGAGGAGCTGACTCAAAAAGGCTTTGCCAATCATCAGCTGGCAGCCGAGGAACTCCTACCCAAGGCCTATGAAATTGCCAGGCGGATTGCTCAGCATAGTCAGGTGGCGATCGCGCTTAGCCGCCAGATGATGTATCGCAACGCCAGCCTGCCCCACCCCCTGAGCGCCCACGAAGTGGATTCCCTGGCAATTTTCTATGCCAGCAAAAGCAGCGGCAAAGAAGGTGTGAGTGCTTTCCTGGAGAAACGACGCCCTGAATTTGCCGACAAAGCTTCGACAGATATGCCGCCATTTTACCCCTGGTGGTAACGACCTGTTCACCACCGAGGCTGCGGCAATTGCCAAGAAAACCATATTTTATTTATTAATATCAATGACTTTACCCCAATTGTGATAATTCTATTTAGTCGGCTGTATTTAGTCGAAGAGTCCGTATAATATGAAGGAAAACTGGAGCTTAGACGCAATGATCGTGGTGCAATCCACATTTCAACTACTTCCTGATTCCAAACAGGAAGCCCTCAAGCTGATGCGCAATATGGTGCGCCTATGTCGGCTAGAACACGGCTGTCTGAGCTATGAATATTTTAAAGGCGTCACCGATCCCAATCAGGTCGTACTGTTGCAGGAGTGGGAAGACTCCGAATGCCTCCAGGAACACTATCAGACTGATCACATGGATAACTTTCTCAACAAGCTGGGAGATTACCTTGAGAGCCCGGTCGCTACCCGCAGCTATATCTCGCAGGAAGAGCGCTCGATAAGCTCGGTTTCCGGCGAGGACATACCTAAGCCAGAGCAGACCATTCATTGATCTCAGGTTTTAAGTCTAAGGTTTAAGATTCACCTCCCCGGCTCACCCCAGCAGCTTGAAGACCCTTCCGCGCGTGAGAGTCTTCGATAGCCTGTATAAGAGTAGTACGAGCAATTAGTTGCGCCTGAAATTCCGAGGTCAGACTAAAGCCCGGCTTCTAAACTTCAATTATTACCGCCCCATGCTAATTAAAGCCGAGCCTTCATGAACAAATTTCAACTGATACAAGCACTGAATCGCTACGCCAAGCGCTGCGATGTGGAAGAGGAAGAATTTGTGAGTGCTATGCACACTTTCGTTACGACAGAGACTAATCCATGCAGTCGCCAGACGGCAGCTGGACACATCACCGCCAGCGCTTGGATACTCGATACCAACAGGACCCACGTGCTGCTCTGTCACCACCGCAAACTGGATATTTGGATTCAACTCGGCGGACATCTTGAAACGAGTCTCGATGAGTCTGTAGAGGCCGGTGCACTGAGAGAAGCTTATGAAGAATCTGGTCTAGGCGCTATTGAAGTCTTGTCGCCCGATATCTTCGACATCGATATCCACGCCATACCTGCCCATGGTGACGAAGCTGAGCATCTGCACTATGACGTGCGCTACCTGTTCGCGGCGCGATCAGCCAACGCCGTGCAGCTGACGCCGGAATCAAAAGAATTGGCCTGGGTAAGCCTGGATGAAATCCATAAAGTATCGACGGAGACTTCGCTGCTGCGCATGGCGAAGAAGGCAAAACAGTTTTTGCGCAAAGCGGCGCAATAAATAACCGTTAACGAGCCCTTAATGCATCCATCGGTTCGTTTATGCTCTCAGGTGATTGCCTCAACAACTGCCCCCGCTTTCACCACAGCCTCAGCCATTGAATATTTGGCCCTTTTCCCTTTTTCGTTTCTAGTTTCCTTTATAGTATGCTGCCAGTCTCACTCCTGCGGACACCAGGACACTTAAGACCTGCATGCAATCGCTGACTTAAATTGACAATAGAAAAAGAAATAGATTCTATGCCTCGAACACAATTCTCTAGCCGGGCGAAAAACAACCCGATCCGACCCATTGTTTCCGTCATCGCCTGCTCACTGATCTGGGCATCCACGCTGACTCAGGCGCAGACTAAATCTGGCCTGCCGGAATGGCTATCTCTGGGTTTCGAGCAGCAGAGCAGGATGCAGCATCTGGAGGGGCAGTTTCGCGCTGGTCTCGACGGCAGCGATCAGGGCTTTGAATGGCGCAATTCACTCACGGCGGAAGCCTCATTCGAAAAATTTTCGATCACAGCTGAAGTCGCTGATATGCGCACTTACCTTACCGATAGCGGCAGTCCACTGGACAGTTTTTTCGCCAACCCGCTGGATATTTTGCAGGCAAACGTGACTGTACCCATTGCCAATGTGTTTAGTGAGTCGGACCGGGGATTTATCAAGGTCGGTCGNTTCACCATGGATCAGGGCAGCCGCCGCTTTGTGGCNCGTAACCGTTTTCGCAATACCATCAATTCATTCGCTGGCGTGCAGGCAAGACTGGAAAACGGCGATACCTCCCTGGATCTTTTCTACACGCGTCCTACCGCCAGGCGGGTCTCCGGCGACTGGATTGATAACGATCCGAAACTAGACAAGCAGTCCAGCGACTTCTTTTGGGGCGCATATTTTACAACCNGCCTAACTGCCCAGGCAGACTCACTTCAACTGTACCTGCTGGGCGCCGATGAGAAGCGCAATCGACCCGCCAACCAGCGCTTCGATGTGCTCACCACCGGCGCACGCCTATTTCGAAACCCAACAGCGGGCAGCTGGCATTACGACATAGAGGCCGTTTACCANCTTGGTGATGCACCGGCATTAGACGCAAGCTCTGCCTTGCTCGACCACAAGGCGAGGTATTTCCATCTATCGTTTGGTTACAGTTTTGAGGTCAGCTGGCAACCGCGCCTGAGCTTCATCTATCACCATGGTAGCGGTGACAAAGATCCGCTGGACAATGAGTCCAACGAGCTGGACCACCTGTTTGGCGTACCACGTCCAGATTTTGGACCTACCGGCTCGTTTCGCGCGTTTCAGCGCGTGAACACCAGCTCTCCCGGGCTCATGCTTAACCTTCAGCCTACCAGTAATATCGATGCCTATATCAGGTGGCAGCGACCCTCCTTGGCGGAAGAAGCTCAGGGGTGGCGCACAACCCGCTATCGTCACCCCGGAAATCTTGGCGAAGATTTTCTGGGAGATCAATTGGAGACTCGCGTGCGTTGGCACCTGTTTTCGAACAAGTTAACCATCGATGGTGGCTATGTATGGATTAATGCCGGCCGTTACATGGATCTGGTCAATAAGGGTGACAGCCACTACTACTATTTACAGACCATTTTACGCCTGTGAGCGACTGTTATCTTGGCAGTTGACGCAAAAGCGGTTATGGTCCAACCCAGTTCAATTGCTTGAGATGCTTAAACCATTCAAGCTGCACCCGCCGCCCGCAGAGCGGAGAGTATGAGCNCATAACGCCCAACGCGGCCGCCATACACGATCAAGGCAAAATACCAGAAGTTAGTCTTGGTAACGCCCGCATAAATGGTNATCGGGTCGCCGATTANTGGCAGCCACGCTAGCCAGAGAGTCCACTTACCATACTTTTTATTCAGCGCCAGCACCTTCTCATTGCGGGCAGGCGAGAAGCCAAAATATTTTTCGGCCACCGCTATGCCGGCAGCACCCAGACCATAATTAAATGTCGTACCCAGGCAATTTCCAATCGAGGCAATCAGCAGACAGGCGGTTTTACTATAGCCAAGCGCCAGGTAGCCCGTAAAAAAAATCTCTGATGAAACAGGAACAAGGGTGGCAGCCAGGAAGGCACTCAGGCCTAAATAGATGATTTCCATATCCATGATGTGACAGCATCAATCCAAGAAAACCTACAACTTAACAACTAAAGTCTGTAAAAGCGAAGACCTTAACAGAAGCATTTAACCAAGCCTTGGCGATCTAACTTCCTCCCCCCGTCGTTTATAAGTAGTGACTGTCACGTACACTAAGAGGGGTAATAAGTCTCGCTGATGCTAATGGGTTTAATCTTACCGCCCCGTGTTTACCAACCCTCCTACCTACTGTGAATAACTCCCGAAATATCAGCGATATTTCTAAAAANTCATCAACCGGCTAATACTTGACTTAAATAGTCAGGTATGGAAAACTGCCGCTCGATTTCTGATCAGATTACTCAGGTATTTCCTATGCGATTGACTGCCAAGGGACGCTACGCCGTCACCTCAATGCTAGACCTCGCTCTTCACCATGATCAGGGCCCAACTCCCCTGGCTGGAATTTCCCAGCGCCAGGACATTTCACTCTCCTACCTTGAACAGTTATTCTGCAGTTTGCGCCAGCGCGGACTGGTGANGAGTGTNCGTGGCCCCGGCGGCGGCTATAACTTGAGCCGCGCAGCCTCCGAGATAAGCGTCGCCGAGGTCATAGAAGCGGTCAACGAAAAATCCGATGCAACCCGCTGTGGTGGTGCCGGAGACTGTCAGAATGGCGAGACTTGCCTGACCCATTATCTGTGGATGGACCTCAGTGATCAGATCCGCAATTTTCTCGGCGACATCTCATTGCAGGACCTGATGCGCCGACGCGAGATCAAGGAAATTTCCGAAACTCAGGATTCACGCCTAACAGTACATATCGAGCAGGATTCCGTCCCCCTGACACTGGTTGCTGACGCACAGTAATTCAGTAACTTGACCAAATATTAGCCTGGAACAGACATGTCCCAAGAACAGATCGACAAAGCCATCGCCAAGGACTACNCAGCCGGTTTTACCACCGACATNGAGTCCGATACCCTGCCNCCTGGCCTGAACGAAGACACCATACGCTTCATTTCCGCCAAGAAAAACGAGCCGGAGTGGCTCTTGAAATGGCGGCTTGAGGCGTTCCGCGTCTGGCGCGAAATGGACGTGCCTGAGTGGGCACATGTCCATTACCCCAGGATTGATTTGCAGGATATCTCCTATTATTCCCAGCCCAAGAGCATGGAAGATCGACCCCAGAGCCTGGACGAAATCGACCCTGAACTGCTGGCAACCTATGAAAAACTCGGTATTCCGCTGCACGAGCAGGAAGTACTGGCTGGCGTCGCTGTCGACGTGGTGTTCGATTCCGTGTCAGTCGCCACCACCTTCCGCGAGAAGCTGGCGGAGGCGGGCGTTTTGTTTTGCTCAATTTCCGAAGCCGTACACGCATACCCGGATCTGGTCCGCAAATATCTGGGTAGCGTGGTGCCACGCAAGGACAACTTTTATGCAGCACTAAACAGTGCTGTGTTCAGTGATGGTTCCTTCGTCTACATTCCCAAGGGCGTTCGCTGCCCCATGGAGCTATCCACATACTTCCGTATCAATGAGGCCAACACTGGCCAATTTGAGCGTACGCTAATTGTTGCCGACGAAGGGAGCCACGTCAGCTACCTCGAGGGCTGCACTGCGCCTATGCGAGACGAGAACCAGCTTCACGCCGCTGTAGTGGAACTAGTGGCAATGGACGATGCTGAAATCAAATATTCAACTGTGCAGAACTGGTATCCTGGTGATGCCGAGGGCAAAGGCGGCATTTACAACTTTGTCACAAAACGCGGCCTGGCCCATACCAACGCCAAGATTTCCTGGACTCAGGTGGAAACAGGCTCCGCCGTCACTTGGAAGTACCCCAGCTGCATTCTGCGCGGCGACAACAGCGTAGGTGAATTCTATTCCGTCGCGTTAACCAACAACATGCAGCAAGCGGACACCGGTACCAAGATGATTCACCTCGGCAAGAACACCCGCTCGACGATTATTTCCAAAGGTATTTCGGCTGGCAAGAGCAGCAACGCTTATCGCGGATTGGTCAGGGTTAGTCCTGCCGCCAAGGGTGCACGCAACTATACCCAGTGTGATTCACTGTTGATTGGCGACAAGTGTGCGGCGCATACCTTTCCTTATATCGAAAGCAAGAACCCGACTGGTATCGTCGAGCATGAAGCCACCACTTCCAAAGTCAGCGATGACCAGCTCTACCTGTGCCAGCAACGTGGACTCGATCCGGAGAAAGCAGTTTCCATGATTGTTAATGGATTTTGTAAAGAAGTCTTCAAAGAGCTGCCCATGGAGTTTGCGGTAGAGGCTGGCAAACTGCTGGAAGTGAGTCTTGAGGGCTCAGTAGGCTAAATCGGCCAAACGCTCGGGTGCTCCNAAGTCACACCCACTACNAATATTTTAGAGATTAATTCGATCAGGAGACTGACGACATGCTCAGCATCAAAGACTTGCACGCCGAAGTCGACGGCAAGACTATTCTCAAAGGGCTCAGCCTGGAAATTAATGCGGGCGAAGTTCANGCCATCATGGGACCAAATGGCTCTGGCAAGAGCACCCTGGGTCACGTGCTGTCTGGTCGCCCCGGCTATGAAATAACCGACGGTAGCGCCGAGTTCATGGGCAAAGATATTTTCGAAATGGAAACCGAAGAGCGCGCGCACCTAGGTCTGTTTCTGGCGTTTCAGTACCCGGTGGAAATTCCCGGCGTCAGCAACATGGAATTCCTGAAGGCAGCCGTAGATACTGTGCGCGAAAGTCGTGACGAAGCAGCTTTCGACACCGTCAACTTTATGCGNAAAGCCAGGGAAGCCTGTGCCGCCGTTGATCTGGACCAGNCATTCTTGAAACGCGGCGTAAATGAAGGTTTTTCAGGCGGCGAGAAGAAGCGCAATGAGCTCATGCAGATGATGCTGCTAGAGCCCAAGCTGTGCATCCTCGATGAGACCGACAGTGGACTTGATATCGACGCGCTGCAAGTGGTCGCCAATGGCGTTAACACCATGCGCACCGAAAATCGCGCCTTCTTGCTGGTGACTCACTATCAGCGCCTGCTCGATTACATTGAGCCGGACTTTGTGCACGTGCTTGCAGATGGCCGTATCGTCAAATCCGGCGACAAGTCTCTNGCCCTTGAGNTGGAAGAAAAAGGGTATGGCTGGCTAGAGGTCGAGGTGGCCTGATGACTGATCTGCTAACGCCTCAACTCAATATAGAGACCGAAGTGCCTGACTGGCTNCAGGCGCGCCGACTTGCGGGGCGCGCAGCNTGGGNCAATGGCAGCATGCCAACTCGNAAAACTGAGGATTGGAAGTACACCAGCGTGTTTCCTTTGCAACAGGAGTTCACTGCCGCGCCGATCAGCGTCGACAGTGCCGCAGAACTGGGCCTGGATCTACCCGACCTTTCCGGCAGCCGCCTGGTGTTCGTCAATGGTTATTGGCGCGAAGATCTGTCGACCCTGGTTGCCGACGCGGCAATTGAGATCGTCCGCTTTTCTGAAGCCAACACCGAGCAGTCGGCCTTGATAGGCGAACACCTGGGAACCACAGTGCCGGGTGCAAAACACCTGTTCGCCATGCTTAACGATGCGACGCTCTCTGATGGCGTATTTCTCCGNGTGCGCGCCNAAAGCAGANCACAAAATCCAGTACAGCTGGTTTGGCANAACAGTCATTCGGANAGCACTTTTATCAACAACCAGCGCCTTNTGGTACTGGCTGAATCCCNCAGTGAAGCAAGTCTCGTCGAGCACTTTAGCGGCAGTGATAATGCCTTCACNAATGGCGTTACCGAACTTGTGCTGGACCCGGGCGCNAANCTCAATCATAGTCGTCTGCATCTTGAGAGCCCACAGGCGCTGCACATTGGTGGCCTGCATGTGCATCTCGATCGCGATGCCACCCTGGAAAGTTTTCACCTCGCGCTGGGTGGCAAACTCAAGCGTATCGATATTGTGATTAATCACGAAGGCGCAGGGGCACACTGCCAACTCGACGGTATCTATTTGCTNCGTGGTAATGAGCATGTCGATTATCACACCTGCATTGAGCACGCGGTGCCGNACTGCACCACCGNNGAAACCTTCCGCGGCATCATTGGTGACAAGGCNAGGGCGGTATTTAACGGCCGCATNCATATTCACCAGGATGCCCAAAAAACTCGCGCTGAACTCAGCAACAAAAACCTGCTGACCAGCGCTTCCGCCGAAGTTAACACCAAGCCAGAACTGGAAATCTATGCTGATGACGTGCAGTGTGCCCATGGCGCAACCGTCGCTCAATTAGACGATGCCATGCTGCATTACCTGCGTACCCGCGGCATTCCAGAAGACGAGGCCATGGTGCTATTGAGCTACGGTTTTATTAATGCCCTGGTAGAAACCCAGGCGCTGGATTCACTGCGCGACTATCTTAAGCCACTGCTGGCCGACTACTTTTGTACCACCACAGAAGCCGCAGCCGCAGCGGAACAGGGTGCCAATCTTACCAGGCACATCGGTGCTTAACGTGAGCTCAACGGCGGCCGTCGAGCGGGAATGTTCCATGAATTTTGACGTCGAATCAGTGCGTGCACAGTTCCCTGCCCTACAGCAGAAAGTTAACGGCTGCCCGCTAATCTATCTCGACAGTGCGGCTACAACCCAGAAACCCAATGCCGTCATTGATGCCATCACCCACTACTACCAGTATGAAAATGCCAATGTGCATCGCGCTGCCCATGGCTTAAGCAGCCGCGCCAGCGCTGCTTTCGAGGAAAGCCGGCAGCTCGTCGCGAATTTTCTAGGCAGCCCAGACCCGGCCCAGGTCATCTGGGTGCGCGGTGTCACTGAGGCTATAAATCTGGTGGCTTATAGTTGGGGGCGCAGCAACCTCAATAGCGGCGACCGGGTACTGGTTTCTNCGCTGGAACACCATTCCGACATCGTTCCCTGGCAGTTAGTCTGTGCCGAGCGCGGCGCCAANGTCGTACCGATACCGGTCAGCGATGAAGGGGTCATCGATCAGACTGCTTATGATGAATTGCTCGACGACCGCGTGAGGATGGTCGCCGTAAATCACGTGTCCAATGCCCTCGGCACCGTTAATCCGGTTGAGGAAATGGCCGCCAAGGCAAAAGCCGCGGGTGCGCTCTGTATGATCGATGGTGCCCAAGCCGTGGCCCACTGGCCGCTTGATGTTGTGGACCTTGGCTGTGACTTCTATGCCTTTTCCGGGCACAAACTATTCGGACCTACCGGCATTGGCGCACTGTGGGGTCGGCGCGAGTTGCTGGAGGCCATGCCGCCGTTCTTTGGCGGCGGCGAGATGATCGATCGCGTCAGCTTCGATGGCACCACATTTAATACCATCCCATTTAAATTCGAGGCAGGCACCCCACATATAGCAGGCGTAATTGGACTCGGCGCTGCAGTGAAATGGGTGCAAGGCCTGGATCGCGGCGCGGCAGCCACTCACGAAGCGCAGCTGCTCACCCGCTGCGATGAACTGGCCCAAGAAATGCTCAGTTTGAAACGGCTTGGCCCTGATGTCGACCGCGTCGGTGTGTTCAGCTTCTTGATGGAGGGTACCCATCCGGAAGACCTCGGTACGCTACTCGACCAGCAAGGGATAGCGATTCGCACCGGCCACCACTGCGCGCAGCCGCTGATGTCACGATTCGACATTCCAGGCTCAGCGCGGGCATCATTCAGCCTCTACAACACCATGGCTGATGTAGATGCACTGTTTGCCGGACTGCAAAAAGTCCAGGATTTATTTGCTTAGACCGAATCATCCCGAATTAGCATTCGGGGCGAATTCGCTGGAAGAAGGTTATGAGTGTAGAGATATTCGACGTAGAAAAAGATGCCAAAATTGCAGTCTCTGTCACTGAGTCTGCTGCCGCCCATCTGTTGAAGCAGGTTCAGCTCAAGGGCAAGTCCGCAGTGCGCCTGAGCGTAAAAGAAAGCGGTTGCACTGGCTTCATGTATGTCATGGAAGAAGTGGATGCGCCTGAAACGGGTGATGTCACTATCACCGCAGCTAACGAGCTCAAGCTGTTCGTCGACCCTGGTTCACTGCCCTACCTGCGCGGCACTGAGTTGGACATGGTGCAGCAGGGCGTCAATCGCAACCTGCAGTTCAATAATCCCAACGTCAGCGTTGCCTGCGGCTGCGGTGAAAGTTTCGATATCGCAGCATCCTGAGCCAGCGACCAGAGCCAGAATATATAAAAGCAGCCTGATATGACCAGCAAAGAACGCACCATACTCACCACTACCCGCGATTGCCCAGGGCGTCTTGTGCCCGTGGGTGACCCCGTTACCATTCCGGAAGCTACCTTCGTCACCCTGATTCAGTCCATGGGTGGCAGCTACACAATAATTCATCACGGCAATATGATTCGGGTAGATGGCACCGATGCCGATGCCCTGGGTCTCGAGCCCATCAGGCTGGAGTTCGAACCGCGCCCCGACGGCAATATCGATGAGCAACAAGTCTGGGAAGCCCTGCATACCGTTTACGATCCGGAAATACCGGTGGACCTGGTGAACCTGGGTCTGATCTACAAGATGGACATCGACCAGGACGCCGGCCGCATCGACATCGACATGACCCTGACCGCGCCCGGATGCGGTATGGGCCCAGTGCTGGTGGGTGATGTCGAAGTTCGAGTTGCTCGGGTCCCCAATGTAAAAGCCATCAAAGTCGACCTAGTGCTGGACCCACCCTGGAGTCGCGAAATGATGTCGGAAGAGGCCCAACTCGAGACCGGCATGTTCTTCTGAGGCCAGCGCGTTTTCGGTTATACTTCCCGTTTACACTCCCTCTTTAGACTGGCGCAGGCAGTCTTTGACCAACACACAGAAGCAGCATGAGCAACAACCCATTTGGCCATAGCATCAGCAGCGGCGATATCAAGGATACCCTCGGATTCGTTGACAGCTGGGAAGAACGCTATAAGTACATCATCGATCTCGGCAAAGACCTGCCGGCACTGCCTGACGAGAAACGTACCGAGGCCAGACTCGTGCGCGGCTGTCAGAGCCAGGTGTGGATCGACGAGCAGATGGAAGGTGGCAGGGTGCAGCTGACAGTGGACAGCGACGCTTTCATTGTCAAAGGTCTGCTCTGCATTATCCTCGCCGCCTTCAACAATAAGACCCCGCAAGAAATCCTTGACTTCAATATTGAAGGCTACTTCGAAGAACTGGAGTTGATGAACCACCTGTCCGCGACTCGCGGCAATGGCNTGCGAGCGATGGTGGCCCGCATTCAGGATATTGCGCGCAAGGCGACTTAGGCGATATTGTCCTGACTAAATCGTCGGGTCAGCAGGCTACCTGCCCCAACTCCTCTCAACATTCATTATGTGCTTCACATCGTCAGGACCGAAACCGATAAAGCCTGGCCTAATCCGGTGTAGGGCTATGGAGGTGGAGCCGTGTATTCGACCGAGGAGATTGAAGAATTGAGCGATAAACTCGCAGCCGAATTTAAAGCCAACCACTAAGGTTGGCGCTGATCTTCGCCTTTCAAAGCCTTGTAAAGGCCATAGCAAATAAAGAGCATAACCACCGAAAACGGCAGCGCACTGCTAATTGCTGCGGTTTGAAGAGCACTTAATCCACCAGCGAGTAATAACACCGAGGCAACAACGCCTTCGGCGATGGCCCAGAACACCCTCTGCCAAATCGGTGGATCTTCATTGCCACCGGAAGTGATGATATCGATCACCAGAGAGCCCGAGTCTGAAGAGGTGACGAAGAAAGTGACGATCAAGAGCGTGGCCAGCAGCGAAGCTAATGTGGTNAATGGCAGGCGCTCGAGAAATACAAACAACGCCGTCGGCATNTGCGTGGTGACAGCGGAGACAATCTCACCACCCTGCGCGCTCAACTCGATAAACAGGGCCGAGTTACCAAACACGCTGAACCAGAGGAAGGTGAAGCCTGCGGGAATAAAAAGCACCCCAAGGATGAATTCACGTATGGTCCTTCCGCGGGAAATTCTCGCGATGAACATGCCAACGAACGGCGACCAGGATATCCACCAGGCCCAGTAAAACAAAGTCCAATCCCCCAGCCATTCATTGGGCTCATAGGCNTAGAGATTAAAAGTGAGAAACNCCACGTTACTNAGATAGTTGCCAACGTTTTGTATNAAACCACCCAGCAGTGACNCAGTTGGACCTGCAAGCAATACAAAGCTCAGCAGCACCAGAGCCAGCACCATGTTCAGCTCGCTGAGTCTGCGTATGCCCGCATTCAGGCCTGCCACAACAGACACTGTTGCNATCGTCGTGATACAGGCGATCAACAGAATCTGGGTTTCGGGACCGACTTCTATCCCAAACAAATAATTCAAGCCGGCATTAACCTGGGTTACGCCAATACCGAGAGAAGTCGCCACGCCAAACATCGTTCCCAGAACGGCAAAGATATCTACCGCATGACCGATAGGGCCATTGATTTTCTCACATAACAGCGGATAGAGCACCGATCGCATGGTTAGTGGAAGATTATGTCGAAATGCAAAGTAGGCAAGCGCTAGACCCACCACAATATAGGTTGCCCAGGCCTGCAGCCCCCAATGTACGTAGGTGAACAACATAGCGTTTTGGGCCGCTTCAACTGTGCCGCTCTCTCCTGTGGGCGGTTGGGCAAAGTGCGTGATAGGCTCCGCCACACCAAAAAACAGTAACCCAATGCCCAAACCGGCACTGAACAACATGGCGATCCAGCTGTGATAGGGGTATTCCGGTTCCGAATCGTCCGGCCCCAATTTGATGTGGGCAAAGCGGCCAGACGCAAGAAAAACAACAAACACGAAGAAGAACGTTACTACTAACATGTAGTACCAGCCTAAATTGGTGACCAGCCAGTTTTGCAGCGCAGTGAATGTCACACCCGCATGGCTGCTAAACAAACCTCCGTAGAAACTGAAAGCNATGATCAACCCAGCGGAAATAAAGAATACAGGGCGATTGACGGTATTGAAAAAATCTTGGCCCTTTACGCCGGGATATTTCAAATTTTCTGAGTGCTCTTGTTCCATCAAGCGCTGGGCTCCATTAAGAATTTAGGGGTGAACTGCTTGGTCTAAGCAAGGGGCGGAGCTTCTCGCGCTGAGCCACTGGTTCAGGGCCGAACGCACTCCTGAGTGCAACTTGCGAACTAATAAACTGGCCTTACGCATCTCTTAATTACGGGCTCTATGCA
Organism: Gammaproteobacteria bacterium; assembly: GCA_002684935.1. Classification (GTDB taxonomy): domain Bacteria; phylum Pseudomonadota; class Gammaproteobacteria; order Pseudomonadales; family Pseudohongiellaceae; genus UBA9145. The sequence goes on from NYWC01000019.1 coordinate 79,219, forward strand.
AACAACTCAGCAGNCCGTGATNGCNTTTCTGACACCAGCTGTCTGCAACCGGCAGAACAATGGGNCTTGGGTTTCCAATCCCAGACTGATCGGAATTAATGAGACAAGCATCTGTCGGAGACTACCTCGTTGCACACCGTCAGAAGCACCAGCATACCGGCTACTGACTAGCTTCCCACCCCTTGATCTCATTCGTAAACTTGTCGGACAGCGCATTTGATATTAGGAATGTCAGATGATAGTGCTAAATCTCCCAGTCAGGCCTGATCTTTATTAGCACGCCAGTGCCGCGGCTCGTTCCATAGTTCTGGCTATCCAGCACCTCGTCAAACCAGGCCGAGTTGTCATCCGGGGTCAGGTTAATATGGCGCTCTCGCGGTGTATAGGTTCAGCTGCTGCGACCGTCGGCATATTCACGAAACACCGCTTTTGGCCAGCGTTCTGAAACGTCGGTGCCAAGGAACACCGCGTCTTCACTCAATAGATCAAAGTAGAAATCCCAGTCAGCCGTGGCAGCGGCCCGGTGGTAGCGATCCAGCACATCGGCGTCTGCCGCCTCTCCCAACTGCGCAGCCAGATGGGTAATAAACAGCAACGCTGCGGTGAATAGTTCGATTCGGTTCATGTCAGGCCTCCGCATTCGTCTCGCCAGCAGAGCCTGAAACTTGCAGCTCATGTTTGAACTCGCCGGCATCCAGACGTCGAAAATAGTCCTTGGCCACCTCCCGTGCTTTAGGCGCCAGCACAAAAGTTGAGAGCATGGTGGGAATTGCCATGGTGGCATAGGCGCCATCAAACAGACTGATCACTGCGTCCAGTGATGCGACCGCACCCACCGTGATCAACGCCATATAGATACCAAGATAATATCTTTCCGCCCTGGTGCCAAAAATAAAGGCCATGCACTTGCCGCCATAATAGGAGTAAGTCAGTACCGTAGTAGTACTCAGCACAAACACCATGATCAACATCAGGTAGGAACCCAGCCCCGGAAATACCTGATCATAGGCCTGGGATGTAAGTGTGACACCGATGGCATCCCCTTCCCAAACGCCGGTGACCAGGATCGCAAGTGCGGTGCAGGTGCACACGAGCAAGGTATCTATGATCGGCCCGACCATCGCAACCAATCCTTCCCGTGCAGGCTCATTAGTCTTGGCCGCACCATGGGCGAGGGACTCAGTGCCAAGGCCCGCTTCATTGGAAAACACACCGCGCTGCACGCCGATCAGTATTACCGCACCCAGCACGCCACCCGACACTGCCTCACCAGTAAAGGCGTCGGTCACAATCAGTGCCAGCATGGCCGGCAACTCGGTGATGTGCGACAGAAGCAAGTAACCGGTGATAAGGAAATAAAACACCACCATGCTGGGCACTATGCTGCCGGCAACCGCAGACACTCGCTTTACCTTACCCACGGCAACCGCAAACAGAGAAATGGAGAGCACAATGCCCATAATCAGGTCGAAGGTAAAATGGCTGTCAGCGCTGGCGATACCAACAGGGATAGCGACCGCATCGCGAGTAATTTGCACCAGCTGATTCACCTGAAACACGGGGAGAGTGCCAAACATGCCTGCCACCGCAAACAGATAAGCCAACGGCAGCCAGCGCTTGCCAAGGCCTTCTCGAATGACATACATCGGCCCACCCTGAAGCTTGCCCGCATCATCGTAACCGCGATACATGATTGCCAGGGACGCAGTATAGAACTTGGTAGAGACACCTACCAGCGCAGTCACCCACATCCAGAACACGGCACCTGGTCCACCCACGGTAATCGCAACCGCTACGCCGGTGATATTGCCCACTCCGATAGTACCAGCCAGCGCCGTAGCCAAGGCACGAAAGTGACTGATCTCGCCAGCGACCCCGCCCTTGCCCCCGTTGCCGCCGGCACTGTATCTGCCGCGCAGCAGATCAAAGCTGTGCTTGAGGTATTTGAAGTGAGCCAACCTGGAATGAAAGGTAAAGAACAGCCCCCCACCCACCAGCAGCACAACCAATTGCGGGCCCCACATAAAATCAGCAAAGCCCGCTAGTGCTTGTTCAATCTCAGTCATGATGCTGCTCTGTCCCGGTATTCAGAACCCCAGGGAGTGTTTAGCCATCGCAACGGTCAATCACTCGCCCGGCCTCTATGTTATTGCCTTGTGTTTTTTATTATCGTGTGGCGCTATTAATCTGCGCGAGATGCCTGGCACTATTGTGGAGCGCTGGAAGGATTCACTTCCTCGGTGCGCGCACCTGCCAGGATTGCACGCATGGAGTAGTTGCCCTCGTGGCAGGCGTATTCGTACAGGCTTTCACCGCTATACATGGGAAACTCCGCGGTCCAGGGTTCGGAATAAAGCTCGGGATCATCGATAGTGAAGGAATAATGCAGCTTGCCATCTTCGACCCGATAAAAGCGTTCCGTCAGCTTCATATTGGTAGAGGTAAGTCGCTCCTTGCCCACCTGCCAGGGATGGAAATTTCGAGTCTCAATCACAAGGGTATCGCCCTCATAGTATCCAATGGAGTCCCCCAGCCACTGCTCATAGGGCAAGTCGCGGAAGTTCTGATCAATCCGCACAATGCGGGCGTTGTGCACCATCTCCGCCAACAGCATCACGTGAGTGGGCGACTGCACAATCTGCATGTTGTTGTTATACAAACTGCTCATAAATGGCGCCGTGGAGGCAAAGCTCACCAGGCAGCGGTCCGACAGAGTCCGTCCCTCGGGTCCATCGCTCTCGGCGCGCCCCATTGGCAGCTCGTAACGCTGCTGCTGCCGCACCGCAGCCGCTTCCTCACGCCAGGGAATCTTGCCGTCTTCCGGCTGCACGATAAGAGAGGTGCGATACATACCGTTCATGCTGGCCAGGGCATTGCCGGGCGTAATCCAGAATCCATTGTAGCCACCGACGTTGTCCGGCCCCGGGGCTTCCGCACCAGTCGCTTCAAGGGCCGCGATATAATCAGGCGTCGATACCATCTTTGCCAGCATGGTGGCCTCATCGATCTCCAGCGCGCCTCCATAAAGATCAGGCCTTTCCAGGCTGGTACGGTTCTCGTAGTTCCATATTCCCTGCAAATCAGGCACGCCCCAATCCGTGCGAGAAGGGGTGTAGTTCTCTGCTGCAAAGGCCTGGGAGAAAAGCAAGCCGCTGACGGCCACGCCGGTAAATATCTTCGTCGTAATATGCGTAATTTTGTGCATTTTTAGCCCAATTCCTATGTACATCAGGTGGTTAACTAGTAGATCAAGTGCGGACACCAGCTTAATGCAGCCGTTTCCTTGATTGCAACCGTGCCTAGTTCACGTTGTCGCCGAAGCGGAAATCCGCCACGGGTTCTATCCCAAGCAGGTGTTCAATGAAATAGTCCCAGCGCTTCTTCATAAAATAGCGGCCATTGCCGAAGCCGTGCCGGGCCTCGGGAAACACCACCAGATCGAAGTCTTTCTCTGCCTCGATCAGTGCTTGCACCACCAGCAGGGTGTTGCTCGGGTGAACATTATCGTCCAACATGCCGTGGGCCAGCAGTAGTTTGCCCTGCAGATTCTCCGCCAACAGCTGATTAGCCTGGTTGTCGTAATTGGTGCGCGGCTCATTGCCTTCTCCGCTCTCACCGTCGGCGACCGGATCGCTCTCGGGGAAAGTTTCCAGCAGGCCCTGCCATTTCTCGCCCCAGTCATCCTCGTAGTTACGATTGTCGTGGTTGCCGGCACCGGAAACGGCCACTTTATAAAACTCAGGATAGCGCAGGATCGCGCCCGTGGAGGCAAAGCCGCCACCGGAGTGCCCCCAGATGCCCACTCGATCCAGATCCATCCATGGCCGCTCGGCGGCCAGCTGGCGAATNGTTGTTATCTGATCAGGCAGCCCGTTATCCCCCATATTGCCGTAGTACACATCATGGAAAGACTTNGAGCGGCCCGGCGTCCCCATGGCATCGACTTCCACCACGATGAAGCCCAATTCGGCCACCGCCTGCTTGTCCCGNCGCGCAGGCTGNAANGAACGAGATCCAACACTGCCGGATTGAGGGCCGGGATAGAGATAATTCAGCACCGGGTAGNACTGCGCAGGATCAAAACTACTCGGCTTATANAGCAAGCCATATAAATCCGTGAGCTNATCGCGAGCTTTTGCCACAAATGCTTCTGGGGCCACCCAACCAGCATCCACTAGCGCACTGCTGTCTGCTTCCTCCANTGGCAGGATGACCTCCCCANCGGTGTTTCTGACCACGGCAACTGGCGGNGTATCTGGCGTAGAGTAAGTATCCACGAAATACTCGGCGGAATCCGACCAATCGATCACATGGTGCGCCGGCTCCGGCGTGAGTAATTCCGGCTCACCGCCGTCGAGGCTGAGGCGATAGAGATAATGATAGTATGGATCGCCGCCCTCTTTGCCAGCTGCGGTAAAGTAGACCATACCCGCCGCTGCATCGACCTGCAGCACTTCAAGTACTGGCCAGCTACCTTGGGTAAGCTGGCGTTTGAGCTGCCCGGTTTCCAGATCATGCAAATACAGGTGCCCCCAATTGTCCCGCTCTGAGAACCAGATAAATTCATTGCGGTCGTGCAGCACACGCCAGTTCGCGNCCCGGAANCCACCTTCATAATAGGTGGCGACGGTTTCGTTGAGCACGNCCCTGACCTCGCCGGTTTCAGGATCCGCCANCCGCAGAGTCGCCGATTTGTGATCTCGACTTGAAGAGACGAAGGCCAGCATGTCGCTGTCCACACTCCATTCTACGTCCAGAAACTTGCCACCCCTGCCGGCAATATGATCAGCAGTAGTTGAACGATGCGGATCAGGTGGCATATCAAGTCTGACGAGACGTGGCTGCCCATCCAGGTGAATAACAACACGCTCGATCATGAAGATATAGTCGTCNCCCGGCAGAGGATATTTCCAGGCATCCAGCTCTGAATGCCCCACCTCAGTTGTCACCAGGTACATTTCACCCACGTTGCGGGCATCGTGACGGAAACTNGCGATTTTTTGCGAATCCGGTGACCACAGCAGCACCGGCCCATCATCACGCAGCCATCCCGCGTTGTTTGTCGCATAGCCGTAGTCTGCCTGGCCATCGAAGGTAAGCTGGGTAACGTCGCTACTTAGCGTATCGCGCAACCAGAGATTATGGTCGCGAATAAAGGCTGCGCGGGACCCGTCTGGCGACAGGTACTCATTCGCCGGCTCCTTCTGCANTTGCTGCAGACTAAAGCTGGCGGTATCCAGGCTGTAATCATCACCGTCAAAGCGAAAGCGAATATTATTCAGCGCCGCATTAACCTCGATGTCTTGCAGGTCCAGATCGCGACTATCAGGCGCTTCGCCGGTAATCTCACCGATAGCGTTGGCCAAATTAATGGGGTCGAACATGCTTGTCTTGCTGCCCGTGACGAGGTCGGCGATGAGTGTTTCGTAGCCGTTCTCTACCGACTTCTGATACACGAGACGATCGTTTTCCTGCCAGTACTGTCTCAGGATGCGGTCGGTGACCAGGGGATTGGCATTCCCGGAGAGAAACTGCTCCGCACGCTCATAGTCAGCAAGAGTAACCTCGATCCCCGGTGTAGCATCCTGCGCTGCTTCTTGCGGAGAGCAGGCTGCGAGCAAGCCGAATAAAACAGACAAGACGGCCAATGAAGTGAGACGTAGCATGTGTGACTCCAAGCTTCCGGGCCAGCAACAACCCGTCTGCGCCGGTCGAAAACGAGTTCAATGAGTTCAAAAAAAATCGCTTAATTAAATCGAGCGTCTAAAAGTAATTACAGTAAATAATCGAGGATCAGACTGGTCGATTCAACAATTCGCTCGTCCCGCGGCCTGAGGTCGGGGCTGAATTCATCTCCAGTCAGGTGTTGTAAGCCCTGAATGTAGCGTTCGGCGATGGCGTTGGCTTGCTCGGCCGTAAATTGCTGGTTTTTCCCGGTGACCATGCCGCGCGCAAACTCCTTGGAGAACGATACTGGCCTGCCGTCGCGGGTCAGCAGTTCTCCGCTATCGTCNAGGCGCCAGAAGCGCGAGGAATCCATGGTATAGAGCTCATCTGCGGCGACGATTTTCCCGGCATCATTAACACCATGCTCAGTCTTAGTATCTACCAGCACCATGCTCCTGCCCTGCAAATACTGGGACACCACGCCAAAGGCCATCACGGAAGAATTTCGAATCTGTGCGTATTCAGAGGCTNTACAGACACCGCCAGCGATNAGCGNCTCTGCATCCGNGGTCATATCTTCCTTGTCCTTGGTGCTGGGCGTATCCATCANGTAAGGCAACCTGCCGTTGCGCGTGAGCGCATCCACCTGAATTTCATGCCCCGCATAGCTCATCACGCTGACACCCTGCGCGCTGGCCGCAAGCCAATGCTGAAACAGGGATGTTGAGGTAGAACTTTCTGCGTTATAGAGTCGCAGAACATTCTCCAGCATAATTAGGCGCAGATTCTCTGCCGGAATGACCGTGGAACTGGGTGCCAGTCCAGGCACCTCGAATTGAGAACTACCGAGTATGGATTGCACCAGAACCAGCATATGCGCGTGATTAACCGCCAGCACCTGATCCTTAAAAGGAATAGCGCCACGATTCACGTCGTGGGTGGAAATACGATTGTTGCGGAACATCAAACGCAGGGCGTGGCCGGATTTCGTTACCAGACTCTCACTAAAGACCGAATCCGAGACCTTGCCTTCCAACACCGTTGCACCCTGCAGGCGCGGAATTTCGCCATCAGCGATCAGTTGTTTGATCGAACGGCCAGCGTTAACGGTCACGCCATGGTCGGCGACGAGGTCTCGAATCTGTTGGTCATTAAGCATGGAAGGAAACAAACCTGGTTATTGGGTAGCGACTACGGGGCTTTTTAGCGATTTATCTATCACCAAGCTGCGTAGAGGCTTGTTGGCTGCGGTCGCGTCTGAAGACAATCTAAAAAGACTTTCTGAGGCCTCCTGCAGCCCCAACCCAACTCATTAAGCAGATTTTTCATCTAGCCAATGTCGCGGCGACTATCATGGCTACGAAAGCAGCTTAAACAGCCATGAAGAATAGATTAATCCCCCGATCACTACAAGAATCAGGGCCTCGGAAGCTACCCGCGAGCCAGTTCAATAAGCCTGAATTATTCTGGCTCTATCCTCGGTCTAGTGGGGCATCAGCCAAAATTTACCGAAAGAAAACCAATGAGCAAGCCCCTGTAACGGCTCTGCTCTGGCAAGCAGATGGTGTATGCTGTCCATGCAGCGATCAATGCAGGACAGCTAAAAGGAATGGAAAAGAGTAGTTAGCGAGGAATCGGCAAGCCAGAACCAAAGAATCAGCCGGATGATTTGGCTTCTGGCTGTTATCCACTATCTAAAATCGCAAGCCACTGAAACCAAGCATGAACGAAAAAATACACATCGAAGAAGTCATGGACTCCTCCGAAGTCGAGTCCTTCAAGTTCTCCGATCCCGACGTCACAGCGGCAGGTGAACAGCGCGCAGCGGTGGATCCACGCCAGCTGGAAACGCTTTGGATTAACACCGGCAGCCTTTGCAACCTGACCTGCGAGAATTGCTATATAGAGTCCAGTCCTACCAATGATCGCCTGGTGTACATCAGCCTGCAGGAAGTTGTCGATCTGCTTGACGAGATTGAAAGAGAGAACATGGGCACCCGGGAGGTAGCCTTCACCGGTGGTGAGCCTTTCCTCAATCCAGACATGGTGCCCATACTGAAAGCGTGCCTCGACCGCGACTTCGAAGTACTGGTCTTGACCAACGGCATGAAAACACTGCTACGGGAAAAAGACAGCCTGGAAATTTTGCACCAAAAGTTCAGCACCAGACTCAAGCTGCGCATCTCCCTTGATCACTATAAAGAAGCCACTCACGCTCTGGAGCGAGGTCCCCGCTCCTGGAAGCCTGCAATCAAGTCACTGCAATGGCTATCCAAAGCAGGCATGGCCTTCGCTGTGGCCGGTCGCACCATGTGGAACGAAGACGAAGACAGTATGCGGGCCGGCTATGGTGATATGTTTACACGGGAGGGCATCCAACTGGATGCTGACGATCCTGAACAGCTTATCCTGTTTCCTGAGATGGACGAATCTGCGGATGTGCCCGAGATTACTAACGCTTGCTGGGGCATCCTCGACAAAAATCCCGCCGACATTATGTGCGCCAGTTCTCGCATGGTGGTGAAGCACAAGGGAGATGACCACCTCTCGATCCAGGCCTGCACCCTACTCCCCTATGACCAGCGCTTTAATCTTGGCAGAACGCTTGAAGAATCCTGGCGTAGCGTGAAGTTAAATCACCCACACTGCGCTAAGTTTTGTGTACTGGGCGGCGGCAGCTGCTCAGCATAGATCAAGCTCCAAAACCGAATAAAGTGCCATCTCTCATTCTTAATTGAGATTCAACCCCTTTTCGTATTGGCGATTCATCTTGTCGTGGGAAAAATTCAGATAGTAAGCAAGCTTCATCCACTGATTCAGCAGCGCCTGTCGATAAATGCCATTGCGCTGAAAGCGGATCGCCGACGTACGGGCCACCGCAGGTAGCCGCACTGGCCTGGAATGCCGGCGCAGCAGTTTTGAGAGTTCCGTATCCTCGAAGATATCTACATCGGGGATCTTAAACCCTTCTTCCTTGAAACCACCATCAAAAAATATGCAGTGGTCCAAGTAGAGAATGCCCGAGCGGTCACAGCGGATCCGGTTGGAATACCAGGACGTGAATCGTAGCAAGGGATGTTCATAATCAAACCTGTGGCTAAGCCCACCCCAGACTCGAGCCCTTTCTTTGCCGAGCTCCGCAATCTGCAGAAAACTCTCGGGCTGCACTAGGCTGCGCGGATGATGCAGGAAGATCATGTCGCCGGAGGCGGCGGCTATGCCGGCATTCAGCTTAGCTGCTCGAGATGCGCCTGGCGCAGCTATCAGCTTCAAGTCAAAATTAGACAGCAGTTCCAGCGTGCCGTCATCGCTCTCTCCATCGACAACGATAACTTCCGCATCTACCACCTGCGCCAGAGACGACATGATAGGATCCAGAAGGCCGGAACGCATTTCGTTTTGGGTTGGCAGGATGATGCTGAGCATGGAGGCACGGTGGGTGAACGATTGGCATATTAAAGCATATTGCTTGCGGGAAGGGGGCAGGCGTGCGCCTTAAATGTGCCTGGATCGCGTCCAGTTGAGTGGAACTCAAGCAAGGGTTAGCAAGAAATATCAGTCGGCTTAAGAATCCGGCTAACGATCCAAATCCTTTGTGAAGGTCTAGCAAGAGATTCTAGTAAGCTTGAGAATGCGGCTAACGAGCGCGTTTAGTGCTCGTTAGCCTGAGGGAGTTGGTGCCGCCACCAAGAGTCGAACTCGGGACCTGCTGATTACAAGTCAGCTGCTCTACCACGGCTGAGCTATAGCGGCA
>NYWC01000110.1 GCA_002684935.1 Gammaproteobacteria bacterium
ACAACAAGAATACAAAAGCGCAATGAAATTCGAACAGGGCGTAATGGCTGAAAAATATGTTGATGGTCCAGAGTATTCGGTAGGCATCCTGGGTGATGAGTTGCTGCCAATGATTCTGCTAGAAACCGATCGACAGTTTTTCGACTATGAGGCCAAATATATAGATGAAAACACCCGCATTATCTGTCCAGTGGAGTTTGCTGAAAAGGAGTCGACGTACATAGAGGCTCTGGTGCGCACGGCCTATCAGAGTCTCGGCTGCAGCGGGCTGGCGAGGGTTGATTTTATGCAGGACGCAGCTGGAGATTATTACTTGCTGGAATTGAATACCATTCCCGGCATGACCTCTCACAGTTTCGTCCCGACATCGGCCGCGCGCATCGGAATTGATTTTGATGAGCTGATGCTGCGTATTCTGGATTTTGAATTCAGCACCTAACTGATTGAGAAAGTGGGTAGAAATGGCACTAGGAAGAAGAACCAAGACAACAGGACCTGCGATTCGAATGGCGCCAGGCCGGGTGCACTGGGGTGGCCAACCATTAAATCGCGGGGTGGTTGTCAAACGCCGGCTGATTCTGCTGGCGCTATTGGTGCTTATGACAAGTGTACTGCTACAACAAAACCGAGACAACGTGGCTGAAACGTTCAGTCGCCCTGTCACCAAGGTGCTAATGGACAATCAGTGGCAACACGTTTCTGAGCAGGAAATTCGGAATCTGCTGACGGGATTGATGGGGGCAGGTTTTTTTAATTTTGATGTGGAGGGCACCAAGCTTCGCTTAGAGCAACATCCATGGATTCGTCACGCTACGGTGAAGAAGGTCTGGCCTGACACTCTGGCGCTGAGCATTCAGGAAGAGGTTGCAATTGCTCGTTGGAGTGACGGCCAACTGCTGAATCAATACGGCGAAGTGTTTCAGCCGCCTGGCGCTGACCAGCTCGCGAGCTTGCCGATGCTATCGGGGCCAGCACAGGCGCAGATCAAGGTAATGGAACAGTATCACGCGCTGAGGCAACAGCTGTTTTCAGCAGGGCTGCGGGTGACTGCCCTCAGCCTGAGTCAGCGAGGAAATTGGACGCTTGAATTAAATCGCGAAATTAGAGTGACTGCTGGCAGAGAGCAAGTTTCAGAGCGCCTTGGTAGATTTATAGACTTTTATCGCAGTCAGCAAGATACGGAGGCGAGAGCAATTGTTTCCGTAGACTTGCGCTATGACAACGGTCTGGCAATCAAAAGAGCGGAAAAAGAATTGGCTGGGTTCGCAGTGAGATGAAAGGTCTTGGCCATATTGCTAAGCGATTGAAATTAATGTCCTGTTCATTAACAGGAGAGTGCAGCTGATGAACAAAGCGGTTGGCGAAAACATCATCGTAGGCCTAGATATTGGAACTTCCAAGGTTGTTGCGATTGTTGGTGATATAAATCCTGATGGCAGCCTGGACATCGTGGGCATTGGCAGTCATCGCTCTCGCGGGCTCAAGAAAGGCACCGTGGTAAATATTGAATCCACAGTGGAGTCGATTCAACGGGCGATAGAGGAAGCAGAGCTNATGGCCGGTTGTCAAATTCACTCTGTCTATGCNGGTATTGCGGGCAGCCATATTCGCAGCATGAATTCACATGGNATNGTNGCTATTCGCGACGGNGAGGTNACGAAAGCNGATATTGAGCGTGTAATCGATGCAGCNCAGGCTGTCGCCATTCCAGCCGATCAAAAGGTCCTGCATATCCTTCCGCAGGAATACATCATTGATTCGCAAGAAGGTGTCAAAGAACCACTTGGAATGTCCGGTGTACGTTTAGAAGCGAAGGTGCATCTTGTNACCTGCGCGATCAANGCGGTTCAGAACATAGAAAAATGCATTCGCCGCTGTGGTNTGNAGACTGATGAAATCATTCTCGAGCAGCTTGCNTCCGCCTATGCCGTGTTGACGGAGGACGAGAAAGAACTTGGTGTCTGTTTGGTAGACATTGGCGGCGGTACGACGGATATAGCGGTTTTTACGGAAGGCGCGATACGGCATACCGGTGTTATACCCATAGCCGGCGATCAGGTAACCAACGATATTGCCATGGCGCTGCGAACGCCTACCGAAAACGCCGATGAGATTAAGATCAAATATGCCTGTGCGCTAACACAGCTGGCGAATGCTGAGGACACGATCAAAGTGCCCAGTGTTGGTGATCGCCCACCGCGAGAGCTATCCCGGCAGTCGCTGGCCGAAGTCGTGGAGCCTCGATATGATGAGCTTTTCACGCTGGTGCAGGAGGAGTTGCAGCGCAGCGGCTTTGACAACCTGCTAGCGGCAGGTGTGGTGCTAACAGGCGGAACTAGCAAGATGGAAGGCGTTGTTGAATTAGCAGAAGAGATTTTCCATGCACCGGTTCGCATAGGTGCGCCGCACAACGTCAATGGCCTGGCCGATATTGTGCGTAACCCGATTTATTCAACCGGTGTTGGTTTGTTGCTCTATGGCTTGAAACAACATCAAGAACACGATGGCGTTGATCCTAAAGGTGATCCTCAGATTCATTTGGTAGACAGAGTTAAAAATTGGTTCCAGGGAAACTTCTAGTCAGCTATTTCGTTTGATTGGAATGCAAGAATATAAGAGACCGAGGGGGTTGTATGTTTGAGTTAGTAGATAATATACCGCAGAGTGCGGTGATAAAAGTAATCGGGGTTGGAGGTGGCGGAGGCAATGCTGTCCACCACATGATCAGCAACCAGGTTGATGGGGTAGACTTCATCTGTGCCAACACCGATTCCCAGGCGCTAAGTAATCTTAAGGCCAAGACTATTTTGCAGATGGGAACCACAATCACTAAGGGGCTTGGTGCAGGTGCTAATCCTGAAATAGGTCGGCAGGCAGCTCTCGAAGACCGTGACCAGATTGCCGATATTCTGTCTGGAGCCGATATGGTGTTCATTACCGCGGGCATGGGCGGTGGAACTGGTACGGGTGCTGCGCCTATTGTCGCTGAAGTTGCCAGGGAAATGGGCATACTGACAGTTGCTGTGGTTACGCGACCTTTTCCTTTTGAAGGGAAGAAGCGCTCATCTATTGCAGGGCAAGGCATCGAGCAGCTTTCCGCCAGCGTTGATTCGCTAATTACCATTCCCAATGAAAAATTGCTGGATGTGCTCGGCAAGGAAGCGTCATTACTGGAGGCATTCAAAGCTGCCAATGACGTTCTGCTGGGTGCAGTGAAAGGTATCGCTGATCTCATCATGCACCCAGGCATGATCAATGTCGATTTTGCTGATGTGAAGACTGTGATGTCGGAAATGGGTATGGCCATGATGGGAACTGGATTCGCTTCTGGCGAAGACAGGGCCCGTGAAGCAGCAGAGTCTGCTATTCGTTCGCCATTGCTTGAAGATGTTAATCTGCAAGGAGCCCGCGGCATTCTGGTCAATATCACGGCGGGTGAGAGTCTGTCACTAGGCGAGTTCTCCGAAGTAGGTGACACAGTAGAAGAGTTTGCGTCAGATGATGCGACAGTCGTGGTCGGCACAGTAATAGACCCGACCCTTGGCGATGAAATGCGAGTGACCGTTGTGGCAACCGGCCTCGGCGGAAACCAGGTACTTCCCAAGAAAGTCGTGGACAACACTGGGCGCGATGAAATGGATTATAAACAGCTTGACAGGCCCGCGGTAATGCGAAACCGACCTGCAGCAGATAGAGGCGCAGCCATGAAGCAGGCGGCCGGAGCAGAGACCGCTGATATGGATTATTTGGACATCCCTGCCTTCTTGCGCAGGCAGGCGGATTGAGCGGTATTGTATGTGTGGCAGGCGCACTAAATCCTGAACTTTAGCTTAGGCTGGGTGGACACCTTGACTTTAAACCAGCGGGCAAAACAAGAAGGGCGGAGCCCCCTCGGCTTTGTTTTTCCTCGTCATACACAATATATTGGGAAATTCGTGCATCTTTGCTACAATCTGACGGCCTCGCTAATAAATTTTGCGGATAGCCGTAAAGCGGTCGCGAAATTTATCGCCAACTCCCCGATTTGATCCAGTGATAGGTCGAATGGCGTATTCCCAACAAANTATTACTGCTGTTGCTTGAGTTTGNGGCCAGCATGTCGACATATTTGGGTAATTCTCGCCCTCATGCTCATCTGNCTGGGAACTGAANCCAATTNCGGGAGTCTTACCATTGGTGACCCGTAATGAAGAACAATTAAAAACTCTATGCTGAATCAGAGAACACTGAAAAACGTGATCCGTGCTACCGGCGTGGGTCTGCATACAGGGGAGAAAGTCTATCTCACCTTGCGCCCTGCTCCAGCTAATACTGGCATTGTTTTCACTCGCGCTGATCTGAGTCCAATAGTTCAAATCCCGGCGACGGCGGCCAATGTGGGGGACACTACGCTATCCACTTGTTTAGTGAAGGACGATGTCCGCATCTCTACCATAGAGCATTTGATGTCAGCGCTGTCAGGTCTTGGGATTGATAACGCCTTAATCGACGTGAGTGCGCCTGAAGTACCTATCATGGACGGTAGTGCCGGCCCATTTGTCTTCCTGATCCAGTCTGCAGGTATTGAGGAGCAGAGCGAGCTCAAGAAATTCATCAAGATTAAAAAGCCTATTCATCTGGAACAGGGTGATAAATCGGTCAGTTTGGAGCCGTTTGACGGGTTCAAAGTGAGCTACACGCTGCTATACGACCATCCCGTTTACAAAAAGCACACCAAAAGCGCGACAATCGATTTCTCCAGCACTTCCTTCGTAAAAGAAGTCAGCCGNGCGCGAACCTTCGGCTTTATGCATGAATTCGAAGAGCTGCGNAATCGCAANNTAGCATTAGGTGCCAGCATGGACAACGCAATCGCNGTGGGTGATTACAAAGTGCTTAATGAAGACGGATTGCGCTATGAAGATGANTTNGTAAAGCACAAGATNCTTGATTCTATTGGAGATTTATANCTTTTNGGCAATAGCCTCATCGGCGAGTTCAAGGGATATAAATCTGGACATGCTCTCAATAATGCATTATTAAGAATGCTTGAAGTGAATGAAGACGCTTGGGAAATTGTCAGTTTCGATGAAGAATCAAACGTGCCNATTTCCTACGTGAAGCCTGTGCTTGCAGCNTANGCTACTAGATCATACCTAACTTCTTATTTTTAAAGGGGTTTATTAAAACACTGTACAGTGGCACAGTGGTATCAAATCCTCGCAATTCAGGTAAGTTGGGCGTTGAAGTTTCTGGGCTAATCCCCAAGTGCGCTATCCGGGTAGCTAAGAATTACGCTGAACAATGAAACTCATACTCGTCGACCATCGTCACGGCCGCACCAAGACCATCGTCCTTAAGGGCTGGTTTAAAGGCCTGCTCTCAATTCTCTTACTGGGTACTCCAGTAGCACTTGGCTATTTTGGCTATCAACTAGCCATATCTCAGGATTCCGTCATATTTACGGAGGAAACTGCCCGCAACTGGGAGCAACAGCTACGTTTCCAGGCTGAAGAATTACAGGAAGTTAAGCAAGATTCAGAGCAAGAACTTGAGGCGCTAACGCTCCGTCTGGCTATGCTCCAGGCCAGACTAGTACGTCTCGATGCTGTGGGTGAGCGCATCACCACTATGACAAATCTAGACACCGGTGAATTTGACTTCAGTCAGCCGGTTGCGCTGGGTGGGCCAGGGACTGGCAGTTCCGAAGCTTATAGCACGGACGGATTCGCAAGCGCCGTTGATCGTCTGGAAGAACATCTCGAGGATCGCCAGAATCAGCTCGAAATTCTTGAGGGGATGCTGACCGATAGAAAAATTCAATCCGATGTATTTATCGCAGGCAGACCGGTCGAGAACGGCTGGATCGCTTCGCGCTTTGGGCAGCGGCCTGATCCCTTCACCGGGCGACTTACTTATCACACAGGCATCGATTTCACAACGGGCCGGTCTGGGGCTGAAATCAATACAGTAGCGTCGGGGGTAGTAACTTGGTCTGGCCCTCGTTCAGGCTACGGTCTGATGGTTGAAGTGAATCACGGCAGTGGGTTTACTACTCGGTATGCCCATGCTGAGAAGCTTTTTGTAGACGTTGGCGATGTGGTCAACAAAGGCCAGAATATCGCGCTTGTTGGATCTACAGGTCGCTCCACTGGCCCACACGTCCATTTCGAAGTCTATAAAAACGGCCGCGTCGTCGATCCGGCTGCCTACATACATCGCACCGCCAGATAATTCCCGCTTCTACGAAATCTCCACAGCTCCATGGGTAACTGCCCGCGGGATGCTCTGGCTATCATTTTTTAAAGAAGGGCCCAATACAGGTATCAGAATTCAAGTATGAAGATTCTCAATAAAGTCTTTGGCAGCAGCAACGCCAGAAAGCTAAAGAAAATGAACAAGACCGTTGGCGTGATCAATGCGATGGAAGCCGAACTGGAAGGAGTTTCTGACGAACAGCTGCGCGCGAAAACTGAAGAGTTCAAGCAAAGGCTTGAAGGAGGCGCAACGCTGGAAAGTATCTTGCCTGAGGCATTTGCGGTAGTGCGTGAGGCCAGCAAGCGAACTCTTGGTCTTCGGCATTTTGATGTGCAGTTGATTGGGGGCATGGTGTTGAACCAGGGCAATATCGCAGAGATGCGAACTGGTGAAGGCAAGACTCTGGTTGCCACATTGCCAGCTTATCTCAATGCGATATCAGGCGCCGGCGTACACATAGTCACAGTAAATGAATATCTCGCAGAGCGCGATGCTAACTGGATGCGGCCGATTTACGAGTTTTTGGGGCTTACTGTCGGCGTCGTAAAATCTGGACAAACACCGGAAGTGAAAGGACAGGCTTACGATTCATCTATCACCTACGGAACCAACAACGAATTTGGGTTTGACTATTTACGCGACAACATGGCATTTCGCCTCGAAGACAAGATGCAGAAGCAACTTAACTTCGCAATTGTCGATGAGGTTGACTCTATTCTTATCGACGAGGCAAGAACGCCCTTAATTATCTCCGGCGCGGCCGAAGATAGTTCTCAGCTCTACGCTGCAATTGATAAGCTGATCCCGAGGCTTGAGAAGGGTGTTAAACAGGAAAAGTCCAAGATGGAGATGATGGACAAGAATTTCATTCCTGAAGAATCTGGGCATTTTACTGCGGATGAAAAGAGTAGGCAGGTTGAGCTCACGGAATTAGGCCATGAATTCGTAGAAGCATTGCTGATTCAGAAAAAGCTGCTTGATGAAGGCGAGTCGCTCTATGCTGCCACGAATCTTTCATTGTTGCATCACGTACATGCCGCGTTGAAAGCGCATCACCTTTTTAATCGAGATGTTGAATATATAGTTCAAAACAAGCGAATCGTTCTGATTGATGAGCATACTGGGCGTACCATGGAAGGCCGCAGGCTTTCCGAGGGGCTGCACCAGGCGCTCGAGGCCAAGGAAAGGCTGGAAATACAGAGTGAGAGTCAAACTCTGGCTTCAACGACATTTCAGAATTTTTTCCGCCTATACAACAAGCTAGCGGGTATGACCGGCACTGCGGACACGGAAGCTTTTGAATTCAGCCAGATCTATGGCCTAGATGTAGTTGTCATTCCCACTAATGTGCCAATGGTTCGTGACGACGCCAACGATCTGATTTTTCTCTCCATGGAGGAAAAATTCGAATCAATTCTCGCAGACATTATAGAGCTCTGCGACAAAGGTGCTCCAGTGCTGGTTGGGACGGCATCAATTGATACGTCAGAAATACTTTCTGATTTTCTAAAGAAAAAGAAAATCGATCATGAAGTGCTTAACGCCAAGTTTCATGCCAAAGAGGCAGAGATAATTGCCCAAGCCGGTCGCCCGGGTGCGGTCACCATCGCGACGAATATGGCTGGGCGCGGCACGGATATCGTCTTGGGTGGTAAATGGGAAGTAGAAGCGGATGCGCTTGAAAATCCAACTGAAGAGCAGATAGATCAGCTCAAGGCGGAGTGGGAGGAGCGCCATAAACAGGTTCTTGCAGCTGGAGGTTTGCATATCATCGGTACGGAGCGTCATGAGTCGCGCCGCATCGATAACCAGCTGCGCGGTCGTGCTGGTCGCCAGGGTGATCCAGGCTATTCCAGATTCTACCTCTCTATGGAGGACAATCTACTACGCATTTTTGCGAGCGAGGGTGTGAAAAACTTCATGCGTAAACTTGGCATGGAGCACGGGGAGGCTATCGAACATGGCATGGTGACGCGCTCCATTGAGAAGGCGCAGCGTAAGGTAGAGGGGCGCAACTTCGATATACGTAAGCAGTTGCTTGAATATGACAATGTGGCTAATGACCAGAGAACGATTATCTATCGCCAGCGTAACGAATTGATGGCCAGTGATGATATCTCTGAGCTGCTAAAGGAAATGCGTGAGGAAGTTGTCGCGCAAGTGGTCGACGATTACATTCCGCCGCAGAGCGTGCCCGAGCAGTGGGACGTTGCTGGCCTCGAGGAATCCATCAAAACTGAATTCAATACCAGTCAGCCCCTACAACAATGGCTGGATGAGGATGATCAGCTATATGAGGACCAGCTAAAAGCGAAGCTCACTGACATACTTGAGCAGGAGTATGAGAACAAGGCTGAAGCAGTTGGTGAGAATATGCGCCTGTTTGAAAAGCAGATCACTCTGCAAATTCTTGATGGCCTGTGGAAAGAACATCTGGCGACAATGGATCATTTGCGTCAGGGGATTTTTCTGCGCAGCTATGGCGGCAAGAATCCGCGCCAGGAATACAAGCGTGAAGCCTTTGCCCTTTTCACAACGCTGCTTGATCACCTGCAGCGAGAGGCAATCAAAGTTCTGAGTCACGTTAAAATTCGGCAGGAAGACCCAGCCGATGCCATTGAGCGCAAGCGACGAGAAGAAGCTGCGCGTGAAAAAATGAATTTTCAGCATCAGGAAGTTTCAGCGTTATCTGGTGGTGCAGAGGCGGGGGCAATGGCTGCTCAGGGGCAAGGTGCCGGACAGCAGGGCAACCCGCAGCAGCAGGGTAACCAGTCGCCTTTTGTTAGGGATGTGCCGAAAGTCGGCAGAAATGACCCTTGCCCCTGTGGTTCCGGCAAAAAATACAAGCAATGTTGTGGCAAGATTGCCTGATCGGGATTAGGTATGGCCGATCAGCCTGAATTAGATACCGTAAAAGTTGAAGGCATTAGACTGTCTGCCGTTGCCAGTGGCGTTCGTTATGCCGACCTTCTGGATCTGGTGCTAATTGAGATACCAAAGGGCGCGAGCGTTGCGGGTGCGTTTACTCAAAACGCATTCTGCGCTGCACCGGTGCAAATAGCACGGCAGCATTTGCTAGCGAATACGCCGCGCTATTTTCTGATCAACACGGGCAATGCGAACGCCGGCACCGGTGAGGCAGGACTAGTCGATGCGCTGCGATGCTGTCAGTCTATGGCAAATATCGCCCGCGTTCAGCCAGACCAGATTTTGCCGTTCTCCACGGGCGTCATTGGTGAGCTTCTTCCTGTTGGAAACATCTTGTTAGGAGTACCTGACGCTTTCTCACAATTGGAGGACGGTAATTGGCTAGATGCAGCCACCGGGATCATGACCACCGATACCCATCCCAAACTCGCCAGTAAGACGATTGAGATTAGCGGACGAGAGGTGGTGATCAAAGGTATGGCCAAAGGGGCTGGCATGATTAAACCCAATATGGCCACGATGCTAGCTTTTATTTTTACCGATCTGGGCATCGACCAGTCGGATCTGGATGGACTTCTTCACCAGGCAGTCTCCCAGAGTTTCAACCGCATTACAGTTGATGGTGATACTTCTACCAATGATGCCTGCATGCTGGTTGC
>NYWC01000111.1 GCA_002684935.1 Gammaproteobacteria bacterium
CGGCTATGACCCGGTCTATGGTGCGAGACCATTGAAGCGTGCGATACAAAATGGCATCGAAAACCCTCTGGCTCAGCACGTGTTGCAAGGTNCNTNTGGGGCGGGNGATACNATTCATGTGGATATCGATTCAGAGAGTGAGCTNAAATTCNCCCGGTCGCAGNCAGCTCCAGATCAGGCGGTTGCTTAACCGCCTGCCTGCATGCCCCNGATGCTTAAAATGTCTATGATCNATGNTCAATGATTAATGGTGAATGGACNGCGGTTTAAGGCTTAANGCGAAAGCGGCGCGAAGTTGCTTTAAGAGCTTGACTTNCCTACCNAAAATGTCAAAATNCACAACTTNAGCAGAGACAANGACCAACCCGTTTNGTCTGCTGCAGTCTGAACNCGCCACGACCTGGCACTNTNCCAGACTGCCGTCTAGGTGTCGGACAACATCCACCCAAGGTTTCTATCGNGATATNTATCACATATTCGCGNACGAAGCCGACATGTAGCTAGAGAGCGCCNGCGGCAAATCTCTCGCAATTGTCATCATAAAATCAAAATGAGAACTAGAAGTGGCGGACTACTGCGAGTATCGATTGCTCGCTGTTTTTATTATGAAGAGTTTTAATCAAGCGTTGGAATGTTGAGAACTAGAGGCTAAGCAAGTGGAACAACTATCTGGTGGAGAGGCGCTGATACGCGCGCTGCATGATGAGGGTGTAGAGTTTCTGTTCGGTTATCCGGGCGGGGCCGTTCTGCACATCTATGACGCACTCTTTCGGCAAGATCATGTGGAACATATTTTAGTGCGCCATGAGCAGGCGGCTACNCATGCGGCCGACGGCTACGCGCGCGCCACGGGCAAGCCCGGTGTGGTTCTGGTGACTTCTGGTCCCGGNGCTACCAATGCNGTGACTGGCATCGCTACCGCTTATATGGATTCCATTCCNATAGTTGTAATTTCCGGTCAGGTTGAGAGCCGGCTGATTGGCAGTGATGGTTTTCAGGAAACTGACATGGTGGGCGTTTCCCGCCCGATCGTGAAGCATAGCTTCATGGTGCAGAATGCAGCCGATATCCCCAAGATAATTAAGAAGGCATTTCACATAGCAACATCGGGTCGGCCTGGTCCGGTGGTTATTGATGTGCCCAAAGATGTCACTGATCCCAAGATCAGTTTTGCCTATGAGTATCCCAAAGAAATCAAACTGCGCTCATATCAAGTACCTTCGCGCGGACACTCTGGCCAGATTAAGAAGGCGGTAGACGCTCTAATGGGTGCTAAACGCCCGATGATCTATACCGGAGGTGGCGTTATTCAGGGNGAGGGCTGTGACGAGCTNATCGNATTAACCCGCAAGCTTGGCTATCCCATAACAAATACTTTGATGGGGCTGGGTGCCTACCCGTCTACAGATCAACAGTTCCTCGGCATGCTCGGCATGCATGGCACTTATGAAGCGAACATGGCGATGCATTATTGCGACGTCTTGCTGGCCGTGGGAGCTCGTTTCGATGATCGCGTGACAAACTCAGACACCAGCAAATTTTGTCCAGACGCCACTATCCTGCATGTGGATATTGACCCTGCGGCAATCTCCAAGACAGTGACTGCCGATGTGCCTATCGTAGGCCCAGTCAAGGCTGTGCTGCTTGAGATGATCGATCAAGTTGAAAAGAGTGAAAANCAAGTTGATGCTGGTGCCCTTGAGAACTGGTGGAAGCAAATTGANCAATGGCGCGAGCGCCAATGTCTTGCCGTGACTCCATCTGAGGATGGCACCATCAAGCCACAGCAAGCTGTGCAGGCCTTATATGACATCACAGAGGGCGATGCCTTTATCTCGTCCGATGTAGGTCAGCATCAGATGTTTGCTGCGCAGTATTACGGATTTGACAAACCCAGGCGCTGGATTAACTCTGGCGGCCTTGGCACCATGGGCTTCGGTTTTCCTGCCGCCATGGGAGTCCAGTTTGCCTACCCAGACGCGCTCTCGGTTTGTGTTACTGGTGAAGGCAGCTTCATGATGAACCAGCAGGAATTCGCCACCTGCATGCAGTACGGCTTACCCATAAAGATTGTGTGTCTCAATAACGAGGCGCTAGGTATGGTGAAGCAGTGGCAAGACATGCAGTACGGCGGTCGCTACTCTCACAGTACCTACTCAGAATCTCTGCCAGACTTTATTAAGCTGGCTGAGGCCTATGGACACGTGGGTGTGCGCATTGAGAAATATAATGACTTGCACTGCAAACTGAAAGAAGCCCTAGCCATGAAAGACAAACTGGTGTTTATCGATATCCTCGTGGATCCGTCCGAACANGTTTACCCGATGGCTATCAAGGGTGGCGCCATGAAAGATATGGTACTGAGCAAAACGGAGAGAACCTGACATGCGACATATCATATCGGTGCTGATGGAAAACGAACCTGGCGCACTGTCCCGAGTCGTCGGNTTGTTTTCGCAGCGCAACTACAACATCGACTCACTCACCGTTGCGCCGACAGAAGACCAATCACTNTCGCGCCTCACTCTCACGACAAGCGGCGATGATGCGCGCATCGAACAGATTACCAAGCATCTAAACAAGCTTGTGGACGTGGTTAAACTCGTGGATCTCACCGAAGGTGCCCACATTGAGCGTGAGCTGATGCTCATCAAGGTGAAAGCCGCCGGCGCGCAGCGTGCCGAAGTGAAACGCACCGTGGACATTTTTCGCGGCCAGGTAGTGGATCTAACTACAAGTGTGTTCACGATTCAGCTCACCGGGGCTGGCGACAAGCTGGACGCGTTCATCGCGGCGCTCGGCGATAACGTCGTGTTGGAAGTGGCACGTACAGGCGTCTCCGGCATCGCTCGTGGCGAAAAGACTTTGGCTCTTTAACTGAGCTAGATCCAGTTAGTATTGATGTATGACGGTCTTGCTTTGACCTGACCGCTCGGTACGCCCTAAAGCCATCCTTGGGGCCCGAGCTCGGCTTTCTGCCAAGCACGGTCTCGATTTACCACTCTGCTACCCTCAGCCGACTCGGCACGGCGGGACAGAAATTAGATGCGTAAATATTTAAAAATCTCGCTCCCCTGAATGTGGACGTGTTGCTCGATAGCAGATTGCTTAGATGACTTTCTTCATCGCAGTCATGTAGCTGCGCAATTTTTTGCCGACGATTTCAACGGNGTGGGNGCGAATACTCTCGTTGACTGCGATCAGCTCGGCGTTGTCTACGCCCTGATCCATGAGCTGCAGGCCCTGGCCAATAACATCGATATCAATCTTCTTCATAAAGTCTTCTAGCAGCGGTACACACTCGTGCGAGAACAGGTANCAGCCGTATTCGGCAGTNTCTGAAATCACCTTGTTCATCTCGTAGAGCTTCTTGCGACCGATCAAATTNGCGATCAGCGGCACTTCGTGCAAGGACTCGTAGTAAGCCGATTCGGCTATAACGCCGCTGTCGGTCAGGCTCTCGAACGCCAGTTCGACGCCAGACTTAACCATGGCTGCCATGAGAACGCCATGGTCGTAGTATTCCTGTTCCGGAATATCCATGGTGCCGGGCTCTGATTTTTCGAAGGAGGTCTCTGCTGTCGCTTCTCGCCAGCCTAAAAGCTTGGCATCGTCATTNGCCCAGTCTTCCATCATGCCGGCGGAAAATGTTCCGGTAATAATGTNATCCATATGCTTGTTATACAGNGGTCGCATAATGTCTTTCAGTTCATCGGACAGCTCATTGGCGACAAGCTTTGCTGGGTTGGGCAGGCGGTCCATCATGTTGGTGATGCCGCCATGCTTGAGGCCCTCGGCAATGACTTCCCAACCATGCTGAATCAGCTTGGAGGCGTAGTCTGCATCCATACCTTTTTCAANCATCTTGTCATAGCACAGCAGCGAACCGGTTTGCAGCATGCCGCAGAGTATAGTTTGTTCGCCCATGAGGTCAGACTTCACTTCGGCAATGAAGGATGACTCCAGCACGCCGGCGCGATGACCGCCTGTGGCCGCGGCATAAGCCTTGGCGATTTCCAGGCCGTCTCCGTTGGGGTCGTTTTCGGCATGTACGGCGATCAGGGTAGGAACGCCGAAGCCGCGCTTATACTCTTCGCGTACCTCGCTACCGGGGCTCTTAGGCGCGACCATTACTACGGTGAGGTCGTCCCGTATTTGCATGCCTTCCTCTACAATATTGAAGCCATGGGAGTAGGCCAGGCAGGCGTTTTGCTTCATCAAGGGCATGACCTGCTTCACAACATCGCTGTGCTGCTTGTCCGGGGTCAGGTTAAGGACCAGATCGGCGTTGGGGATGAGTTCACCGAAAGTGCCTACGGAAAAACCATTCTCGGTGGCGTTTTTCCAGGATGGGCGCTGTTCGATGATGGCGGCATCGCGCAGGGCATAGGATATATCCAGTCCGCTGTCGCGCATATTCAGGCCCTGATTCAGACCCTGGGCGCCGCAACCTACGATAACCACTTTCTTGCCTTTTAGTTTTTGTACTCCGTCGCTGAATTCACTGCGTTCCATAAAGCGGCATTTACCCAGCTGCTCCAGCTGGAGTCGCAGAGGCAATGTATTAAAGTAGTTCATTGAGTCGCTCCAATTCTCGGCGTTGGTTCATAATCTCGGAAAGGCGCGAATCATATAGCATCTCCGTATCCGGGTAAAATATTTCAAAATCAGTCATCTGGCTCGCAAATGCCCTGTATAATATGGTTTCTGACTTATTGCAGGGATATCTATGAAGGCCCCAGACTCACAAATAGAGTCACCTCAGGAAGAAGAGCGCCTGCTACCGATCGATGAGCACGAGGAGCTGGTCTCCGAAGGCGGCAAACAGGTTCGCCGACGCGGCATCTACCTTTTGCCCAATCTGCTAACGCTGGGTGCCCTGTTCGCTGGTTTCTATGCCGTAATTGCTGGCATGTCTGGTAACTTCAATGAAGCGGGTTGGGCCATCCTGATTGCCGGTATTCTGGATGGGCTGGATGGTCGAATCGCTCGCCTGACTAACACACAGAGTGCATTTGGAGCCGAGTTCGACAGTCTATCGGATATGGTCTCTTTCGGGGTGGCGCCAGCGCTGATTATGTTCAGCTGGGCATTCGAGCTGCTGGGCAATGTGGGCTGGGCGGCGAGCTTTATCTATATGTCCTGCGCTGCGCTGCGGCTTGCGCGCTTCAACGTGCAGCTAGGTACCGTGGACAAGCGATTCTTCTTAGGGCTTGCGAGTCCCCTAGCGGCGGCACTGGTGACATTTTTCCCCTGGGTGGCGTTTAAGTACGGGATTCAGGTAACGCCATTAGTGTCCTATCTTGCTGCTATATTGACGGTATTTACTGGCCTTTTGATGATATCCAACTATCGCTATTACAGTTTCAAGGAACTGCATTTCAAGGGCACCGTTCCTTACATAGTATTCGTGTTTGCGGTGGTGCTGCTGGTGCTGATTGCACAAAACCCTCATGAAGTGCTGCTGACCATGGCTATTATTTATGTGGCATCGGGGCCACTGTGGTGGCTCTATCGCAGGCAATTGAAGCCTTCCCAACCAAAGGCTGGGCAAAACCAAGCGGGTAAGGTGACCGTATTACCTAAGTCTGGAAAAAAATCTCCCGAAAAGCGGAACAAAAAGTAGCCATTCCCCTGTCTGAGTCTGTAATTCGCGCAGAACGCAGGGAATTAAGAAGAGACCATAACCATGTTGATCAAGAAGCCAGCTGATATAAAACCCTCCGAAATTACACCGGAAAGTGTTTACCGGAATCGTCGCGGATTCATGAAAGACTCGGCGACCATAGCTATTGGTGCCGCAGCACTCGGTGGTGCGGCGGCAACCGCACTGGCCCAAAATGGCGATCAGTTGAAGGTCAGTGCCCCTGAGGCTTTGCAGCGGACGCCACCCGCTGCCTGGTGGAAGGCGAAGTTTGACAGCGTCAAGCCGGCGCCTGACAACGAACCTTTTTTCACGGGCGAATCATTGACGCCCTATCGTGATGTGACGCGTTACAATAATTTCTATGAATTCGGCATGGACAAGTCGGACCCCTCTTCGCGCTCAGGCGAATTCAAAGCGGACCCCTGGTCAGTTGAAATCAGTGGCGAAGTCGCGAAGCCCGGCAACTACAACCTGGAAGATATTCTGCGCCCAATGCAGCTGGAAGAGCGGATCTACCGCCTGCGCTGCGTCGAAGCCTGGTCAATGGTTATTCCCTGGATAGGTTTCCCGCTGGGCGATCTNATTAAGCAGTTCGAGCCAACCTCCAAGGCCAAATATGTCGAATTCGAAACCTTAGTAGATCCTGCAACTATGCCTGGAGTGACTTCGCGTTTTGCGATTGTCGACTGGCCTTACCGTGAAGGCCTGCGCATCGACGAGGCGACTCATCCCCTGGCGTTTATGGCGGTAGGGCTCTATGGCAGTTATTTGCCAGCGCAAAATGGCGCGCCAATGCGTCTGGTTGTGCCCTGGAAGTATGGATTCAAGAGCATCAAGTCCATTGTGCGGATCAATTTTCGTGAGACTCAGCCCAATACCACCTGGAANGANCTGCAGGCTAACGAATACGGTTTCTATGCAAACGTGAATCCGGGTGTCCACCACCCAAGATGGCGCCAGGACATGGAAAGACGCTTACCGCAGACTCTGTTTAGCAGGCAGTACATCGAAACGCGCCTGTTCAACGGATATGCAGACCAGGTCGCTTCGCTCTATCAAGGCATGGANCTCTCGGCAAATTTCTAAGCAGACATTCACTGCGACAACACTCATGAACATATATATCAAGCCAGCGGTTTTCATGCTGGCTNTGGTTCCCTTTGCCCTGCTGNTGCTGCAAGTCCTGCAGAATAACCTGGGCCCTGACCCGGCACACGAATTGGCCAAGGAGACGGGGGAATGGAGCCTTCGATTTCTTCTTGTTGCACTGTCGCTAACGCCGCTGCGATTTATCACTGGGAGTCCCCAATTCGTGCGTCAACGTCGTATGCTCGGTCTATTCGCTCTTTTTTATGCAACTGTGCATTTACTGGTGTGGATGAGCTTCCTGTTGGGATTCCGCTGGATTGCCATTGGCGAGGAGTTAGCGGAGCGGCCGTTTATCACCATCGGATTTTTTGCCTATCTCATACTGGCGGCCCTTGGCGTTACTTCGCCAAAGGTTATGGTCAGGAAAATGGGCAAAAACTGGAAGCGGCTGCATCGACTGGTTTATGTTGCCGCAGTTCTGGCCATCGTACACCTGTTGTGGATTCTGCGCACAGATATACAGGAGGCCGTGCTCTACGGGGGGATACTGGCGCTGCTGCTGGGTTACCGGGTTCATCGCCACTTTGCCATCCAGCGTGGTGCCTGAGCGGACGGATAGCGTTTTCCCGCCNNCAAAATCTTGTCAGATTGTGCGATTTGCGTATAATACGCCGCCTCTCAGCCCGTTCTGGTGCTGTTGGATCTGTAGCTCAGTTGCTTAGAGCGCATCTCAAACCCTAGGTTGAGAGTAGGGTGAGGTTGCAAAGACCTCCGCCAAATAGATTAGTTTCTTGATTCTATTTGGGTCTGTAGCTCAGTTGGTTAGAGCGCACCCCTGATAAGGGTGAGGTCGGTGGTTCGAATCCACCCAGACCCACCAATACTTTCCCAGTATTGGTGCTTTATATGTCTTCCCAAATCTTCAATTTTTACGAAAGCAAAGATTTCTCTCAGATTCATTATCGAGTTGGCGGGTGTTTGCGGTATGGCAAATCGAGACACGCCGTGAACCCCTCCCTGGGGGCTCGGGCTCGCCTTCCTGCCTCGCACGGTCTCAATCTGCCATACCTAAAGCCTC
>NYWC01000112.1 GCA_002684935.1 Gammaproteobacteria bacterium
CCAAGGTTATTTACAGAAGTCTTTGGGAACGTCGATTCATGACTTACTGCGACAAAGAAGATAATATCTTGTCGTGGGGGTCCGAAGAGGTTGTAGTTCCGTACATCTCACCTGTAGATAATAAGCCCCACCGATACTATGTAGACTTCATAGTCGAGGTTCGTCAGAAAGATGGGACGAAAAAAGTAAAATTAATTGAGGTCAAGCCAAAGAAGCAATGTTCGCCTCCAAAGAAGCAAACACGAAAAACAAAAAGATACATCACCGAAGTAAAAACGTGGGGTGTCAATTCTGCAAAATGGAAAGCCGCAACAGAGTATGCGGAAAATAGAGGATGGGAATTTCAAATCCTTACTGAGAAAGAATTACAACCATAATGGCTGATATAAAAACAGAATCTTTCAACCACGCATCCAACCAGTACAACATAATGTTCCAACGAAGAGTTTTCGTAAAAGGAGAACTCAGGAAATCTCTTATACGTTCTGTGGGGGAGGGTGCGGTTGATGTTTTTAACAAGATGTTCAAGAAAAAGGCAATAGGAACTGATGTTGAGGCCAAACAAAAATCGGTAGAAGCAAAAGAACTGAAACGAGTAGAACTATCTACGTTCAACCAACTGGCAGATTTCTTTGTAAAAACAATTGAGTCTGCGTTTGGATCAGGAGAAGAATTCAGTTCAAACGAAGTTACAGATCACCTTCTGACTACAGACGAATCTATTAGTGCATATGATGTAAGCAGAGGTGGAATGTATCTTTTCAAATATGAACCAACCACCAAAAGCAAACTCAAGTACTATGATGAATTGCCACTTATAATCATGTTGGGCAGAACTGCTACGGGATTTGCTG
Source organism: Gammaproteobacteria bacterium (assembly GCA_002684935.1). Lineage (GTDB taxonomy): Bacteria > Pseudomonadota > Gammaproteobacteria > Pseudomonadales > Pseudohongiellaceae > UBA9145. Next base: position 855 of record NYWC01000112.1, read on the forward strand.
GACTCAATGTTCACTATCTCCCAGAGAAGTATAGAATACAGCTACTAAAACGGCTATTTTCTAGCGTAGATTTTTCCAAAGCGAAAGAAGACGATATACAAGCTAGACTTAATACAGTTTCTACCTATAAATTCATAATTCCGACCTATAAAGAGTATAAATATGATGGGATATCATCTAGACTCGTTCGAATCCCAATTGAAAACTGGTTACTTGCTTCTTTGTTGCCAATCAGCAAGTTCCAGAAAGAGTCTAGAAGAAATGTATGGGATGATTCACGACGACTCATCAACGATCAAGAAAGAAGAACTTAATGCCATTCATCGAACCATCAAAGTATATTGCACTGTCTTCAAATTTATACAGACCGACGCGATTCTTCTTTAAGATAAATGGACTACCTGAAAAATTAGGAGTCGGTTCTGTTCGTGATTTTCAAACCGAGATATTCTTCTCTACCGAAAGTGTGTTCTTTCCCTCTAGGAACATAGCCAGTGAACCATATAAAGTTGCGGGACCAGTTGACGAGATTCCATATGAAAGTACATACAGTGGAGACTTGGACGTAACTATGAGAGTCTCTGCTAATTTCAAAGAAAGAGATTTCATGGAACAGTGGATGAATCTTGTCGTAAGTCAAACAACACAAGAGTTACAATATCCAGATTCATATCGCTGCAATGCAGAAATAGAAGCATATACCCTAGAGGAAGATTTTAGTCCATACAGTGTTAGGTTGACAGATGTGTGGCCAAAAGGAATCGGACGAGTTACAGTAGGGCAAGGACTCACTGATGCAATTGCAACAATGCAAGTTCAATTAGCATTCAGACGTTACTATATCGTAGGATCACCAAATGATCCAGGCGAAGACAACATGAACAGAGAAGCAACTCTAGGACCTAGACCTGAATTTGATCCAATTGAGGCGCCTCAGAATCCCCTCACCGCTGGATTTATAGCAAGGGGTGAGGAAGTATTTCGTAGTGGACCTCGTCGCGTCAGAACTGATGCTAACAATTTTTCTGGGGGTCCTATTGATACCCTAGATGATATATGATTGATTAGATTATAAACTTAGTAAACAGACTTATTATGGAGAACATTTAACATGACATTACCAGCAATAGAAATACCAGTATATGAGGTAAAGTTGCCTACATTGAATAAAACTGTGAAGTACAAGCCATATACAGTAAAGGAAGAAAAAACTCTTTTAATGGCTATAGAATCAAACGACGAAAAACAAATATTTGAAACTAGCCTGCGATGTTGTGATTCTTGTATCCTTGATGACAGTGTAAAAATAGAAGAACTGTCTGTTCTAGATTTAGAACTGCTTATGATTTCAATAAGATCCAAGTCTGTTGGGGAAACTGTAGATGTTAGGGTTACTTGTGAAGAATGTAATCATACGTTGGATATAAAGGCAGATATAACCAAAATGAAAGTAAAAAAGAAAGGTAAGCCAAAAGACACAATAATGCTCGATGAGACGTATGGTGTTAAACTAAAATTACCCTCTATAGATTCTGTTTATGACTCACTCGTAAATAAAACTGATGAGTTAACATCAACCCTTCTTGCTTGTATCGATTTTGTGTATGATGAGGAAACAACGTACAGTTTCAAAGATTATACAGAGGAAGAAAAAACAGATTTTATAGAAAAAATGACAGTGGAAAATGTAAAAAAGATAAACGAACTTTTCATAGATAAACTTCCATCCAATTGCATTGACTTGCCCTTCACCTGTCCCTCTTGTGGAAAGGAAAACAAGAAAACAATGGAGAACCTCCTTGATTTTTTTATCTAATGAATCTCCATACCACTCTGGAGCAGTACTATAAAACCAATCACCAATTGATGTATTGGCATAAATATTCGATTACAGAAATAGATTCATTATATCCGTGGGAAAAGAAAGTATATGTCGATCTGTTAGCAGACGAGATAAAAAAAGAAAACGAAAGACATAATAAATGAGATCGTTAGTAGGCAAGGTAATAGAAATAAAAAACCAAGATCTGAATAAGATATCAGGTGCTGCTGTTGATAAATCCATACCTTCTGTTGTGCTTTTTAATCAAACTAAAGATTTCACTGTAGAGAGACAAAAACAAGCTACTTTCAACATAATGAACCCACGAAAAGTAATTTTTATGGGTTCAGCTAGTGGTAACGATGCAACCACGCGATCTGAGAGACGAGAAGAGGAACTAGAAAATAGAAGAAAAAGAAAAAATGCAACACTCGGTCTTGGTGCTTCTAGTTCTATAGCTGCTAAGAATCGGAAATTCGATCCCACCAAACCCGAAGATAAAGGTGACGGACTGCTTGATAAGGTAATGGATGTGTCTGGATCCGTACTTACAGGACTCGGTGGAGGACTTTTAGCTAGAATTCCTTTTCTTAAACCTCTGATTTCTCTTTCAAAACTTATTTTTAAAATGGGCAAAGGCGGACTAGGATTAACTGGACAGCTACTCAATCGCATTCTTCCCCAAATTCCTACGCTAGCCGGCGGAGCTGGTGCAGCCGGCGCAGGTGGCGCAGGTGGCGCCCCCAGGCCAGCACCAACATCAACACCCGTAAACCCCGTGACGGATATGTCAGGACCGCGTCCTAGCAGCACTAGCATAAGTACCCAAACAAAACCAACTATGCGCGGTCGAGTTGCAGACTGGACGAAGAAGGTCGGAGGTAAAGGGGGGAGGTTGTTTATGAGGGCGCTTGGACCTCTTGCCGTTCTGTATGAAGGTTATGAGGGATATAGAAAGATAAGGGCTTTTGAAGAGGGAATTGAACGTATAAAGCAATACCGAAACGATAACAGTGCGACCAGTCCACGTTTTACTCACGCAAAGATCGAAATACGCAAAGAATTTGAGGGTATGAAAGTAGCAGATTATCACATCGCAGCCGCGAAAGAGTTAGCTAATTATGGAATGAGTGCTTTCAGTGATGCAAAAAAAACCGACGAAACTTTGACTGAAAGTGACTTCGTTGCGATGCTAGGGCCTCATATGAAATTTGCTAATCCTGATAAGTTTACAAATCTTACATTTGGCGAACCCGACTCCATCCAAGATTTGATTGATACCCACATGAAAGCCGCGGCAGAAGCAGGCGATAAAATTATGCCAGGTCCAAAGGAGCTACAACAAAAAATGAATGAAAATGCCTCGAGACCTACCACTTTAGCTGTAACAAAGCCAGACGGCTTGTTAGGATCGCGGGACGCGATTCTCGATCAAACAGCCGCAGGTCCTATTCGTCTCGAATATCTTCCCAACATAGAGCCACCGTCTGTAAATCCCGTCACAGGGGAGATTGGACAAACCGATGCACAAATGAGAGAAAGTATAAACCAATTTTTAAATGCCATCAATCCGACATTTAAGAAGGGTACACCGAGTGTCAGTACTCAAAATCAAAATACATCACCTAATGTGTTATTCTCAGATACACTAACTACACGAGATTTTCTCGACACCGATATTGCTGATCAAACTATACGAACTAATCATGGTATAGACTTCACTAAGAGCCCGTATGTCGTGGATTAAATAAAAAAAAGGAGGACGGGCGAACCCGTCCTCCCGAAAGTGCCTCAAAGAATCTCAATCTTCGCTGGCCAACTGATTGAAGTAAGACATCGCATCAGTGTTTTCGTCAAACGTAGAGAGACTCTCCTCTCTCTCCGAGACACTTTCTGTGTTTTCTGTGGTAAGAGTTTCAGTTTCTGCTGAAGCCGTACCACGCTCATCACCACCAAGAACTTGATCAAGTCGCTGCTTGAGTTCATCATAGCTCTTGAAGTNGGATTCAGCAGTAAACTCACTGAGCTTGTACTGACTCTTCCAAAGTGATTCGAGCTTTTCATCATCTCCGTCGAAGAGAACGGAGGTTGCTTCGAATTCCGACTTGTCATAGTTGACGAAACCAGAAACCTTACGCACCTTGAGCTTGAAGTTTGCACCCTTCCAGTAATCGAATGGATTGACTGGTTCCTCATCTTGGAATTCGGGGTTCATTGCTTCAAGACACTTNTCGTGAATCTTCTTTCCGTACTTGTAGAGAAAGACCTTACCTTCGTTCTGAGGATTCGCGGGATCGCTAATCACCAGAATGTTGGAGAAGTATGAGAGACGGCGCTTACGCTCACGCGCAATATCCTTATCACTCTCAACTCCGCTGTTCCAGAGACGACTGTTCATCTCGGAAACGGGATCCTTCTGACCAAGTGTAGTCAGACTGTTCTCGATAAACCAACCACCTGGTCCCTTGAACCCGTGGTTGTACACCTTTGCCCAAGGCACATCGCCATCACCATCACACGGAGGGAGAAAACGAATAACGGCATAACCATTACCAGACTTGTCCAGTTNAGGTCGCCAAATGCGATCGTCGGTGTAGCTCTTCTTCTTGTCCATTGTTTCCATCTTCGACTGAAGACTGTTAAGACTGGACTCTGACTTCTTCTTAAAATCTGCAAAACTCATGTTGCATTCCTTCCCCGAGGAACTACCTCGGCCTTGTAAATTGACTGGGAACTCCCCAGTTCTGTTAGATAAGTATACCCCATTCGAGACATGGTGTCAAGTTTAAATGGGTAATTTTGCGGTTTGGGGAAGCATGTTGAGGCTTTCCCCNTCTGCCTGAATCTTCTCTATGATCGGCTTTGATAAATACTTTGCCGCGAAGGCAGGTTCTAAATCGTATTGATCACAAAGCCCTACGATGGCATCAATATAAGATCCACCATACTCTTCTACGGCTTTCTGTAATTCTGTGGTAAATAGTCTTTCAACTTCTTCAAACATAATATATCCCTTTCAATACAAGAATTATAGTTCAAACACCACAGTCTAACAAGTATATATATTAAGAATATTCAAAATTCTCAGGAGATGGGACACAGATGACTGATCCAAACAGAATCGTAGTAGTTGAAGGAGTAACAAGCTCTTTCATTGCAACAGATACCGTTACCGTAAGCGGAGCTACCCAACACTTTCAATATGTAAAGCTCGCATGGGGCCCAGATGATACCGTTAACCTAGTTGACTCTGCAACAGGAAAGCACATTCCTGTTCAGCTTTACGCTGGTGGTAGTGCAATCACTACAACTGGTAACGCTTTGGATGTAAACATTGGTGCTAGTGACATTACTGTTGCAACTCTGCCCTCGGGTGGTACTCTCGATTCTGTTACAATTGTCGGTGGTACGTTGGATGGGGTTACGATCGTCGGAGGGACAATCGACAACATCTCCTCCGCCACTGTTTCTGGTGGTACGCTGGATTCAGTTACAATCGTTGGTGGCACAATCGATACCATCTCCTCGGCCACAGTTGTCGGTGGAACCTTAGACGCAGTATATGTCCAAGGTGCTACGATTGGCCAAGTTACTAATGTTGCTGGTGTTTCTGCCGCTGTTGTTGTAGGTGGAACAATTGATACAATCTCCTCAGTCACTGCCTTGGGTGGAGGTACGATTGATACCATCTCCACCATAACAAACAATGTGAGTGTCACTGCTACCGATTTGGATATTCGAGGACTTACTTTCGGTGAATTAGGGGCCAGTGCCGCAGCACAAGATTCTGTTGTTGTGCAAGGTGCAAGCGGAGCATTCCCTGTTACCACGCTAATTAGCGGAGCAAGCGCCCAAGGTGTCGCCAGCACTCCAATTGGATCATCTGGTGACGCTCTGAAAGTCGCCGTTGTTGGCGCAGAAATAGCAGCAACTGTAAACGTAGGAACTGAAGTTGCTGTTTTCAGTAATGGAACACATCTACAGGTTTCTGGAAGTTCTGCTGGTGCTTCAGATGCACACCCAATTATAGTTGGAGGTTGTGCAGCAGCAGGAGCAATACCAGTTTCCCTTCATGGTGCTTGTGGTGGTGCAACCATCGACGTTACTGGATCCCATGTAAAAATCGACAGCGGTTCAGTAACAGCCACCGTATCTGCAACTGATCTCGATATTCGAGGTCTCAGTTTTGGTGCGGCGGGACATACTCTAGCAAAAGCTGATGCCACTGATAGTGTTGTGATTCAGGGTGCCACCGCAATGTATCCTGTTCATAACGTATTGCATGGTTTTACTAGTGATGAAGTTAATTCTGTTCCACTTGGGTTGACTTTTGATGGTGCTACTCCAATTCTTCGAACCTCTCTTGATCCTCGCTTTGCAACGAATGCAAATGCTCTACAGGTTCAAGGAAGATCAGACGGTCTTACTCTCAATCCAATAACAATAATTGGTCTTACAGGATCAGTAGCTAATCCATTGATTGGTGTAACGTTTAGTTCGCTCGCCACACAACCAGTGGTCGGGGGACACTCAGCGGATACCCTCAAGACATTCCTACACGGAATATGTCTAGCTACTGACATTGGGGATGACGTTGTTTTACCTGTTGGTGTCTCTGGTGACGCACTCCATGTTTATATGGATGACATCAGCATAAACGCTAGTATTGAGTCTACAAGCATCAGTCTCTCCAGTATTGACGCCGCCGCTAATCTTGCAGTCAAGGGAGCAGCCGCTGGTACAAATGGAGTGTTCGTCACGGGTACAGGTGGAACCCTTGGACAATGGCCCGTCATGGTTTCGGGATACAGTCCAGAAGGAGTATCTGCTGGCGCTAATGTATACCCAGTCGGAGTAACCTACGAACACTTCAATCAACTCGAAGGTTTGTCTGGTGGAATCACTTCCATCAACAACATCCTGTTCGGAATTAGTGCAGGAATTGACGGTGTGACAACTGGACTGTTCGATGTGATTGGAGAAATTCACGATCAGCTCTCATTCACAAACATAGAAGNAGCCGTTGGTGTGAAAGGTGATAGTCAGANAGACATCGTTACCGCACTCTCTGAACTTCATGNTGCATACNTTACNGANGNNGANACTCCNNCAGCCGCTACCATTCCTGTTTCGGTTGCTGCTCCTGACACAATTAGGACTGTCAAATTGGCCCTGNCAGCGNNTACGNCGACACAGATCTCAACGAATNCAGATCCACTCNNTTCGGGAGTAAGAGTCAAAGTTCCTAGCAGCACTGCTACAACAGCAAANGTNTTTGTTGGTGNGGATGTGNACGTNANTGCNNGNAACGGATANTTACTCGAANNAGGNGATGATGTCTTTATCGAAATAAGNATCAATGAGCAAAGTTTTTGTGTTTGCAACAGAAGCAGTAGATGTATATGCAATAGGAAGTTAATAAATGCCTGAATTACGCGATGAATCATATAATGAAAATAAAGGTGAGTGGTTCCCTTTTCATAGCAACGAGAATCCAAACACCAGATCCAGAGCGATGTACTTCTTTCATAACTCGCTGGGAGAAGTGACACCCGAAGCGCAAATCGGATTTACGGATCAAATAACCATTGGTGGTAGTGATGCTGGTGGTGGTGGTGGTTCTAATAATGAATGGCAAGGTAAAGCATCCGACATAGTAAGTTGGCCTATAACAGATGCTACCGATCAAACCCTTGAATTTTACTCAGATGGTAGTCGGTGTTATCAATACAGATTTCGCAACGGAAATCTTAGATGGCACATTAACCACCCACCAGGCTGGGATTTCAGTCTAGATCCCGGAAATGTGGAGAATCAAGCTGGTGTTAGTGGCTCTGATGCAGAAATTTATAAACGTTATGTTGATGCGCTTGAATTTATTCTAGACGGAAACAAGACAAAGAGTATCAGACTTGAAATACAAGATGATGAATCCGAAGATCTCTTCCGTGAATGTCTAGTTGATATTGCACTAACATATACAGATCCTGATGGTATTGAGAGAATTTGTGATGGTTCATATGATCAAACCACAGGTGGTGTGAATGGCAGTGGTAATGTCAATAATACTGCTGGTTATTTCTGTAGCCCAAGTCCCGTCGTCGATGGTTTCGGAACCAATGAAAATTGGCTGCAAAAACTAGGTGGAGCCATGGATGCTGCTAATGGGGGCAACGGAATAAATGCAGATCGAGTGTGGACTTGGAATGGTGCGGCTCAATGGCAGACCAGCTCTTCCAATAGCAATGGTCAAATCTTCTTTAATAGAAAAAATTTAAATGATGACTTGCCCACAACCGAAACTAGAGAAGGATTTTTCATGATTGACGATAGTGATCTAGATTATGAAAGTGGGGATTATCTTCTTTTAGAAGCCGCCGACGAAGAAAATGAATTTCATAACAGAGTAGTTTTCGTCAATTCAGTACCCACAACCAGCGATGGTACACTAGCATATGAAATACAACTATTAGATGACATTGGATTCTTTAATGAAGATCCAGAGGAGTTTACTATCACCAAATTGACCAACGCACCAAAACTAAAAATCAGATATAGAATACCAGATCTTGGTGATGAAACAATTACCATAGTAGATGATCAAGGGGATGTGAACTAATCATGGCATACAATTACGGATCATCAGAATCAACAGAAGACTGGCCAAATACCACCCCTGCACTTATTGCTTTATTTTCGGACGATAACGGACTAATACCACTCATACCCGAGTTTGGATGTGGGACCGATGGTGATAATACTTTTAGTCTTTTCATAAAAACAACATCATCCACCGATGCTAATACTGGATCTTTTTCTAGAGGGAGTGCATGGAGAAAAGCCTATAGATTTCTTAATAGGTTTGACACTGTTAATATTAGCATGGACAGGTTCGGTTCGCCAAATGATGGTAGTGCGACATACAATGCACAGCGAAGTTCCTTTGAAACTACTACAAACTATGTGACACCGTTCGATCACAAGCCCCCCTGTAGGTTTCCAATAAGTCCATCTTCCAATCAGACTATGGACATAGGAGAAACAAGTCCCCTGATAGAACTGGTATACTCTATGGCACTCAACAACATCGACATTGCCGCCGGTGGCTGGGATGGTCAGTTGAGCGATCAAGGTGTCCAATGGGCTATTGGAGCTAA
>NYWC01000113.1 GCA_002684935.1 Gammaproteobacteria bacterium
TGGCTGCAAGCTGGTCAGAGAAGGCTTACAACCAGAAGAATAAGGACGCCATAAAGATAGAAAACAAGATCACAGGAGCCACGGCTTTTGTAATCAAGCGCAAAAGCATAGATGTTATTGCTTTTCGAGGTACTGAGAAAAAGCTAAACGACATCATAACTGACCTGACTGCTATCCCGGTTCCGTATGCCGGAAGGATGTGCCACGCAGGTTTCGTTCTACAACACGCTTCTATCTGGAAAGAGATCAAGAAGCACATTGACCCAAAAAAGCGAACGATGTTTACAGGCCACAGTCTAGGAGGTGCGCTCGCAGAGATGTCTGCCTCCAAGATGAACGGCAAGCACGACAATATCAATCTCATCACATTCGGTAAGCCGAACACGTTTTTTAAAGGCTTTAAGAGGCCGATGAAGCTCGACAATCAGATATCCTGCGTAAACGGCAGTGATATGGTTGCACGAGTCCCACGGCTGCTCTACGGGCCTTCTAAGTCGCAGACAATGCTATACTTTAGCAATACAGGCCCAGACTATATAAATCCCAGCAAGGACACTAGAAGAGCTGACAGAGGCGGCGTGGCGGATAGAGTCGCTGACCACAGCATGAACGATTACAAGAAAAGGCTAAAAGAGTATCTTGATTCTCAAGAGAAGGTAAAGCCTATAAACCAAGAAGCTGCTAGGCAACTGGAGAAAATGAAATGAGACTGATCGGTTTATTGTTTGTTTTTACGTTATCAAGCTGCACATCTGTTGAACAAGTTATTGCTAACAAAGAAATATACTGCTCTTCCTTTTACAAAGGTGTTCGGGCAGTGGGCAGAGGAGCGCTTTCTGCTACGGCTGGCGTTATTGTTCCTGACGTTTGCGACACAATTGACACTATTGTGGAAACTGTCGAATGAAATTAGGCGGCTTGCTAAAGTCCCTTGCTCCGACTATAGCTAGTGCTGCAGGCGGTCCGATGGCAGGAATGGCTGTAAAGATGGCTGCATCTAAACTAGGCTTGCCTGAAACTGCAACTGCTAATGAAATCGAGGATTTAATAGAGCGCGAACCTGACAAAGCGGTTCTTGTAAAACAAGCAGATCAAGATTTTAAAACAAAGATCCGAGAAATGGAGATAGACCTTGAGTCATTTAAGACTGAGGTTGAGGACAGGAAGGATGCTAGGACTAAGTTTGCAAGCGATGTTACGCCTAAAGTCTTTTGCATTCTTGCTCTTATTTTGTACGGAGCTTATGTAATGACCGTGACTATTCTGCCTCATGATCAAAATGATGAGACCATAATCTCACTCGTGCTGGGCCAGCTATCAGGAATACTGGGAACCTGCGCGGCGTTCTTCTATGGAGGCTCTCAGAAGTGAATAAGATGGATAAGCTAATTGAACAACTAAAGCGCCACGAGGGCGTAGAGACTCACGCTTACAAATGCTCAAGCGGTAAGCTGACTATTGGCGTTGGTAGAAATATTGATCCAGAGGGCGGCATAGGGCTGGCAATGGAAGAGATAGAATACCTGCTGTCCAATGACATCCTTCGATGTATAAAAGAGCTTAGCGCTGAGTATCCGTGGTTTGGTCAACTAGATGAAACTCGTCAGGAGGCAATCATCAATATCTTCCTGAATCTGGGTGCGACAAGGTTCCGGCTTTTTAAGCGAGCATTAGCCGCGATGGAAGAGGGTAATTACGATGAGGCTAGCACTGAGTTTCTTGATAGCCGATGGGCAAAGCAGGTAGGCGGTAGAGCGTTAGAGCTTACCGATATCATAAGGTCAGGCGAGTATGTATGATCCTTATATTTACGTTTGTGAGATAGTGAAGGTTGTTGATGGAGACACTATTGATGTTAATGTTGATTTGGGTTGGTCTGTTAGTGTGCGTAAGCAGCGCATTCGTTTGTATGGTATTGACGCTCCCGAGTCTCGCACTAGAGATTTGGAAGAAAAACAATTCGGCAAAGCCTCTAAGAAGTTTGTCAAAGACTTTCTGAACAGCGATCACATACTTCTCAAGACGAGAGAGAAAGGCAAGTACGGCAGATATTTAGGTGATTTCTGCGTAGATGATAAATGGCTCTGCGATGAGATGATACAAGCTCACCACGCTGTCCCATATTACGGGCAGAACAAAGCTGATATAGCAGCCGCACACATCCGCAACAGAGCCTTAGTGAAGCTCTGAGCCGTAGCGGTCACTCTCTTCCATATACCTAAAGAACTCTTTGCTCCGAGCTTCATCACCAAAAACAAAATCTTCAAGATGTCCAAGGTTCCAAGCAAGCGTGGCGATGTAGTTGAGGTCACGGCTGTTAAAGTTTTCAGCAGCTTTCTTCAGCCATTCTTCGCAGTCTTCTGGATTCTTCAAAATAAAACTTATGCCTTCCATTTTGCGATCTCTTCGATATCTTTTAAATAACGGTATCCTAACAGCCTAGCGTCTGATTTTATTGGCCTAGTCTTAACTATTTCTCCGGCGGCGTAATCCTTTCCTTTTTTTGTGGTCCAAAACCATTCTTTGCTGCAGTAGCCCATAACAGCAATTTCTTCTTTGTCTATGTCAACGCAGCAAAAAATGTAAACATCACACTTTTGATGGTCTCGGAGATACGCCGTAACCAATCCGTTACCTGCTTCTCGCTTTCCGTACTTCGACGCTCGACTACTTTTAACGTCAAATCTAAGACCCTTCACAATTAGATCGTAATCTTTGGAATCGGAAAAATCAAAAGAGATGCCGAGTCCATCTAATACCTGACAGGTAGCTAGCTCGCCAAGAGTGCCTGTTATCTTGCTGTTACTATTTACGCTTTGATGATTTAGCGTTTCAGGCTCGCCGTAGGCAATGTCTAACCAGTTGGGATCAATCTTCAGTATTATCATTCACAGGCCACGGAACGTGGATGCCGAACTTTTCGCCAAGGTATTTATTCAAAACTTCATACGTTTTAATGTAGTCTACTTTGTTTACCTTTGCGCTTGATTCTTCACCCGTCTGAGCCTTCTGCACGGGTTTCCACAAGTAGCTTTTAACAGCCTCACGGTTCCATTCGATCTCTGGATGATGCTCAAGCAGAACTCGTACATCTAAATGGCGTTCGTTCAGCTCAGCGGCTATCTGTTCGCACCATAAATGAAGTGCAGAGTTTTGCCTGATGCTCCGCTGCTTACCTGTCTTGCAGGTTATGACCAGATATCGGTCCTTTTGCCAAGCCTCTTCGATATGCTTCTTAACATTTTCTAGCTTATGCTCAGTGTTTACGATCCACAACTCACCCGTCATTTGAGTCTCCTAGTATTCAATGATGTCTATAAAACCAACCGCACCAGCATCTCTGACAGCCTTGATGCGCTTGTACTCCTCACGGTAGTGCCGTGCCACATCCTTCTTGTTCTTGTTGATGGTCTTAGCTAGGCCGATGTCGTTGCGTTTCTCACGCAGTATCTCAAGCATCGCCTCTCCTACCTTGTTGACCATCCATTTGTGAAAGTCATCCGGGTTGCCGCCGAGTTTCTGATGGCATCCGAAGCAATGAGCAAAAACATTGTCAGGGCAATATCTTATAGCCTTGTGCCGCCGAGAGAAGTAGTGCGAGGCGTGGAGCGCAGAGCTGTTCTCCTCGTACTTCTTCCCGCAGCATTCACAAGTCCAATCAGCAGCCTCTCGGACGCACTTGGAAAACCATCTATCTTCTGGCTTGATGGTTATCTTAGGCATCAGACTTCCTCACCTTTACAATATGAAAGCCGCCATTGGTGACCTGCTGAACGTCAAAGGTAATATCCTTGCCGCGCAGCCAGCCTTTGATTGACCAGTAAGCTCTCCGCATTTCATCGTAATCCTCAAACTCGATGGCCTGCGAGTAGCCCATCTCAACAAACGCTTTTACTGCTTCGTTTTTGATCTGTCGCTCAGCTTTCTCAAATTCGACAACTTTCATCAGAACGGTACATCCTCAGCTAATTTAATTGTTGCGTCTGGACCGCTGGCAGGATTAGGCGCTTCGCTCGCAATCTTTTCCCATTTCAAGGAAATAAATTTAGCACCAGTTTTACTGTTGGTATTTACCCAGCCTTTCAACTCATACCCGTATTGTGTCTTTTTTATCTGACCGGAATTTACAGCCTCAAACAGAGCCTTCATGTCATCCTCCGAAATGCTGGCGTAATACTGATCATCCTCAAACTTAGACTTATTAATGCCCATCAACTGGACCCATTCTTTTGGCTTGTAACTATCCATCTATCAATCTCCTTGTTTGTTTATCTGCTAATTGTGCGGCCTCGATAATTATCTTGGACGCTTTGTCGATCCATTCATCATCACGTTCTACTTTTAGTTTAAAATCATGATGATCTGGGTTGTAAGAGTAAAACCAGTAATAATCCAAGCCAAGCACCCACATAGTGCCTTGTACTTGCTGGAAATACTCGCTAGGAAGGCCGCCATCAAGCCTGTAACCTGTATGAGTATGACGCTCTGGGCATTTGATTTCGATGCCTGTATCGGCCCACAGGCCGTCTGGCGAGCACCCTACATCGTGATCGTCCAAAGCAATCATGCCAACCTGCTTAATCTCTATGTTGTGCAGCAGCTCAAATTTGCTTCGAGCTTCATCCTCTCGCTCAGTGCCTGTCTCCATTGATTTAGATTTGTAAGTTTCAATGGGTATAGGAACTTCGCGCTCAGCGACAACTTTATTCAGGTAGGTTTTGGCTGACCGACTTTTAGTGCCTGTCGTTGTAACTAAAAGTTTGAAGTTAGACGCAGTGATGAACCCGCATCTGCTTCTCAGCCATTCATCGCTGCCTTGCTCGTGATAGAAATATCTCATAGGAATGAGTCCTGCTGAGATACTTGCTCTCGCTCTTTGAGAATCTTCCTAAGCTGGCTTATCTGCTTGTCGCTTAGGTTCCAATTGTCAGCCTTCACAGACCGCAGGCAGGTCACCAGATTCATGCCAGCCTTCTCGCAGTCAGCCTTGATGCTGTCTATCTTTCCGGTCTCAGCAGGTTCTTCTTCGTGCTGCGCGTCATTGTCGTTCTCAGGATCGCCCAGAGCGAACAGGCCCATCAGGCAGTAGCGCTTGGCGTAGGTATAGCCAGTGCCACAGCCTTGCTCTGTCTTCTTTACCTTATCGACTAGCGTGAGCTGGGAGTGTGACTGACCGCTCTTCAGATGGATCAAAGTAATAGTGCAGCCTACCTGATCCTCGGCGTTGACATCAGTGAAGTAGTACACAATATCATCACCGAAACAGTCTCTGGCAGCATCGTTCAGAACCGCTACAGACCAGTATTTCTGCTTGGTATGCTTATTAGTTTGGTCTTTTTCTGGTGTGACAAAATTGCCTCTGCATTTGGCAAAGGACTTCCAAAACTCAATGTTTTCCATAGATTTTTCCCGTCAAGGTGTAAAAGGAAAGGCGAGTGTAGTTGAGTGTGACAGGCGTGTCAACAGGTGAAGAGGAGTGCGATCAGCCGGACACAGGATATGGACACATAGAGGACAATCCGCTTGCTGACGGGTGCAAGGTGCTATTTGTTAACACGATGACCGCACAACACAATGTTAACACAAAGTCACGGACAAATTCGCAAAAAAAAAATGCGTTTTTGTCCGTGCATTATTTTTGGGTTTAGATTATGCTCGCAAGACGGTGTGGTAAATCCTGACCGAAACTCAGTGATTATGCTCACGATGAGCTGATAACTTGGAACACGATACTTTAACGGCTTTTAGAGGCGGCCGCGCCAGATCAGCGAAGAGATGGCGGCAAACAGGTTTTGTGGACACGAAGGAGGCTAGACGCGGCTACCACGGATTGGTGAAGGCGTTCCTGCAATTTTGAAGTATCGTACTACGCTCTGAATATGACCACAGGTGTCCCAAAGCCTCTAAATGACATTTTCGCCTAGAAAAGTGTAAAAGATGTGTTGACGAGGTGTAATATATAGGTATAATAGAATCATTGAGAGGCATGGTGCAGCTCACAAACGGAGAAAAACGAATGACAACTTATTATGTGATCGCTGAAAGGTACATCAACAGCAATACTGAAGAGCATGGATATGGTGATTACCCAGAGAGACGCTCTTACATTACTTTGCGAGTGCAAGCTGACACAAAACGCAAAGCGCAAAACAAAGCTAAGAAGATAGACCCAAGAATTTCTTTCAGTGGTATGTTTGGAAACCAAATTTTAGAAACGCATGAAGTGCTTGAACGCACTTACATTGACCGCAATGGTTTAGAGATTAGTTAATTATAAAAACCGGAGAAAAACGAATGTTAGATGTCTTTACAACTTCAACTTATGAAGAAATCCGAAGAGCTACAGTTGATGGTTACGTTGACTTTGATGTGTTTGATCGACAATTGTTTGAGGACATTCGGGATCAGCTCACTCACCCAGATAACTCAGACGCTGCTCACAACGTGATGTATGAGGCTTTCGATCTTTGCGCTGACGCTGGAGAAATCACCAATGCTCTTATGTCATTCATGAATAGCGGTTCGCTGGACAGCGCTCAGTTTGCTCGCAAGATAATGCAGGAAGCTGTTGATAAAATGACCCGTGACGAAATTCAGAAGATCGCGGAGGCTCAATAATGAAGATAGTAAAAGAAAGCCTGTACGCAGCGGCCACCACAATTCTGTTTATGTTTATGCTCATAATGCTGTTAAACGGAATATTCTCGACAGATCCCTATTACAGCGATGCTTGTGAAGGACGCAAAGCGTGGGAAGCGACAGGGCATGACTATGTGGGCATTCCGGCAGGATCTGAGCATTGCGAGCCGTGGAAGCCAACTTATAGATGCGGTAGCGCCTGTGTCAATTGAGCTAAGGCCACACCAGAAGACCGCAGTTGACGCACTCCGCGCCAGCTTGCGGTCAGGCCATAAGAGGCCAGTGCTAGCAGCGCCGTGCAGCATGGGCAAGACGCACATTGCGGCCTATATCTTGATGAACGCTGTGGAGAAGAACAAGCACAACCCAGATTATCGGGCTGTGTTCTTTGTGGACAGGTTGAAGCTGTTGAGTCAAACCACAGATGTGTTCGACAGTCTGGGAGCCAGCTATAGCGTGATGCAAGGTGATGATCCGCGCTATGATCCAAGTAAGCCTATTCAAATTGTCAGCATCCAGACGGCTCTGCGGCGTAAGAGTTTTGGTTTTGACATTGCGGTAGTAGACGAGTGCCATACGCTGTACAAAGGCGTGACAGAGCTTATGAGGCGCTTGAACGGCATACCGTGGATTGGCCTGTCCGCCACGCCGTATGCGAAATCTATGTCTGCCGAAGGCTTGTACGATGACCTGATCGTCACTTGTACGCCGAGGGATTTAATAAGTGACGGATGGTTGACGAAAACAGAGTATTACGTCGGCAGGTCAGTTGACGCTTCTGGACTCAAGACAAAGGCGCTCAGCACTGGCGGCAGTGACTATGACCCGAAGGCTCTAGGCGAGAAGATGCTGGATGATGACACGCTGGCTGGCGATATCGTGCAGAATTACGTCAAGCACAGCAACGGCCTTACCAGACGCGCTTTGTGCTTTGCTCCGTCCATAGCCTACAGTAAGAGCCTAGTTGAGCGTTTCAACTCTGAGATCGGCTCTGAGATCGCCGTACACGTTGATGGCTATATGGACAGGGAGTTACAGAACTACATCTTTGAGGACTTTAAGCGCGGAGATTACAAGATTCTGGTCAATAGCAAGCTGACCAACACAGGCTTTGATGATACGGGCATTGAGATCATCATTGACGCCTACAAGACCAAGAGCCGCATTGCGTGGATTCAAAGAATCGGAAGGTGCTGGCGGATACATCCCGGCAAGGAGAAGGCTACGGTGCTTGATCACGCTGGCAATCTTCAGCATTTTAACTCCTTCCCGGAGGACATCATCCCGCATGAGTTGGATTCAGGTGATCGCAGATTTGATGAGAAGAAGCAGACCAAGCAGGAGGAGCGAGAGCCAATAGTCCGACCTTGCCCAGTATGCCGTAGTGCGATGACAGGCAGGCGCTGCAAGGCTTGTGGACACGTTTTGCCTAGCGATGTGCCTGTGCTGAAGGACAATGGCGAGATGCTTGTGAAGGCTGAGAAAGCAGCTTCAAAACTGACCTCAGCAGCAGTCAGAAGAGAAAAGATGAGCAAAACGGGCAAGCAAGCGTGGTACAGCACACTGCTCTTATATGCTAAGCAGAAAAATTATAAACACGGTTGGGCATATTGGAAATACAAAGAGTCTATGGACTGTTCTCCTTCTGGTTTGCGGCAGGTTGTTGCGAAGGAACCGCTGAAAGAGGCGCTAAAATGGATTCAGTCTGAGAACATCCGGTACTCTCATAGGCGTGACAAGTAGCGTCAGCAGGCGGTGCGTTGGATTCTTCCCAAAAAACACCTGCAGTCAGAGCAAGCCTAATCGCCAATTCGTGGCAACTCCAGCTTGTGATCTGACCGACTGGCCCACGCTACGGGCTTTTCAATTATTTTGAAAAAAGTGTAGAAAAGTGTTGACTCTGTGTGAGATACCAGTAGAATGGGAACCATAGAGCGGCGCGGTGCTGCTCCTTTGAGGAGAAAAACGAATGACTAATCCAGCAAACATCCAAACGGTACAGGCTAAACAACTTAAGAATGGCAAGTATGAATTCACTGCAATCCTCGAAGATGGCTCGCAGGAGATCATTAAAAAGGCTGGAGCTTTCAAGCCTGTCGTAAATGTCTACTCCGTGATAGTAAACGGAAATTCTTACAGAAATGTTGGTAAACACTGCACTTACAACAATAAAGCAGGTGGAAGACAACTTAAATACTGCGAAACCGCAGGTTATAGAATCTGTCACTCGCCCATCAAATCAATGGAAGTCGAGCTGATCTAATCAAAAACTCACAATTAAACCCAGACCCGCTTAACTGCGGGTTTTGTGCGTTATGAGAAGGAGAAACGAATGTGGTATGACCAAGTATTAGACCGTCTGGACAAGGTAAGGCGGCGCGGAGAAGAGAGCTGGATAGCCTGTTGCCCGGTTCACGATGACAAGAATCCCAGCATGACCGTCAGCGTGAAGGACAGAAAGCTGCTGATGTATTGCTTTGCCTGCGGCGCTAAAGGTGATAGTGTGGTAGAATCCATAGGTCTAAATGCAAGTGCGCTGTTTGAAGACAGTAAAGAATTTGACGCTGATCCGCATTATCTTCTGAAGAAAACACAGGAAGATGATGATTTTCTCATTGCGATATACCAAAGCGCAAAGAGATCAGGAGAGCGAATAAAATACAAAGATCACAAAGCCTACATGGAGGCTATGGCCCGTAGGCATAATCGAACTGAGGCTGGCATAGCTCAGACAATTATCCCAGAGACACAACAAGAGTTTCTGTAATGGCCAGACCAGAGAAAGTATTTACCGATGATGAGGTAGCCGAGGTAGAAAGGCTTGCTCCATCATTAACCCAGCAGCAGCTCGCTGATTATTTCTGTATTAGCGTCAACACGTTAAAGGAAATCATGAAGCGGGATAGCAGAGTTTCTGATAGTTATAAGCGTGGCCTGACCAGAGCTGGCATCATTATGGTTGAGAAGCTCTATGACAAGGCTATGGAAGGTGATCATCCAAGCATGAAGCTCTGGCTGTCTCAAAGGATGGGATGGACCGAGAAGAGCCGTCAGGAGATATCAGGCCCAGAGGGAAGGCCGATTGAGAAGGACTACCACGTTACCATTGAAGTGGTGAATCCGGGAGACCTAGACTGAATCTGCAGATCGCTCCAAAGCTGTTACCAGTGCTTGAGGCTAAACAACGCTTCATTGTGGTCTACGGCGGTAGAGGCAGCGGCAAAAGCTATGGCCTAGCATCCCTGTGTCTCCTAAAGGCACTGCGCGGCCAGAAGATCGGAGCCTTCCGAGAGTTTCAGAACTCTATTGATGACTCGGTACACAGCCTGCTGGCCTCGCAGATAGAGAGCTACGGGCTTGAGGACTTTGAGGTCCAGAACAATCAAATACTCTTCAACGGTGAACCTAGCTTTAAATTCAGAGGCTTGGCCCGCAACGTCGAGGCCGTTAAGTCGATGTTCGGCTTCAACCTTTTCTGGGTAGAGGAGGCTCAGACAATATCATTCGATAGCCTCAAGGCTCTCACTCCCACTCTCCGAGAGCAGGGCAGTCAGATATGGCTGTCGGGTAATCCACGGTCAAGCACTGATGCTTTCTCTGAGCGCTTTATCAAGCCATTCGAGAAGCAGCTTAACCGTGATGGCATATACGAAGACGATATGCACCTAGTGATCCGAATGAACTACGAAGATAACCCGTGGTTTGTGAAGACTCCGCTAGAACAGGAGCGGATACATGATCGGCAGAATTTGCCCAGAGCTATGTACGAGCACATCTGGGAGGGTAAGCACTTAGATACGGTGCAGGACAGTATCATAGAGCCCGATTGGTTTGATGCCGCGATAGACGCTCATAAGAAGCTTGGATGGAAGCCAGAGGGTGCTTTGCTTGCTTCGCATGACCCGTCGGATGAGGGCGGTGACAGCAAGGGTTACGCACTGCGCCACGGCAACGTCATTCTGGATGTGTGTGAAAACTTAACAGGTGATGCCAATGAGGGTATGGACTGGGCCTTGGACAAGGCAGTAGCAGCTCAGGCAGACCACTTCATCTGGGACTGTGACGGTCTTGGGATAAGCCTCAAGCGACAAGTAGATCAGGCGCTTGAAGGCAAGAAGATGGAGTATCACATGTTCAAGGGTTCCGAGTCGCCTTATGACCCAGAGATGCCATACACGTTAGGCGGAAGCCAGAGAGCAAAGACTAATAAAGAAACCTTCTTTAACAAACGTGCCCAAATGTGGTGGACTTTACGGGATAGGTTTGAGGCAACGTATCGGGCTGTGGTGAAGGGCCAGTACATCAATCCAGAAGAGCTGATTAGCCTGTCATCAGACATTGATAGCATTGAGCAGTTGCGCTCTGAGGTTTGCAGAATTCCGTTGAAGCGCTCAAACTCTGGTAAAATCCAGATACTGAGCAAGATAGAAATGGCGAAGAAGCCGTATTCAATACCTTCTCCGAATATGGGCGATGCTTTAATGATGTCGATGCACTCGCCAAAACTTAAAAATGTGAAACCTGTAGAGATAAATTTCTCAGGATGGAAGAATTATGGCTAGTTATGATGATGGCAAAGAGCTAGAGGATCGCGGTGCGACTGAGGACGATCTTGCCTACAAAGCAGATTACGAGGAGCATCAGGACGTTATCGAGCTGCTTGATAAGTGCCAGCAAGCAGACAAGGACAACCGTGAGCGCGTCAGAGAAGCTCATTTGTTCTTGGACAAGCGCGATGGTCAGTGGGAACCCTACTGGTGGAACTCTAACGAAGCCAAGCCGCGCTATACGTTCGATATGGTGAATCCCATAGTGGATCAGGTTGCCTCTGAGATAGAGCAATCCGACTACGACATCCGAGTATCTCCAGCTGGAGGTGATGCAACTAAAGACCTTGCCATTGCCTATGACGGCATCATCCGCAACATTGAGCAGATGTCTAACGCTAAGACGACCTACGCCCAGTGCGCTCGCAATATGGTGATCGGCGGGATGGATGGCTGGCGCGTGGTCCAGAAGTACGTTGATGATAATAGCTTCGACCAAGACCTAGCCATTGAGCATGTCGGTAACTTCGTGGACCGGGTGTGGTTCGATCCCGCAGCTGAGAATCAAGATAAGTCTGACAGTCGGTATGCGTTTGTGCTTCACGCAATGGCGAAGGATGAATACGAGGCCAGATTCCCTGAAGGCTCTGGTGAAAGCGTAGATGATGACCGAGAGGGCGAAGCATACTACGACAAGGCTGAGTGCATTGTGGTTGGTGAGTTTCTGTATCTTGAGTCAGAAGACCGCGAGCTGGTCATGATGTCCAACGGTCAGGTGCACGAGGTTAATGAGGACTTTGACAAGGTTGTAGATGATCTAGCAGCCATTGGTGTGACAGAGGCAAAGCGCCGGACCCGCAAGAAGCACTATGTTTGTTCGAGGTTCTTTGATGCGAAGGACTTCCTTGAGGACAAGAAAGAGACCGTATTTTGCCGAATCCCAGTGGTCCCTGCTTACGCCAACTTCAAGATATTCGAGAATAAGACAATCTACTGGGGAGTAGTTGAGAAGCTGCTTGATCCGCAGCGGGTGATGAACTACAGCGTATCCCGTGAGATTGAGGAAGGTGCGCTTGCTCCGAGGGCCAAGTATTGGATGACAATGGCTCAGGCTTCAGGGCATGAGAAGCAGCTCCAAACTTTAAATACCAACGCTGATCCGGTTCAATTCTACAACGTAGACCCAGAGTCACCTGCCGTGCCACAGCAGCAGGGAGGAAGTCAGGTCAATCCCGGACTGGCGCGGATATCTGAGTCTATGCGAGCAATCATAGGTCAGACGGCTGGTATGTTCGCTGCGAATATGGGAGACAATCCCGGTCTACAGTCTGGCGTTGCTATCAAGCAGTTGCAGGACCGTGGGACCAATAGCACGATGAAGTACAGTCGCGGCCTAGAGATTGCGGTAGCGGCTACAGGAAGGCTCCTAAAGGATGCTATACCGATGGTCTACGACACAGAGCGTCAGGTCAGGATACTCCGAGAGGATGAGTCCTACGATATGGTGCCAATCAATCAGAAGGTGATCGACAACGCCACAGGCGAGATTGTCACCGTCAATGATCTGCAGGTTGGAACCTATGACGTTACCTGTCGGGCTGGCCCTAGCTTCCGCAACCGTCAGCAGGAGACCATCGAAGCAATCACGACACTGGCTCAGACTGATCCGAGCCTGATGCAGATCGCGGGTGACCTTTTGTTGCAGAACATCTCCACTCCGGCGGCGTCACAAATCGCAGAGCGCAAGCGGATACAGATGATCGCGCAAGGTCTCATTCCTCAATCTCAGATGACCGAGGAAGAGCTGCAAGAGATGGCCGCTAAGATGCAGGCGCAAGGACAGCAGCAGGCTCCTGATCCGGCTATGGTGCTCGCACAGGCAGAGCAGATGAAGGCTCAGGCTGACATGATGAAGGCGCAGATAGATGCCCAGAAGGTGCAGAACGACACCTTGAGGATACAGCTGCAAGCCCAGAACGATCAAAACGAGCTGGTAGCCGAGCAAGCCAAGACGCAAGTTGATGTCTTCAACGCCCAAACCAATCGCATAAAGGCGCAGGTAGAGGCTGAGAAGGCTGGTGCTACGATAGACCACACCAACATAAAGGCGTTTGGTGACCAGCTAGACAACCAAGAGCAGATGACCGATATGATGGATGAGCAGGAGCGCAAGGCCCGGATGGCTATGATGTCCGACGTGGACCTAATGAGGATTGCTAACAGTGGCTGAGCAAACATCTCTGCGCCAGTTTATTCCTGAGCCTACTACGTCATTGATGAGCGTAGAGGGCTTGTCTGGCTACACACAGCAGAATCCTTTACCAGTTGATGAGAGGGACAGACAGGAAGCCGCAAGGGAGCTGAGCCGCAGAGGCATAACAGCGCAGGCTCCTGTGCCGTCCAATCAGAGCGTGATGGCTGCGCCTACGTCATACAATCCGTTTAATCCTGCGTTTAGAGAGACCGCAAGATCAGCTCTAAATGACTTCTTTGGCGGTAGCAATATTGCAGGCAGAGAAGGTTATCGCACAGGCCAGCTAGTAGATACTGCGGTAGGAGCGATGGACTTTGCGCCTGCTCTTGGCGATGCAATGGGTGCAGGTGATCTGAGGCAGTCTATTGGCTCTGGTGATCTGATAGGTGCTGCTGTAGACACCACGGCTTTGGCTGCTGGAATGTTGCCAATTTTAGGAGACGCTGCTGCAAAAGGTATAAAGGCAAGTGAAACCAGCCTAAGAAGTTACATCGATGTCCCGACAAGAAGCGATTACGGGCCGGTAGTACAGACCGCTGAGGCTGGCAGGATTGTTGAAACACCGCCCAGAGATTTTAGGAACGAAAAAGGTTACAGCACTAACCCGCTAATGGCTGCGACTGACTTACAGTCAAGACCAGAAAATATTGCAAAAGGATCGTATCGCGGTCTAGTAAACAGATACGAAACTGATCCAGACTTTGCAATGCGGGAACAGGCTCGACTGCTGGGCGGTAGATATACTCAGCCTGACAATTTGTTTATGCAATCTGCGACTTACGAAGACTTGCTAGGAAAGCCTCTGGTGATTTTGCCTGCTGACAAAACAATTTACGGAGAAGTTGATAGAATAGCTGGAATCGACATTGATCCAGTGCTGGTAGAAGGAGGCCCGCAGCATTTAGACAGATATGGTAACTGGATGAGCATGGGCGGCGCTGCTAGAAGCAAGCAAGCTCACGTTAATCGTGTGCGAGAAGAGACGCAGCAAGACCCAGTATTGATGTACACAGCAATGGCAAATCCCGGCTCTAATTTTTCTGTGCCGCCGTCTCAAATTGCTGTCAACATGATAAAGCAACAAGGTGATTTGACCAGAGATCAGGCTGTTATGCTGGACTCGGCTATTGCCAACTTAAATCCAAATAACAAAGACCTGAAAGGAATACCAGAAAGTTGGCCCGGTTATGAATCACCGGAGCAGCTATTGGAATGGCTGACAACAGATTCTCCTACTGCTTCAGCAGGAAACAAGCGTAAAGCCTTTATGGGAGATGCAATATTAAACAAACCAGCTTTTCAAAAATCAGGGTTCCCAATACCAAATGACATTTACTCTGTTGTCAATGAGCAAGAAATGATGAATATGCCCAAAGGCATGAGCGGTGCTAGGGCTATGGTATCAACGGATATAAATCCATCTGACATGGTTGTTGATCCAACTCTGAATAGGTCTTACAACACGATTATTCCGAGTCAAGGCGGAATTGCAATAACGGAACCAATGGTTCCTTATGATGTTATGTATCCTGATCCAATAGCGGCAAGAGCTGGCAGGCATGACCCGTACAGGTCTTTTCAGACATCAGGATCGGCTCAAGATTATCAAATGGCTAATGAACAATGGCTGGAAGGTGTATATCGGAACTTAGAATCTCGTGGATTAAAATAGATTCGTGTTCAGTAAAGCTGCCAGATTCGAATATCTCTTCTGCGGTTAAAATACCTTCAAAATCAAGGTGTCCAAAGCAGTCAAAATACTTTTTAATTAAGTCATCCATTGAGTGAGTATAACAAAGTATACGAAAGTGTTAAACAAGTGCATTTGCAATAATTGCTTGCAAAAGCACAATATGTGGTATAGTTGGGATACAGCGAACTCCACGCTTACTTGGAGGCACGGAACGTCACCGTTTATTTGACGGCATTTATGGAAGGTAAGATGGAACAGGAAGATATTGTCGATGAGGCTGAAATAGAGCTTGAAGACGTAGAAACCGAAGGTCAGGAAACTGGCTCCGAATCATCACCGGATACTGAGGAGGCTCAGGAAAAACAAACCAAACCTGTCTTTGACGATAGGCAGCAAGAGGCGTTTGATAAAGCTATAGCTGAGAAAGTTTTCAAGCTCAGGGAAAAAGAGCGAGAAGCTGAAGAGCTAAAACAGCGTTTATCAAGCCTTGAGCAGCAAATGCCAAAGCAGGAAAGGCCAAACGTGCCGAAGGAGCCGGACCCGTATGCCCTGAGTGATCAGGAGTATCAGCAACAGCTCCGAATGCGCGATGAAGCCATAGCTAGACAGGCTGCATTTGATGCACAGCAGCGCTTCCAACAACAGGAAGCACAGCGTTTGCAACAAGAGCAGGCAATGAAACAGCAGGAGGCTTTGAACGAGAAGGTATCTACCTACTCGCAGCGAGCTGTCCAGCTTGGCATTACTAATGAAGAGTTACAGGCAGCGGGTAATTCCGTTGCTGCGTTTGGCATCTCGGATGATGTAGTCAACTATATTTTAGAGGACGATCTGGGACCAGCTATAACAAAGTACCTCAGTCAGAACGTAACCGAGCTAGACACCATCCGGTCTATGAGTCCGGCGCAAGCTGCGGTGAGGATAGCAACTCATGTACGAGAAAAGGCTGCTGCATTGAAACCTAAAGTAAATGCCGCTCCTGATCCGGTTAATCAGCCAGCAAAAGCTGGTGTTGCGCCTAAAGCGCGAGGACCGAAAGGAGCAATGTTTGAATGAATGAGGTGATCCGAAAATGGCTAATAATCTTAATAGCAATATTACCCGGAAAGTGGCCCGTGTCTTTTTAGAGGCATTCGAGTCCAGCCGGGTTGTAACAAAGACCGTTGACACTCAACTCCTGAGTGGCAAATTCAACCCATCAAGTGGTAGCAATGTAGACTTCAAGCGTCCACATGACTACAACTCCATCCGTACTTCTGGCGGTAATATTTCATCCGCTACAAAGTCAGACATCATTGCTGGTAAAGCAACTGGTACTGTACAGAACTACTTCACCGTAGCCACTGAGTGGGGAAACGTCGAAGAGGCTCTGGAACTCGACCAGTTGGAGCAAATCCTTAACCCAATGGCACGACGAATCGTAACCGATTTGGAGATTGACCTTGCGAGCTTTATGCTCAAGAACGCATCTTTAAAGTATGGTGCTCACGGTCAGGCTGTTGATGCTTGGGGAGATGTAGCTGGTGCTGGTGCACTGATGGATTCTATCGGCGTACCTGCTGCTGCAGAACGCTACTACCTGATGAATCCTTTTACTACTAGCGCACTTGCTAACATCCAGCAAGGTCTGAACGCATCAGATCAGTTGGTTCGTACCGCTTGGGAGAATGCACAAATCTCTCAGAACTTTGGCGGTCTGCGAGCGCTGACATCTAACGCTCTGTCCAGCTTTACTGCTGGCACTGGCGCTGACCGTGCGGGTACTCTGTCTGCGGCTCCTGACGCAACTTATGTCACAGCTAAAGACACTATGACTCAGACTATCGCCGTTACTGCTCTCCAAGCAAATATGGTAGTTAAGGCTGGTGATATGATCACAATCGCTGATGTGAACCGTCTGAACCTAGACACTCGCACAGCTATGATTGACGCTGCTGGCGCTAACGTGCCGTGGACAGGCGTTGTAACTGCTGACGTTACTCTTAACGGTAGTGGTGCTGGCAACCTTGTTGTTGCTGGTCCTGCGATCTATGAGGCCAATGGTCAGTACAACACTGTAGACGCTGCACCTGCTAACGGTGCTGTAGTTACCGTTCTTAGTGCTTCAGCTACTCTGTACCAACCAAACTTGTTCTTCACTAAGCAAGCATTTGGAATGGGTACTGTGAAACTGCCTAAGCTCTACTCTACTGACACTATTGCTACTACCGAAGACGGTATGAGCATTCGAGTTAGTAAGTACGCAGATGGTGATGCCAACACCCAGAAGATTCGTTTTGACTTGTTGCCTGCATACGCAACATTCAATCCGTTTATGGCTGGTCAAGGCTTCGGCGTAGCATAATCCCTTGAGACGTTATGGGAGCTGTTTAGTATTCGGCTCCCAATTTTTTTATGGCTAAACCGAGAAAAGGCAAAGCTAAAGTTAAGGTCACCAAAAGCGGTAAGCGAGTCTCCTACGGGCAGGCTGGCGAAGCCAAAGGAGGTGGTCCGAGAGTCAAGCCGGGTACAAGTAAGGGTGATTCCTATTGTGCTCGGTCTCTTGGCATCAAGAAAAGATTGCCAAAAGAAAAGCAAAACGATCCCAATACTCCTAACAACTTGAGCCGCAAGCGCTGGAAATGCAAGGGCGCTAAGTCGATGAAAAGCAAGGGTGCTAAGTATGAGTGACGGTCTATATTCCAATATCCACAAGAAGCGGAAAAGGATAAAGCGGCAAAAAGCTCAGGGCAGAACACCTGAGCGCATGAGATCGCCGGGAAGCGCTGGAGCGCCTACTGCTGGCGCATTCCGACAGAGTGCGCGTACTGCTAAGAAGAAAAAACCAACATTTGAATAGGAGGCAAAAATGCCAAACAAAAAAGGCAAAAAGAAAAAACCATACTAAGCGCGGAGAGTGACAAATGGCTAAAGGTGTATCGCATTATACAAGGAGCGGCAAACTACACTCTGGTGAAATGCACAAGATGGAAGATGGGACGTTGCACACTGGCAAATCGCATACAAAATCTAGCGTTCAACTATTTCACTTAGGCGAATTGTCCAAGTCTGTGCAAAAACGTATAAAGCAAAAAGGAATGAATTTCGAATAATGGCTACTGTGGCGCAGGTTGCAAAGGCATCCTTACAAAGAATTCTAGTGCAGGCCAGTGAGGCACCGCTGCAGCCTGATGAGTATAGTGATTTCATATTTTCTATGAATAACTACATGACAGAGCTAGATGCTCAGGGTATCCAGTTAGGGTACACAGAGGTATCTGACTTAGGTGATGACGTAACGATTCCTACAGGCGCCCTGAGAGGCTTGATTGCTAATATGGCTATAGAGGTTGCGCCTGACTATAACGGCGTGATCTCTCAAGGTCTGGTGAAGGCTGCGCGGGATGGTTTTAACACAATGCGCCTGTTAGGGCAGACATTAGGTAAGAGCAAGAATCCTGCAACACTGCCGATTGGCTCAGGCAACGAAGATACGCTGTTTGGCTTTCCCGGACATTTTTACCCAGAGTCTGAAGAAGAAATATTGGCCGAATCTACTGGCGCGATAGGATTGGAGCTGAATACAAATGGTTGATAGATCGCAGGGCAGGAAAAAATCAGATTTTGTTGCGAAGACTTCGGTAGACGCTGGCGCGTTTATGGATTATTTCGTAAACGGCACAAACTACAAGATCACATACGCTAACTTTGTGGGAGGTCTCGGTGTTACAGGATCTATCACTCAAACTGGTGCGGCTACTGGGATTGCAGTCTTAGACATAGATGGATCAGTAAACAAGATTAGAAATATCGAGAGCGGTGCTGGGATATTGGCTAGCGTATCTTCCCAAAACGGTGTAGAGCTAAAGCATAACTTTTCCGCTGATTCTACTGGTAGACCTCTGCTCCTAAACACTACTGACGCTACTCCTGATATAGCCAGTATTGTTGGTGGTGATGGGATAACCGCTACTTCAACAAGTAACTACGTCACGTTATCAGCAGATGCTCTGCCGTATGCTCAGGTGCATATTCAGGGTAACTCTAACGCAACGACCATTGGAACGGCAGGAACGCCAGTTAAAGCCGCAGGCACGTTTACGGTGGGTATACAGTCAGGTTTTACCGGAGATACTACTGGCAAGATTGTCTACAACGGAACAACGACTAGAGTAGTTGCTGTCCACGTTACCGCTACTATTAAGCCTGCGTCTGCAAACAATCAAGACTTGTTTATACAGATTGCCAAGAATGGCACGGTAGAGGCTGGATCTAAAATCGTTAGAGAAGTAGACACGGCGCAAACAGCAAACTGCTCTACGTTTTTCAATGTGTCCTTAGCTCAAAATGATTACGTTGAATTGTATGTTGGTAACGCGACCAGCACAGATAATGTGGTAGTTACTGATGCAATTCTTGGATTAGTTAATTAATGCCAAAAGTCATCCTGCCAATAGCTAACGGGTACTATGAGAGCGATTCTCTGCCGATATCAGCGCAGGAATGCACTAACTTATACCCAAACATAGCTCAGGCTCCTGCGTTGAATCAGGAGACTCTCTTCGGCACTCCCGGACTTACTCAGGTTGCTAGCGCAAGTGAATTAGATAACTGTCGTGGCGCACATGAGATGAATGGTGTGCCTTACTTTCTGATCGGCAGTCACCTGTACAGTATGGCAGAGGACTACACTCTTACGACAAGAAGCAATGTGGCGATAGGTGGTAGTGGCAGGGTGTCAATGGCTGACAACGGAACGCAGTTATTACTGTTGGTTCCGGGCGGTGCTGGATACATCTACAATCACGTTGCTAATACTTTTGCCCAGATTACTGATTCTGATTTCACGGCTAACGGTAATCCGCAGCAGGTTGTGTTTATTGACGGGTTTTTCTGCCTCACTACTGACACCAAGAAGTTTATTGTAAGCGCACTGAATGATGGTTTGGCGTATAACGCGCTAGACTTCGGCACTGCAGAGTCGGACCCAGATGAAATTGTTGCTCCGATAGTCTTCAAAAACCAGCTATTTATCGGCGGTTCGCAGACGATAGAAGCATTTCAGAACATTGGCGGCGCTGACTTTCCGTTTCAGCGCACTGGTTTGTTCCTAAGTAAAGGTATATCGAGCCCGTTTAGCATTCAGTCTATCCAAGATACGTTTGTGTTTGTTGGTGCTGGTGCGAATGAGTCGCCTGCGATCTGGGCGCTAAATGGTAACAGTGTAGCCAAGATATCTACCACTGCGATAGACAAAGAGCTAAGTGCTCTTACTGAGGCCCAGATACTTGATATATATAGCTGGGCATACGCAGAAAAAGGTGCGTATTTTGTTGGCTTTGCGCTACCCGGCACTACGTTGGTTTATGACACGATCAGCAAGCGATGGCATGAAAGGAAGTCATTTGTTGATGGCGCTCTAGGTGCGTATCGGGTAAACGCTTTAGTCCGTGCATACAATCAATTGTGGGCTGGCGATCTGGTAGATGGAAGGGTTGGCCTGTTAGGCCAGAATGTGTACACAGAATATAACACTGAGATTCGCAGAACTATCGTAACTCAGCCGTTTCAAAGCAATATGCAGTCGTTTGTCCTGCCAGAGCTAGAGCTTACAGTTGAAAGCGGTGTAGGTAATTCGTCTGCTGTGGACCCGAAAGTGGGATTAGAGCGGTCTGTAGATGGTAAAATATGGTCAGATGCTAGATACCGCAGCATTGGTAAGGTTGGCGAGTACAACCGTAGGGTGATATGGAATCGCAACGGCAGGGCTTCGCGGTTTGAGCTGTTTAGATTTACGATGAGTGAGCCTGTAAAGCCAGTATTTATACAGATGACTGCTGACATTGTGGCAACGCAATGAGCTATAAGCTAAACGCGGCTCAGCCGATAGTTGATGCTAATGGCACGATGGAGCAGCCATTCAGGCAGTTTACGCAGGAAGCGGCTTTATCTATACCGATAACAGGTGCAGGAAGCCCAGAGGGTGTAGTTGAAGCGGTACAGTTTAGTTTATATCTCGACACCACTGGAAGCGCGGGATCAATTCAATATAGAAAGATGCAGCCAGAGATCGGTGGTGACCGAAGCAAGGGTTGGATAGCGGTTTAGGAGAATATTATGGCAATACCATTTTTGGCACCATTAGTTGCGGCAGGAAAGGGCATAGCTGGCGCTCTTGGAGGCGCTAAGGGTTTAGCTGCCATAGGCGGCACGGCTCTTGGGTATATGGGCCAAAGAGATGCCAATAAGATAGGCGAGGAAGCTGCCGCTCAATCTGCTCAGCAGCGAGCAGAGCAAATGGCATTGATCAGAGAGTTTGGTCAAAAGGCGTTAGAGCCATTAGCTCCAGCATATCAGCGTTCTCAGGATATTCGGCAAGAAAGCGCAAACAGGGCTCTGGCTTTAGCTGGTTCAATGTTTAGACCGCAGCTAGAGCAATTCCGGGAAGGTAACTATATGGCTCAGCAGCGAATCGCTGAGGCGGTTCCTTTTCGTATGTCAGCTCTTCTTGGAACTGGTTCATTGGGATATATGCCGCAGGCTCAGAATGTCGGCGGTCAGTTAGATTACGGTGTGCTTGATCCGCTTATGAATCCAGAGCCTATGCAGTTTACTCCTGTTCCGGGCGGTCAGGGACAAGCCACACAACAAGCCACACAACAAGCAGCCGCGCCAGTTGATCAAATGCAACAAGCAATGCTGACATTCCAAAGCGATGGGCAGATACCGTTATGATGAGAGGCAAGCGAGAAGATACAGAGGGCGTAAGAGAAGCCGAGTTTATTGTTCTCGATTTCATTAAGTCTACGCCAAATGCTACGGTCCCAGAGATCGCTAGGCTTATTGATGATGTCGGCGCTGATCTTAATTACATTGCAAATGTGATGGGTGTTGACCCAGCAGTTGCGAGACAGGCTTATGATCAGGTTATAACTGATGCGCCTCCTATCCAGCAGGTTATTGAGAAGCAGGTCCAATCTGAACCTGTGAACACTCCCACTCGTCCTCTTGATGAGGTGATAGACACTTCTCGCCCAGCATTTACACAAGAAGATATAAACAGGGCCGTAGGTGAGCTATCAAGCGGTGCGAAGACTCCACAGCAGGTTGCTCAAGAATATGGCGTTAGCGTTGATTACGTTAATAACAATCTCGGCAGAATACAGAATCAGGTGTTTGATGATTTGCTTTCTGGAGCAACAACTGCTCAACAGGTAGCTGACCAGTATGGTTTAAGTCTTGATTTTGTAAACAGCGCGTTTGATCGCATAAGAGCAGAAAGAGTGCCGCCTCCTGTTACACAGCCGCCTGTAACGCCTCCTCCTCCTGTAACTCCTCCTCCGGTTGTTTCGCAGCCTCCGGTTGTTGCGCAACCTCCCGCAGTTATTACAGTACCTGATGCCAACAATCCCAACCTTTTAAGAAACGCACAAACAGGCGGTATGGCTGGCGCACAGCTACCCGTAGGTTTAGCAGCAGCAGAACAAGCTGCGTTAGGCGGCGCAGGAAGGGCTACAGGGCTTTTGGGAACTACCGCAGGCGCAGCAGGCAGAGAGCTAACTGCTGGCACACTGGGCGGCATAGGAGCGCTCAGAGGCGGTATAGGCCAAGCTAGACAAGACATAATGCAGGGTACTCAAACTGGTATAGGCGCTCTCCAGCAAGCTCTGGGAGGCGCTAGAGCTGACATTGAGTCAGGATTCACTGGAGGCCGTGGAGACATACAGCAGGCTCTCTCTCAGTCCAGAGGAGATATTCAATCCGGTTTTGGAAGAGCTGAGGCAATGTTTGATCCATACGCTCAGGCTGGCGGTCAGGCGCTACAACAGCAACTGGCACTGTCTGGAGCGTTAGGCCCAGAAGCATTCCAGCAGGCTTATCAAGAAAGCCCACAAATGCAATTCCTACGAGAGCAGGGTGAGCAGGCAGCTCTTCGCACAGCAGCCGCTAGAGGCGGCGTGGGTGGCGGCAATGTTATGAAAGAGCTTGCCCGGTACGGTACAGGACTTGCTTCTCAAGACTTACAAAATCAGATAGGTAATCTTCAAGCGTTATCTGCTCAAGGGCTTGGCGCTAGAGGCAGCGCGGCTAATATTGCGACAGGTGGCGCTCAGCAGCTTGCGGGACTAGCCTCTGGTGCTGGTCAGAATCTGGCTAATTTATCTACTGGTCAAGCTCAGCAGCTTGCTAATCTGGGTGTGCTTGGCGGGACCACAGAAATGCAGGCAGCTACACAACAAGGTACGCAGTTGGCTAACTTAGCGCAGCAGTTGGGTGTCAGCGAAGCTGATTTAAGAACCGGACTAGGTGCAGGCCGATCCAATATTGCGTTAGGCATAGGTACTCGCGCAGCCGACCTTGCTGCTCAGACAGGGCTTAACGTAGCAGGCATGAGGACTCGCGCAGGCGAACAGTTAGATAGAATGATTGGCACAACATCATCTCAGATAGCTGATCTACAGCAGGATCAGGGCGCTCGCTCGGCTTCTATGATTGCGGCCCAGACGAACTACATGAACCAGTTACAGCAGTCAGCAGCAGCAGGTGATGCGGCAGCACAGACTGAATTAGCGCAGTTGCAGGCTCAAGGCTATAGCAACATAGGTTCTCAGCTTGCTGGCACTCCGCAAGCGCAGACGTTTGTCGGTCAGAGCCCTTTGGCTGGTGCATTAGGCGGTGCTGTAGTTGGTACTCAAATAGCTGAAATGTTTCCAAGCGAGCAGGCAGCTCAAAGCACTTTTAGAATAGGCTCTGGGTTTGCTCCGGGCTATTTTTCTAACCCAATGAATAGCAGCGTAATGACTGCGCCTCAAGTTTCTCCAATGGCAAATATGTCTATGATTCAAGGATTAGCGTAATGGCTGACAACTTATCATTGCTAGGCGGCAGAATGCCTACACAGCAGCAAGGCCCAAAGCTAAGCACTGTATTGCAGGGATTGCAGGCTGCGTACACAGGTCAAGGCCCGCAGTTTCAGCAGCAGATGCGAGCTGAAGAGCAGTATCAGCGTCAGTCTGCTATGCAGGATTTTCAGATGCAGGAAACGCTTGCTAAGTCTGCTGCTCAGGACGCTGTAAGAATTAGAGGTTTGCTGGGTGCTGGGAATGTGAATCAGGCTATCGAGCTTCTGCGAGACAGGGCTCAGCTAGAAAATAGGATTGGCGCATCTAGTGATGCAACGCAAAATCTCATGCAGATGCTCATGAGCGATCCCGCGTCTGCTATACCATCGCTTGATTCCGCGATAAACAGCGCGTATCAGATCGGCCTAATACAGATGCCAGCGCTTTCTGAAACGCAAAAATTGCAAATGCAAGGTATGCAGGCAGATTGGAACGCTGCCAGAAACTCTATTGTTGACACAATGGAGGGAAACAACAAATTGGCTGCTGATGCTGTTACTGGCTTTAACAAGCTAGAATCTTTGGCTGGGTTTATCACAAAAGCGCAAGACAAAAATGCAACCGATATTGAAAAACGATCTGGCAGACAGGCGGCGGCAACTATTCTTACGATTATGGCAAGAATGGCAAGTCCCGGTGTTGTGACTGATAGGGATTTTGCTAATCAGGCTGGAGGTCAGAGTCTTCAGGCTGGTGTTATAGATTATATTAGAAATTTAGGTCAGTCTGATCCACAAGTTGCCTCTTTACTTGCATCTTTTGACCCAACAAATCCTGAATTGCTAGATGTTGATGCTTTAGTTGGTCAAGCTAGAGGTTTAATTACTGGACAAGCTCCATCAATCCTTTCGACTTATGCCTCTCAGAAACAAAGAGCGCAGGCTTACAATCCTAGTCAAAATTTCATGAGTGCGGAATTTGGAGCGTCTTCGGCGAGGAACATAAGGGACTTAATTAATGTTTCTTATGGTGATGCCTTTGACTCAAGAGAGTTTTTTAGAAACCCAACATCATACTTGGAGAGACAAATTCAAGATATGCCTGCCGTTGGGCCTAATACAACTGTTCCATCTGCAGCAGGATCGATTGGTGTCCTGCAATATGAAAGTGAAGAAGAAATGAATGCAGCCCTTCAGAGTGGGCAAATAACTGAAGCTGATGTTCCAAACATTAAAGTAAAAGCGTCTGATGGAAATTATTACCCAGCAAGATTTAGGGATTGATATATGGCTCCCCAAACGAAGACATTAATAGCAGATACAAGTCAGGCTCCTGTTGTTACTAGCGCTCCTGCGCCTCTAAGAGAGATAGGCGAGCCTCAAAGAAGTCTTGTAGCTGACATACCTCTTACGCCCGAGCAGAAATCTGCAAGAGAACTGTACCCTACAAGAGTGGGCGAGGTGCTTCCTGAAAGTGGAGTTGTCGCTCGCACAGGACTGGGTGCGCTTAGTGCTTTAACATTTGATCCAAACGAATTCGCGCAGATACTAAAGGTTGCTGATCCTAGAATACAGGTAAGCACAGGGCCAAGAGGCGGTGTTTACATTAATCACCCTGAGAATCCTCAGACCTATGTTGTTAATAAGCCGGGTTTAAGCTTAGGAGATGTTCCTCAAACAATAGCAGCAATTACTGCGGCAACTCCTGCTGGTTTTGGTAGAACTTTGTTGACCAGAGCGGCATTAGAAGCGGCAACGCAAGCTGCAATAGAATTAGCCCAAAGTAAAGCTGGTGGCGAGTTTAATGTCGGAGAGGTAGCAATGGCTCCGATGTTTAGCGTTGCTTCAGATTTGCCCGGAGTGGTCTCTGCGGGAAGACAAGAATCCGCAATGAGAGGTCAGGTAGCCGGAACGCTTGAAGAGGAAGCGGCTCCTGAAATATCTCGCGTAGCAAGAGAGGCAACAACTGGGCGGGCTCCGCAAGCTGCTGAGCGTATGGTTGATGTTGTTCGACCTGATCCTGTTAGGGCTAGGGCTGTTGAGGAGTTAGGATTAGAAGAAGTCACTCCAGCAAGGATGGTTTCTCAAAATCCTCAATATATTCAGGTTGAACAGGCTCTGGCTCAGATTCCCGGCTCAGCAATGGCTAATTCGGAGAAGCAGTTTATAGACCAACTATCCGCTAGGGCTGGAAACTTTATAGATGACTTTGGAGGAAGCCGGGATTTAATCACCGTAGATGATCGCATCAAGAAAGAAATGAGCGACACAATGGATGGGCTGAGAACTCAGTCTGATGCTCTTTACGCAAAGATTAGCGCAACAATTGACCCTAGAACTAGAATAAGTAATTTGCGTCCACTTAGGGACGCGCTTAGGTCAAAGGCAATAGATGCTGGCGGTGTAAAAAATTTATCTCAACCAGAGCAGCAATTATTTAGAGAAGTGCAAAGATCAATGTCAGCAACAGGTAGAGCTGGTCAGATGACTTACACTCGACTTGATGAACTTAGGAAGAAAATAGGAGAGCAATACGGCAACGCGTCGAGAGGTATGTTTGCTGGAGATGCCGCATCGTTTCAGCTTGGTAGATTGTATGACGCTCTTACAGAGGCGCAGGATCAGGCTCTTAGAGACATTGACCCATCTATGTCTCAGGTTTGGCAAACAGCAAAAGGTCTTGTTGCTGAAAGAAAAGGTCTTGAAGAGATAGCCAAGAATGTTGCTGGCAGGAATATGGAGAGGAATATTGTTCCTCAACTAACCAGAGCTATGAATCAGTTATCTCAGGGAAACAGTCAATTGTTCAAGCAGGTTATAGAAGCGGTCCCAGAAGGTATGAGACAAGAAGCTGTAGTAACTGCTCTTGGTGGTATTTTTACCCGTGGAGGCAGAACGAACGTGGAATTATCTCCCGGTCAATTTGCTGCTTGGTGGAGTAAAATTAAGAGAGACACTGGCGCTAGGGATTTGCTTTTTAGAAATCTTCCTTCCGGCGGCGCAAAGTATCTCAATAACTTAGCGTCTATATCAAAGGCTTATGCAGATGCAGCGGCGTCTGCTCCCAGAACTGGTATAACTAACGCAATGGAAATGATGAATAACGACAATGGATTCATCAGCAAGTTTTTTGGAGAAATACCTATAGCTGGCAAGTGGGTAAAATGGGCTTTGGAGTCTGCTCCAGAAGATACCCTTAAAGCCGCGAGTCAAATGATGGGAGATCCAACATTTAAAAGAATTATCGTTAGATCTGCAAAAGGAGAGCCCACAGATAGAGCTGAGGCTAGCTTTATAAAAAGCAAGGTATTTAATAACTGGGCAAACACTGTTCCAGCCAATATTAAAGAAAGAGCATTAGCCGTAGGTGTGGCTAATTACTTTTTGAACAGTACAAGCGGTGATGAATAATGGCTAGATTCGGCGAGATAAACGCACAATACTTTGATGACGCTGGCGATCCTCTAAGCAGCGGTAAGATATATTTCTACGAGACAGGTACGACTACTCTCAAGGATACCTTCAGCGACATCAACCAGACTATTGCTAACACCAATCCGGTCATTCTGAGCGCGGCTGGTAGGCAACCAAACATATTCTTCAGCGGTACTGCTAAGGCGATACTGGTAGACAAGAACGATGTGCAGATACTGGTCCGTGACCCTATAGGTCAGACAGCTAGTGTATTTGGTGACGGTTGGGTAGCTACGAAGATATACAGTGCTGATGCTGTGGTATTGGGTAGCGATGGTCAATACTACCGATCTCTCGCCGCAGGCAACCAGAACAACGATCCTACGTCTACGTCAGGATACTGGACGCTTCTCTACTCGGTAGAATGGAACGCCGGGATAACCTATCAAACTGGCGCAGTTGTTACTTACAACAATCTCCAGTATCAGAGTCTGCAGAACAGTAATTTAAACAACAATCCCGCCAGCGTTACGGCATACTGGGCAAGCATAGCCTTTGCGTGGTTATCTACTCGCACCTACGCTATCCACGAGAATGTGGTAGGCACAGATGGCATCTTGTACACCAGTTTGCAAAACAGCAACACGGGTAACGTCCCAGCCAGCTCTGGCAGTCACTGGGTAGGTACGTCAGCGGCAGCAGCGGCGAGTGCTACGGCGGCGGCAAGCTCAGCGACAGCAGCGGCTACCTCTGCAACGAATGCGGCTACTTCTGCAACCAATGCTGGAAACAGTGCAACAGCGGCAGCTTCAAGTGCAACCAGTGCTGCCTCAAGTGCAACTACCGCTACTACAAAGGCTAGCGAAGCAGCAACGTCTGCTACAACAGCCACTACAAAAGCTGCAGAGGCATCAACATCTGCCTCAAATGCCGCAACCTCGGCAACTAACGCGGGCAACTCCGCAACTGCTGCGGCCAGCTCAGCTACTGCGGCTGCAACTTCAGAGACCAATGCCGGGAACTCGGCAACGGCTGCTGCAACCTCTGCGACTAACGCAGCAAGCAGTGCTACAGCAGCGGCTTCAAGTGCAACCACAGCAACAACTAAGGCTAGCGAGGCGGCAACCAGCGCTACTAATGCAGCTACGTCAGAAACTAATGCAGGCAACTCTGCTACAGCGGCAGCGACTTCAGCAACCAATGCAGCGACAAGTGCTACAGCAGCGGCAGGAAGTGCTACTTCGGCTGCTTCGTCAGCCACAGATGCGGCTAATAAATACGATGAATTTGATGATAGGTATCTAGGCGCTAAGTCGAGTGATCCAACAGTAGACAACGATGGCAATGCGCTAGTTACTGGTGCGATTTATTTCAATACGTCTTCCAATGTGATGAAAGTATACGGAGGCTCTTCTTGGGCAAACGTAGCACCTACTGCAACAAGCATTACTTTATCTCAGGTGTCTGATGTCACAGCTACGGCAGCAGAGGTAAACGTATTAGATGGCATTCCTGCTGGTCTTACAGCTACAGAGTTGGGCTATGTGGATGGTGTGACCAGTAGTATACAAACACAGTTAAACAATATTTCTGTGACCGCTGGCACTCAAACCAAGACATACTCCGCAGGTGAAACATCTACTATTACCTTGTCGAGTAATGTGCTGTCTCCTGTCGTTGGAGTAACTAAAGAAGTGGCTCAGACAGGTGTAAGCAATAACGCTTGGGATGTAAATTCATCCTCAGAGAACTACACGAGATATAACACTGCTACTGCGACTACTTTGACACCTTCTGCTGTTGGTAATGGTACATTTACACTTGGGTCAGGGTCGTTTAGTTCTGCGGATGTTGGGAAAACAATTGTGGGTAATGGCGGAGTGGCAGTTCTTACCGCAACAAGTGGAGCCTATGTAACATCAACAAATTTCACAAACACAAACGCAATAGCTTCAGGCTCTTGGCAAATGTATGCAATGGTATTTAACACAACGGACGGTGACTTAGAGCTAAGTGCTTATAGCGATACTTATAATTTTAGTGCTCAAACACAACTTTATAATCCCACTTTTTATCAAGGCTCAGGCAGTGAAAGTGATTTTACAAGACCCGTAGGAATTCACTGGAATACTGCGGGTACTTATTTTACGACTATAGATAGTAATGGTGACAAATTATACACATGGGCAGCTAATGGTGCTTATGATGGCTCATCTTTTAGTTTAGATAACTCTCATAGTGTTAGCAGCCAGACAGGATCACCAACAGGGTTTTGCTTTCTTTACAATGGAGGTTCTTACAATAAATTATTTGTTGTTAGTGGAAGTACTATTTTTTCATACAGTCTTACTGTCGCACAAAGAGTAAATGGTGGTACGTCGTATGATAATGTAAGCAAAGCAAGTATGTCTGATGTAACTGGTGTTCTAGTGACTAATGATGGTACGCAAGTGTATTGTTGTGCTGATGATGGTGATATTTATCATTACACCATGAGTACTGCTAATGACCTATCAACAGCTTCAAACGCTGCTACTGGTGAGCAATTCCATTTGCCTAGTTACAGCAGTGCTACATGGAAAGATATGCAATATCAAAATAGTGGCACTGAGTTGTGGCTAATAGATGGCAGTAATTATATTTATAAATATTCATTATCTACAGCCTACCGTATAGAAACAGCAAGTTTTGTTGCTCGCTACTCCTTTACAGACCCACAAACTACAGCAGGATTCGCAATAGAAAATAATGGCTCAAGATTCTATACAGTAGGCGATTATGGAAGATTATATGGATACAGTATTGGTGCAGGAGTAAGCATACCAACTGGCTATCACGCAGCCCACACTATAACCTCCACAGACTCAACCTACTGGACTGACATCAACTCAATGACAGCAGATGAAGCTGCTGGTAATGGTGCTATCTACTACTGCGTATCTACTGATGACCGAACAACTTGGAAGGTTGCCAAAGGTACTGATGGTGAAAGAAACATTGCTAAGAATAATTCAGGAACTTGGCAGTATAACTCTAACGCGACTTATGGTTCAGAGACTTGGACTAACGCAACAGTCAATGCAGAGCTTTATGCCATACAGGAGGCGATGGGAACAGCAGCGAATCAAATGAACAAAACCCAGCTAGACGCTATCCCTGATGCTAATCACTTTACGTTAGCTAACGATCTTGATCTAGCAATCATATTCAACATGAGCAGCGGCTCAACAATTCCAAGCAGTGACGGTGTAGCTATCAACTATGATGCCAATGTCTTAAATCAAGGTGCAATACTAGGCACTGACTACACCTACGATGCGCCTGCGCAGAACAAGGTTAGGATAACGTCAACGAGCGCGGCTAACTTAAAGGTTAGGATTGTTTAATTTTGTGCGATGAAAAAGTACGTTGCGGTTATAGTGGCCAGCTTTTTAGCTTTCCCTGTCTTTGGACAGGACACTACGACTAACATAAACACGACTGCAACTAACACTGCAACGTCTACCGCTACGTCTACAAATACCAATAATAATAACAACGTAAACAGTAGCACGACTAACTATACTGGTACGTCTACGAACACTAATAATAACAACAACGTAAACACGAACACTAATACCAACAATACAGATTACACTGGTACGTCTACTAACGTAAACACAAACACCAACACAAACACGACAGATTACACCGGGCTAATAACTAATTTAAACACTAACACCAACACGAATAGCACCACTAATAACAGCACTTCTGTTAGCAGCGCAACAAACGTAAATCAAAATACAAATAACAGTACCAGCGTGAATACATCGTTATCTAACAGCACAAGTTTTCAGACTACAAACTCTGTGTCGGACATTAACGCAATAAATCAAAACAGTAACACCAACACCAACAGCTCTATCAGTAATTCAACCCAGCGAGTTACTCAGAAAGTGGAATCACCGCCTCCATCAGCTATTGCGCCGTCAATAGGCAGCTCTTACAGCCAAGACCTTTGCACCACAGGTATATCAGGCGCTGTCCAAACCCAAATACTTGGATTCTCTACCGGGAAGTCTGTTCGTGATCAAAACTGCGAAAGAATTAAATTGGGTAAGACCTTATATGATATGGGTATGCGTGTTGCAGCGGTAAGCCTCATGTGCCAAGACTACCGCGTGTGGTCTAGCATGATGTACGCAGGTACACCCTGTCCGTATGAAGGCAAGATAGGTGACGAGGCGAAACTCTTGTGGGAGGCCAACCCAGACAAGATACCTGAGCCTGACAGGAGAGTGCGGTGAAAAGGTTTGTACTGCTTTGCCTGCTTCCCGTGTTTGCGTCTGCCGCTGATCTCAGCCCAACAGGTATGACACAAGTCCTGAACGGTGTGGACGATAGTGCTTATCACGTTGAGCTTGGGCATACCTTCCCTCATCTGGATAAAGTGTTTACTGATGCGTGGATGTCCACCAACGGTTTTATTCTCCTCTGGTCGCCTACGAATAACCTTGGTCAGCAAACCCTGCCGACAGGTGGTCACTGCTGTGACGGATATAACTTTGGAGCGGGTACGCCTAATTATCTAGATAACAGAGTAGGGCAGTTTAGCTATATGCTTGCTCCATTATGGACAGATTTAGATGACACTAACGTGTTTGATGATGACGGTTACTATTATTCTACTAATACAGAGCGGTCTAGTTTTCTTTGGTACAAGGTCAGGGAATACAACAATCCTCTGGCAATGAATACCTTTCAGTTAAACATAGACAAGTCTGGAGGGTTTGAATACATCTACGATGACGTATTTATTAACAACCATGAGGTGTTTATAGGCTGGACAGGAGACACCGCAGCCGATCCGTTTTGGCACACTCAGCAGTTTTATGGAAATAAATTCACTATGAGTAGCACCTACGCCAACGCAACAGGAGCGCAGCTTATATCTGCTTATGGTGGTGATTTGTCTACTAATAGCTACAGCAATGGAAACTTTGGGCTTGTAGGTAGGCCAGATTGTACAAACCCTGCAAACGATTCAACTTGTGATGGCTACTGGGACGCGGTGGCGCAGTCTAGTGTGACCGATCAGTACACAGATAATGTGTTTGGCGATGAAGTAGA
Source organism: Gammaproteobacteria bacterium (assembly GCA_002684935.1). Lineage (GTDB taxonomy): Bacteria > Pseudomonadota > Gammaproteobacteria > Pseudomonadales > Pseudohongiellaceae > UBA9145. The sequence continues at coordinate 32,481 of NYWC01000113.1, forward strand.
AGACTACTTCTTTACTGATAATCAAAGTCGTCAAGGACAGCCACAGACTACACCGCCTCCACAGCCTTATCAAAACACTTCTCAAGAGCGCGAGATGTTCGGGCTTGCTCCCAGAGCAGATGAGCCACCAACTGGAGAGCCTGAGCGTCCTGAGCAACAACGTCAGCAACAACAGCAGCAACCTGAGCCGATTGTAAGAACTGAACCTGAGCGCGTTGAAAGACCTGTAGAGGTAGCAGAAGAGCCAGTGCAGGTGGTTAGGGAATCAAGGCCCGAGCCACGCCCTGACCGTGCTGTAGTCCGTCAAGAACCCGTGGAAGTCGAGCGGGTGCAAAGAGAAGAGCGTGTAGAGATTGTTCGTGAGCCAGAACCCGAGAAAGAGGCAGAAAAAGTAATAGAGCGTGAGGTAATACGCCCTGCTGTCGATGTCGTGGGTATAGCTCTTAGCACTGTCGGGCAGTCAGCTTATCGAAATAATTCAGTCAATTCGCAAACACAGATGGTGCTTCAGGATCAGCAAGAGCTTGAACAGACAACAAGTGTTTTCAGCACCGAGGCTCAGATTACTCAAGTTGTAGCGCAACAAGCCCAGCAGCAGAAGACTAATACAATCACTACATCGGAGCTTGCACCGCCAACGCAGATGCAGTTTGAGAATGATTTTAATGACGCGATAGCTACAGGCCAAAGCGTAGGTCAATTCCTGTCAGCACAGCTTCCAGATTTCAGCAGGTTTGACGTCTCGCCTCCCAGTCAAGATGAGCAACGTACAGTGCAACGGGCTGAGACTCAGATACAGACTATGAGCCAAGCTGATGTACAGCAGAGCTTAGATAGTCAGCTAGAGAACTTAGAAGATACTGGCGGTTTTACCGATCAAAGTCTTGCGGTGTTTCTCATATCAAACAATCCAGCTTTCTCGCAGTACGACAACGTAAATATATCCGACAGACAACAGTTTTACTCGTCCACGCAGCCCTATCCATCGAACAGTATTCGGGCAAATCCATTAGGTGTGCTGCGCGTGACGGGTAATTCGGGCTATGACGATTTGGTGGATTTACAATGGCAGAGATAGAAGTTGGCGAGGTAAAGCTTTCTGGCGGTAAGTTACTGCTTGTTATACCGTTTTTAGGTAGTATTGGCGCAGCGATGTGGGGCGGCTTCGAGTTGTATCAGCGTTTGTTAGATGCCGAAGAAGCAGTAACTGCCTACGTCTCACCTGACTTTAGCTCGTATGATGAAGAATTAGCCGTACTAAGCACTAAATTAGATGCTGCTGAAGTCTTAATAGCAGCCGTTGAGCGAGCTTTAGATCAGGATATAGTTGAGCTAATGAACAACATTGACCGCCTACAGGTCGATATAGACGCCACAGAGCGCATTGCTAGAGGGACGGATGATTCTGTTGTCTTAGCCACGAGAGAGCTTAGAGATGACGTGTACGCTTTAGAAGAGCGTGTAAACGACAGTCTTAGAGATGTAGATAACGAACTACGAGCAATGCGTGATGACCTTGAGGAACGTATCCAGCGCATACTGGATAACCCTTTAAACGTGGAAGAGTAAATGGAATTTCAAACTGGATTTAACGTATTTTTAGCAATCATTAGCTTTGGTGGCGGTTGGCTAGTTAATCGTGTTTTTGTCTTGCTTGATAGAATCGACGCTGACATGAAGCAAATACCTGAGAAGTATGTTGCCAAAGATGATTACCGCGAGGACATCCGTGAGATCAAAGAAACACTAGGCGCTATTTTTAAGAAACTAGATAACAAGGCCGAGAAATGAAACTTGATCCTGTTTTACTAAATATGGCTGCAAGCTGGTCAGAGAAGGCTTACAACCAGAAGAATAAGGACGCCATAAAGATAGAAAACAAGATCACAGGAGCCACGGCTTTTGTAATCAAGCGCAAAAGCATAGATGTTATTGCTTTTCGAGGTACTGAGAAAAAGCTAAACGACATCATAACTGACCTGACTGCTATCCCGGTTCCGTATGCCGGAAGGATGTGCCACGCAGGTTTCGTTCTACAACACGCTTCTATCTGGAAAGAGATCAAGAAGCACATTGACCCAAAAAAGCGAACGATGTTTACAGGCCACAGTCTAGGAGGTGCGCTCGCAGAGATGTCTGCCTCCAAGATGAACGGCAAGCACGACAATATCAATCTCATCACATTCGGTAAGCCGAACACGTTTTTTAAAGGCTTTAAGAGGCCGATGAAGCTCGACAATCAGATATCCTGCGTAAACGGCAGTGATATGGTTGCACGAGTCCCACGGCTGCTCTACGGGCCTTCTAAGTCGCAGACAATGCTATACTTTAGCAATACAGGCCCAGACTATATAAATCCCAGCAAGGACACTAGAAGAGCTGACAGAGGCGGCGTGGCGGATAGAGTCGCTGACCACAGCATGAACGATTACAAGAAAAGGCTAAAAGAGTATCTTGATTCTCAAGAGAAGGTAAAGCCTATAAACCAAGAAGCTGCTAGGCAACTGGAGAAAATGAAATGAGACTGATCGGTTTATTGTTTGTTTTTACGTTATCAAGCTGCACATCTGTTGAACAAGTTATTGCTAACAAAGAAATATACTGCTCTTCCTTTTACAAAGGTGTTCGGGCAGTGGGCAGAGGAGCGCTTTCTGCTACGGCTGGCGTTATTGTTCCTGACGTTTGCGACACAATTGACACTATTGTGGAAACTGTCGAATGAAATTAGGCGGCTTGCTAAAGTCCCTTGCTCCGACTATAGCTAGTGCTGCAGGCGGTCCGATGGCAGGAATGGCTGTAAAGATGGCTGCATCTAAACTAGGCTTGCCTGAAACTGCAACTGCTAATGAAATCGAGGATTTAATAGAGCGCGAACCTGACAAAGCGGTTCTTGTAAAACAAGCAGATCAAGATTTTAAAACAAAGATCCGAGAAATGGAGATAGACCTTGAGTCATTTAAGACTGAGGTTGAGGACAGGAAGGATGCTAGGACTAAGTTTGCAAGCGATGTTACGCCTAAAGTCTTTTGCATTCTTGCTCTTATTTTGTACGGAGCTTATGTAATGACCGTGACTATTCTGCCTCATGATCAAAATGATGAGACCATAATCTCACTCGTGCTGGGCCAGCTATCAGGAATACTGGGAACCTGCGCGGCGTTCTTCTATGGAGGCTCTCAGAAGTGAATAAGATGGATAAGCTAATTGAACAACTAAAGCGCCACGAGGGCGTAGAGACTCACGCTTACAAATGCTCAAGCGGTAAGCTGACTATTGGCGTTGGTAGAAATATTGATCCAGAGGGCGGCATAGGGCTGGCAATGGAAGAGATAGAATACCTGCTGTCCAATGACATCCTTCGATGTATAAAAGAGCTTAGCGCTGAGTATCCGTGGTTTGGTCAACTAGATGAAACTCGTCAGGAGGCAATCATCAATATCTTCCTGAATCTGGGTGCGACAAGGTTCCGGCTTTTTAAGCGAGCATTAGCCGCGATGGAAGAGGGCAATTACGATGAGGCTAGCACTGAGTTTCTTGATAGCCGATGGGCAAAGCAGGTAGGCGGTAGAGCGTTAGAGCTTACCGATATCATAAGGTCAGGCGAGTATGTATGATCCTTATATTTACGTTTGTGAGATAGTGAAGGTTGTTGATGGAGACACTATTGATGTTAATGTTGATTTGGGTTGGTCTGTTAGTGTGCGTAAGCAGCGCATTCGTTTGTATGGTATTGACGCTCCCGAGTCTCGCACTAGAGATTTGGAAGAAAAACAATTCGGCAAAGCCTCTAAGAAGTTTGTCAAAGACTTTCTGAACAGCGATCACATACTTCTCAAGACGAGAGAGAAAGGCAAGTACGGCAGATATTTAGGTGATTTCTGCGTAGATGATAAATGGCTCTGCGATGAGATGATACAAGCTCACCACGCTGTCCCATATTACGGGCAGAACAAAGCTGATATAGCAGCCGCACACATCCGCAACAGAGCCTTAGTGAAGCTCTGAGCCGTAGCGGTCACTCTCTTCCATATACCTAAAGAACTCTTTGCTCCGAGCTTCATCACCAAAAACAAAATCTTCAAGATGTCCAAGGTTCCAAGCAAGCGTGGCGATGTAGTTGAGGTCACGGCTGTTAAAGTTTTCAGCAGCTTTCTTCAGCCATTCTTCGCAGTCTTCTGGATTCTTCAAAATAAAACTTATGCCTTCCATTTTGCGATCTCTTCGATATCTTTTAAATAACGGTATCCTAACAGCCTAGCGTCTGATTTTATTGGCCTAGTCTTAACTATTTCTCCGGCGGCGTAATCCTTTCCTTTTTTTGTGGTCCAAAACCATTCTTTGCTGCAGTAGCCCATAACAGCAATTTCTTCTTTGTCTATGTCAACGCAGCAAAAAATGTAAACATCACACTTTTGATGGTCTCGGAGATACGCCGTAACCAATCCGTTACCTGCTTCTCGCTTTCCGTACTTCGNCGCTCGACTACTTTTAACGTCAAATCTNAGACCNTTCACAATTAGATCGTAATCTTTGGAATCGGAAAAATCAAAAGAGATGCCGAGTCCATCTAATACCTGACAGGTAGCTAGCTCGCCAAGAGTGCCTGTTATCTTGCTGTTACTATTTACGCTTTGATGATTTAGCGTTTCAGGCTCGCCGTAGGCAATGTCTAACCAGTTGGGATCAATCTTCAGTATTATCATTCACAGGCCACGGAACGTGGATGCCGAACTTTTCGCCAAGGTATTTATTCAAAACTTCATACGTTTTAATGTAGTCTACTTTGTTTACCTTTGCGCTTGATTCTTCACCCGTCTGAGCCTTCTGCACGGGTTTCCACAAGTAGCTTTTAACAGCCTCACGGTTCCATTCGATCTCTGGATGATGCTCAAGCAGAACTCGTACATCTAAATGGCGTTCGTTCAGCTCAGCGGCTATCTGTTCGCACCATAAATGAAGTGCAGAGTTTTGCCTGATGCTCCGCTGCTTACCTGTCTTGCAGGTTATGACCAGATATCGGTCCTTTTGCCAAGCCTCTTCGATATGCTTCTTAACATTTTCTAGCTTATGCTCAGTGTTTACGATCCACAACTCACCCGTCATTTGAGTCTCCTAGTATTCAATGATGTCTATAAAACCAACCGCACCAGCATCTCTGACAGCCTTGATGCGCTTGTACTCCTCACGGTAGTGCCGTGCCACATCCTTCTTGTTCTTGTTGATGGTCTTAGCTAGGCCGATGTCGTTGCGTTTCTCACGCAGTATCTCAAGCATCGCCTCTCCTACCTTGTTGACCATCCATTTGTGAAAGTCATCCGGGTTGCCGCCGAGTTTCTGATGGCATCCGAAGCAATGAGCAAAAACATTGTCAGGGCAATATCTTATAGCCTTGTGCCGCCGAGAGAAGTAGTGCGAGGCGTGGAGCGCAGAGCTGTTCTCCTCGTACTTCTTCCCGCAGCATTCACAAGTCCAATCAGCAGCCTCTCGGACGCACTTGGAAAACCATCTATCTTCTGGCTTGATGGTTATCTTAGGCATCAGACTTCCTCACCTTTACAATATGAAAGCCGCCATTGGTGACCTGCTGAACGTCAAAGGTAATATCCTTGCCGCGCAGCCAGCCTTTGATTGACCAGTAAGCTCTCCGCATTTCATCGTAATCCTCAAACTCGATGGCCTGCGAGTAGCCCATCTCAACAAACGCTTTTACTGCTTCGTTTTTGATCTGTCGCTCAGCTTTCTCAAATTCGACAACTTTCATCAGAACGGTACATCCTCAGCTAATTTAATTGTTGCGTCTGGACCGCTGGCAGGATTAGGCGCTTCGCTCGCAATCTTTTCCCATTTCAAGGAAATAAATTTAGCACCAGTTTTACTGTTGGTATTTACCCAGCCTTTCAACTCATACCCGTATTGTGTCTTTTTTATCTGACCGGAATTTACAGCCTCAAACAGAGCCTTCATGTCATCCTCCGAAATGCTGGCGTAATACTGATCATCCTCAAACTTAGACTTATTAATGCCCATCAACTGGACCCATTCTTTTGGCTTGTAACTATCCATCTATCAATCTCCTTGTTTGTTTATCTGCTAATTGTGCGGCCTCGATAATTATCTTGGACGCTTTGTCGATCCATTCATCATCACGTTCTACTTTTAGTTTAAAATCATGATGATCTGGGTTGTAAGAGTAAAACCAGTAATAATCCAAGCCAAGCACCCACATAGTGCCTTGTACTTGCTGGAAATACTCGCTAGGAAGGCCGCCATCAAGCCTGTAACCTGTATGAGTATGACGCTCTGGGCATTTGATTTCGATGCCTGTATCGGCCCACAGGCCGTCTGGCGAGCACCCTACATCGTGATCGTCCAAAGCAATCATGCCAACCTGCTTAATCTCTATGTTGTGCAGCAGCTCAAATTTGCTTCGAGCTTCATCCTCTCGCTCAGTGCCTGTCTCCATTGATTTAGATTTGTAAGTTTCAATGGGTATAGGAACTTCGCGCTCAGCGACAACTTTATTCAGGTAGGTTTTGGCTGACCGACTTTTAGTGCCTGTCGTTGTAACTAAAAGTTTGAAGTTAGACGCAGTGATGAACCCGCATCTGCTTCTCAGCCATTCATCGCTGCCTTGCTCGTGATAGAAATATCTCATAGGAATGAGTCCTGCTGAGATACTTGCTCTCGCTCTTTGAGAATCTTCCTAAGCTGGCTTATCTGCTTGTCGCTTAGGTTCCAATTGTCAGCCTTCACAGACCGCAGGCAGGTCACCAGATTCATGCCAGCCTTCTCGCAGTCAGCCTTGATGCTGTCTATCTTTCCGGTCTCAGCAGGTTCTTCTTCGTGCTGCGCGTCATTGTCGTTCTCAGGATCGCCCAGAGCGAACAGGCCCATCAGGCAGTAGCGCTTGGCGTAGGTATAGCCAGTGCCACAGCCTTGCTCTGTCTTCTTTACCTTATCGACTAGCGTGAGCTGGGAGTGTGACTGACCGCTCTTCAGATGGATCAAAGTAATAGTGCAGCCTACCTGATCCTCGGCGTTGACATCAGTGAAGTAGTACACAATATCATCACCGAAACAGTCTCTGGCAGCATCGTTCAGAACCGCTACAGACCAGTATTTCTGCTTGGTATGCTTATTAGTTTGGTCTTTTTCTGGTGTGACAAAATTGCCTCTGCATTTGGCAAAGGACTTCCAAAACTCAATGTTTTCCATAGATTTTTCCCGTCAAGGTGTAAAAGGAAAGGCGAGTGTAGTTGAGTGTGACAGGCGTGTCAACAGGTGAAGAGGAGTGCGATCAGCCGGACACAGGATATGGACACATAGAGGACAATCCGCTTGCTGACGGGTGCAAGGTGCTATTTGTTAACACGATGACCGCACAACACAATGTTAACACAAAGTCACGGACAAATTCGCAAAAAAAAAATGCGTTTTTGTCCGTGCATTATTTTTGGGTTTAGATTATGCTCGCAAGACGGTGTGGTAAATCCTGACCGAAACTCAGTGATTATGCTCACGATGAGCTGATAACTTGGAACACGATACTTTAACGGCTTTTAGAGGCGGCCGCGCCAGATCAGCGAAGAGATGGCGGCAAACAGGTTTTGTGGACACGAAGGAGGCTAGACGCGGCTACCACGGATTGGTGAAGGCGTTCCTGCAATTTTGAAGTATCGTACTACGCTCTGAATATGACCACAGGTGTCCCAAAGCCTCTAAATGACATTTTCGCCTAGAAAAGTGTAAAAGATGTGTTGACGAGGTGTAATATATAGGTATAATAGAATCATTGAGAGGCATGGTGCAGCTCACAAACGGAGAAAAACGAATGACAACTTATTATGTGATCGCTGAAAGGTACATCAACAGCAATACTGAAGAGCATGGATATGGTGATTACCCAGAGAGACGCTCTTACATTACTTTGCGAGTGCAAGCTGACACAAAACGCAAAGCGCAAAACAAAGCTAAGAAGATAGACCCAAGAATTTCTTTCAGTGGTATGTTTGGAAACCAAATTTTAGAAACGCATGAAGTGCTTGAACGCACTTACATTGACCGCAATGGTTTAGAGATTAGTTAATTATAAAAACCGGAGAAAAACGAATGTTAGATGTCTTTACAACTTCAACTTATGAAGAAATCCGAAGAGCTACAGTTGATGGTTACGTTGACTTTGATGTGTTTGATCGACAATTGTTTGAGGACATTCGGGATCAGCTCACTCACCCAGATAACTCAGACGCTGCTCACAACGTGATGTATGAGGCTTTCGATCTTTGCGCTGACGCTGGAGAAATCACCAATGCTCTTATGTCATTCATGAATAGCGGTTCGCTGGACAGCGCTCAGTTTGCTCGCAAGATAATGCAGGAAGCTGTTGATAAAATGACCCGTGACGAAATTCAGAAGATCGCGGAGGCTCAATAATGAAGATAGTAAAAGAAAGCCTGTACGCAGCGGCCACCACAATTCTGTTTATGTTTATGCTCATAATGCTGTTAAACGGAATATTCTCGACAGATCCCTATTACAGCGATGCTTGTGAAGGACGCAAAGCGTGGGAAGCGACAGGGCATGACTATGTGGGCATTCCGGCAGGATCTGAGCATTGCGAGCCGTGGAAGCCAACTTATAGATGCGGTAGCGCCTGTGTCAATTGAGCTAAGGCCACACCAGAAGACCGCAGTTGACGCACTCCGCGCCAGCTTGCGGTCAGGCCATAAGAGGCCAGTGCTAGCAGCGCCGTGCAGCATGGGCAAGACGCACATTGCGGCCTATATCTTGATGAACGCTGTGGAGAAGAACAAGCACAACCCAGATTATCGGGCTGTGTTCTTTGTGGACAGGTTGAAGCTGTTGAGTCAAACCACAGATGTGTTCGACAGTCTGGGAGCCAGCTATAGCGTGATGCAAGGTGATGATCCGCGCTATGATCCAAGTAAGCCTATTCAAATTGTCAGCATCCAGACGGCTCTGCGGCGTAAGAGTTTTGGTTTTGACATTGCGGTAGTAGACGAGTGCCATACGCTGTACAAAGGCGTGACAGAGCTTATGAGGCGCTTGAACGGCATACCGTGGATTGGCCTGTCCGCCACGCCGTATGCGAAATCTATGTCTGCCGAAGGCTTGTACGATGACCTGATCGTCACTTGTACGCCGAGGGATTTAATAAGTGACGGATGGTTGACGAAAACAGAGTATTACGTCGGCAGGTCAGTTGACGCTTCTGGACTCAAGACAAAGGCGCTCAGCACTGGCGGCAGTGACTATGACCCGAAGGCTCTAGGCGAGAAGATGCTGGATGATGACACGCTGGCTGGCGATATCGTGCAGAATTACGTCAAGCACAGCAACGGCCTTACCAGACGCGCTTTGTGCTTTGCTCCGTCCATAGCCTACAGTAAGAGCCTAGTTGAGCGTTTCAACTCTGAGATCGGCTCTGAGATCGCCGTACACGTTGATGGCTATATGGACAGGGAGTTACAGAACTACATCTTTGAGGACTTTAAGCGCGGAGATTACAAGATTCTGGTCAATAGCAAGCTGACCAACACAGGCTTTGATGATACGGGCATTGAGATCATCATTGACGCCTACAAGACCAAGAGCCGCATTGCGTGGATTCAAAGAATCGGAAGGTGCTGGCGGATACATCCCGGCAAGGAGAAGGCTACGGTGCTTGATCACGCTGGCAATCTTCAGCATTTTAACTCCTTCCCGGAGGACATCATCCCGCATGAGTTGGATTCAGGTGATCGCAGATTTGATGAGAAGAAGCAGACCAAGCAGGAGGAGCGAGAGCCAATAGTCCGACCTTGCCCAGTATGCCGTAGTGCGATGACAGGCAGGCGCTGCAAGGCTTGTGGACACGTTTTGCCTAGCGATGTGCCTGTGCTGAAGGACAATGGCGAGATGCTTGTGAAGGCTGAGAAAGCAGCTTCAAAACTGACCTCAGCAGCAGTCAGAAGAGAAAAGATGAGCAAAACGGGCAAGCAAGCGTGGTACAGCACACTGCTCTTATATGCTAAGCAGAAAAATTATAAACACGGTTGGGCATATTGGAAATACAAAGAGTCTATGGACTGTTCTCCTTCTGGTTTGCGGCAGGTTGTTGCGAAGGAACCGCTGAAAGAGGCGCTAAAATGGATTCAGTCTGAGAACATCCGGTACTCTCATAGGCGTGACAAGTAGCGTCAGCAGGCGGTGCGTTGGATTCTTCCCAAAAAACACCTGCAGTCAGAGCAAGCCTAATCGCCAATTCGTGGCAACTCCAGCTTGTGATCTGACCGACTGGCCCACGCTACGGGCTTTTCAATTATTTTGAAAAAAGTGTAGAAAAGTGTTGACTCTGTGTGAGATACCAGTAGAATGGGAACCATAGAGCGGCGCGGTGCTGCTCCTTTGAGGAGAAAAACGAATGACTAATCCAGCAAACATCCAAACGGTACAGGCTAAACAACTTAAGAATGGCAAGTATGAATTCACTGCAATCCTCGAAGATGGCTCGCAGGAGATCATTAAAAAGGCTGGAGCTTTCAAGCCTGTCGTAAATGTCTACTCCGTGATAGTAAACGGAAATTCTTACAGAAATGTTGGTAAACACTGCACTTACAACAATAAAGCAGGTGGAAGACAACTTAAATACTGCGAAACCGCAGGTTATAGAATCTGTCACTCGCCCATCAAATCAATGGAAGTCGAGCTGATCTAATCAAAAACTCACAATTAAACCCAGACCCGCTTAACTGCGGGTTTTGTGCGTTATGAGAAGGAGAAACGAATGTGGTATGACCAAGTATTAGACCGTCTGGACAAGGTAAGGCGGCGCGGAGAAGAGAGCTGGATAGCCTGTTGCCCGGTTCACGATGACAAGAATCCCAGCATGACCGTCAGCGTGAAGGACAGAAAGCTGCTGATGTATTGCTTTGCCTGCGGCGCTAAAGGTGATAGTGTGGTAGAATCCATAGGTCTAAATGCAAGTGCGCTGTTTGAAGACAGTAAAGAATTTGACGCTGATCCGCATTATCTTCTGAAGAAAACACAGGAAGATGATGATTTTCTCATTGCGATATACCAAAGCGCAAAGAGATCAGGAGAGCGAATAAAATACAAAGATCACAAAGCCTACATGGAGGCTATGGCCCGTAGGCATAATCGAACTGAGGCTGGCATAGCTCAGACAATTATCCCAGAGACACAACAAGAGTTTCTGTAATGGCCAGACCAGAGAAAGTATTTACCGATGATGAGGTAGCCGAGGTAGAAAGGCTTGCTCCATCATTAACCCAGCAGCAGCTCGCTGATTATTTCTGTATTAGCGTCAACACGTTAAAGGAAATCATGAAGCGGGATAGCAGAGTTTCTGATAGTTATAAGCGTGGCCTGACCAGAGCTGGCATCATTATGGTTGAGAAGCTCTATGACAAGGCTATGGAAGGTGATCATCCAAGCATGAAGCTCTGGCTGTCTCAAAGGATGGGATGGACCGAGAAGAGCCGTCAGGAGATATCAGGCCCAGAGGGAAGGCCGATTGAGAAGGACTACCACGTTACCATTGAAGTGGTGAATCCGGGAGACCTAGACTGAATCTGCAGATCGCTCCAAAGCTGTTACCAGTGCTTGAGGCTAAACAACGCTTCATTGTGGTCTACGGCGGTAGAGGCAGCGGCAAAAGCTATGGCCTAGCATCCCTGTGTCTCCTAAAGGCACTGCGCGGCCAGAAGATCGGAGCCTTCCGAGAGTTTCAGAACTCTATTGATGACTCGGTACACAGCCTGCTGGCCTCGCAGATAGAGAGCTACGGGCTTGAGGACTTTGAGGTCCAGAACAATCAAATACTCTTCAACGGTGAACCTAGCTTTAAATTCAGAGGCTTGGCCCGCAACGTCGAGGCCGTTAAGTCGATGTTCGGCTTCAACCTTTTCTGGGTAGAGGAGGCTCAGACAATATCATTCGATAGCCTCAAGGCTCTCACTCCCACTCTCCGAGAGCAGGGCAGTCAGATATGGCTGTCGGGTAATCCACGGTCAAGCACTGATGCTTTCTCTGAGCGCTTTATCAAGCCATTCGAGAAGCAGCTTAACCGTGATGGCATATACGAAGACGATATGCACCTAGTGATCCGAATGAACTACGAAGATAACCCGTGGTTTGTGAAGACTCCGCTAGAACAGGAGCGGATACATGATCGGCAGAATTTGCCCAGAGCTATGTACGAGCACATCTGGGAGGGTAAGCACTTAGATACGGTGCAGGACAGTATCATAGAGCCCGATTGGTTTGATGCCGCGATAGACGCTCATAAGAAGCTTGGATGGAAGCCAGAGGGTGCTTTGCTTGCTTCGCATGACCCGTCGGATGAGGGCGGTGACAGCAAGGGTTACGCACTGCGCCACGGCAACGTCATTCTGGATGTGTGTGAAAACTTAACAGGTGATGCCAATGAGGGTATGGACTGGGCCTTGGACAAGGCAGTAGCAGCTCAGGCAGACCACTTCATCTGGGACTGTGACGGTCTTGGGATAAGCCTCAAGCGACAAGTAGATCAGGCGCTTGAAGGCAAGAAGATGGAGTATCACATGTTCAAGGGTTCCGAGTCGCCTTATGACCCAGAGATGCCATACACGTTAGGCGGAAGCCAGAGAGCAAAGACTAATAAAGAAACCTTCTTTAACAAACGTGCCCAAATGTGGTGGACTTTACGGGATAGGTTTGAGGCAACGTATCGGGCTGTGGTGAAGGGCCAGTACATCAATCCAGAAGAGCTGATTAGCCTGTCATCAGACATTGATAGCATTGAGCAGTTGCGCTCTGAGGTTTGCAGAATTCCGTTGAAGCGCTCAAACTCTGGTAAAATCCAGATACTGAGCAAGATAGAAATGGCGAAGAAGCCGTATTCAATACCTTCTCCGAATATGGGCGATGCTTTAATGATGTCGATGCACTCGCCAAAACTTAAAAATGTGAAACCTGTAGAGATAAATTTCTCAGGATGGAAGAATTATGGCTAGTTATGATGATGGCAAAGAGCTAGAGGATCGCGGTGCGACTGAGGACGATCTTGCCTACAAAGCAGATTACGAGGAGCATCAGGACGTTATCGAGCTGCTTGATAAGTGCCAGCAAGCAGACAAGGACAACCGTGAGCGCGTCAGAGAAGCTCATTTGTTCTTGGACAAGCGCGATGGTCAGTGGGAACCCTACTGGTGGAACTCTAACGAAGCCAAGCCGCGCTATACGTTCGATATGGTGAATCCCATAGTGGATCAGGTTGCCTCTGAGATAGAGCAATCCGACTACGACATCCGAGTATCTCCAGCTGGAGGTGATGCAACTAAAGACCTTGCCATTGCCTATGACGGCATCATCCGCAACATTGAGCAGATGTCTAACGCTAAGACGACCTACGCCCAGTGCGCTCGCAATATGGTGATCGGCGGGATGGATGGCTGGCGCGTGGTCCAGAAGTACGTTGATGATAATAGCTTCGACCAAGACCTAGCCATTGAGCATGTCGGTAACTTCGTGGACCGGGTGTGGTTCGATCCCGCAGCTGAGAATCAAGATAAGTCTGACAGTCGGTATGCGTTTGTGCTTCACGCAATGGCGAAGGATGAATACGAGGCCAGATTCCCTGAAGGCTCTGGTGAAAGCGTAGATGATGACCGAGAGGGCGAAGCATACTACGACAAGGCTGAGTGCATTGTGGTTGGTGAGTTTCTGTATCTTGAGTCAGAAGACCGCGAGCTGGTCATGATGTCCAACGGTCAGGTGCACGAGGTTAATGAGGACTTTGACAAGGTTGTAGATGATCTAGCAGCCATTGGTGTGACAGAGGCAAAGCGCCGGACCCGCAAGAAGCACTATGTTTGTTCGAGGTTCTTTGATGCGAAGGACTTCCTTGAGGACAAGAAAGAGACCGTATTTTGCCGAATCCCAGTGGTCCCTGCTTACGCCAACTTCAAGATATTCGAGAATAAGACAATCTACTGGGGAGTAGTTGAGAAGCTGCTTGATCCGCAGCGGGTGATGAACTACAGCGTATCCCGTGAGATTGAGGAAGGTGCGCTTGCTCCGAGGGCCAAGTATTGGATGACAATGGCTCAGGCTTCAGGGCATGAGAAGCAGCTCCAAACTTTAAATACCAACGCTGATCCGGTTCAATTCTACAACGTAGACCCAGAGTCACCTGCCGTGCCACAGCAGCAGGGAGGAAGTCAGGTCAATCCCGGACTGGCGCGGATATCTGAGTCTATGCGAGCAATCATAGGTCAGACGGCTGGTATGTTCGCTGCGAATATGGGAGACAATCCCGGTCTACAGTCTGGCGTTGCTATCAAGCAGTTGCAGGACCGTGGGACCAATAGCACGATGAAGTACAGTCGCGGCCTAGAGATTGCGGTAGCGGCTACAGGAAGGCTCCTAAAGGATGCTATACCGATGGTCTACGACACAGAGCGTCAGGTCAGGATACTCCGAGAGGATGAGTCCTACGATATGGTGCCAATCAATCAGAAGGTGATCGACAACGCCACAGGCGAGATTGTCACCGTCAATGATCTGCAGGTTGGAACCTATGACGTTACCTGTCGGGCTGGCCCTAGCTTCCGCAACCGTCAGCAGGAGACCATCGAAGCAATCACGACACTGGCTCAGACTGATCCGAGCCTGATGCAGATCGCGGGTGACCTTTTGTTGCAGAACATCTCCACTCCGGCGGCGTCACAAATCGCAGAGCGCAAGCGGATACAGATGATCGCGCAAGGTCTCATTCCTCAATCTCAGATGACCGAGGAAGAGCTGCAAGAGATGGCCGCTAAGATGCAGGCGCAAGGACAGCAGCAGGCTCCTGATCCGGCTATGGTGCTCGCACAGGCAGAGCAGATGAAGGCTCAGGCTGACATGATGAAGGCGCAGATAGATGCCCAGAAGGTGCAGAACGACACCTTGAGGATACAGCTGCAAGCCCAGAACGATCAAAACGAGCTGGTAGCCGAGCAAGCCAAGACGCAAGTTGATGTCTTCAACGCCCAAACCAATCGCATAAAGGCGCAGGTAGAGGCTGAGAAGGCTGGTGCTACGATAGACCACACCAACATAAAGGCGTTTGGTGACCAGCTAGACAACCAAGAGCAGATGACCGATATGATGGATGAGCAGGAGCGCAAGGCCCGGATGGCTATGATGTCCGACGTGGACCTAATGAGGATTGCTAACAGTGGCTGAGCAAACATCTCTGCGCCAGTTTATTCCTGAGCCTACTACGTCATTGATGAGCGTAGAGGGCTTGTCTGGCTACACACAGCAGAATCCTTTACCAGTTGATGAGAGGGACAGACAGGAAGCCGCAAGGGAGCTGAGCCGCAGAGGCATAACAGCGCAGGCTCCTGTGCCGTCCAATCAGAGCGTGATGGCTGCGCCTACGTCATACAATCCGTTTAATCCTGCGTTTAGAGAGACCGCAAGATCAGCTCTAAATGACTTCTTTGGCGGTAGCAATATTGCAGGCAGAGAAGGTTATCGCACAGGCCAGCTAGTAGATACTGCGGTAGGAGCGATGGACTTTGCGCCTGCTCTTGGCGATGCAATGGGTGCAGGTGATCTGAGGCAGTCTATTGGCTCTGGTGATCTGATAGGTGCTGCTGTAGACACCACGGCTTTGGCTGCTGGAATGTTGCCAATTTTAGGAGACGCTGCTGCAAAAGGTATAAAGGCAAGTGAAACCAGCCTAAGAAGTTACATCGATGTCCCGACAAGAAGCGATTACGGGCCGGTAGTACAGACCGCTGAGGCTGGCAGGATTGTTGAAACACCGCCCAGAGATTTTAGGAACGAAAAAGGTTACAGCACTAACCCGCTAATGGCTGCGACTGACTTACAGTCAAGACCAGAAAATATTGCAAAAGGATCGTATCGCGGTCTAGTAAACAGATACGAAACTGATCCAGACTTTGCAATGCGGGAACAGGCTCGACTGCTGGGCGGTAGATATACTCAGCCTGACAATTTGTTTATGCAATCTGCGACTTACGAAGACTTGCTAGGAAAGCCTCTGGTGATTTTGCCTGCTGACAAAACAATTTACGGAGAAGTTGATAGAATAGCTGGAATCGACATTGATCCAGTGCTGGTAGAAGGAGGCCCGCAGCATTTAGACAGATATGGTAACTGGATGAGCATGGGCGGCGCTGCTAGAAGCAAGCAAGCTCACGTTAATCGTGTGCGAGAAGAGACGCAGCAAGACCCAGTATTGATGTACACAGCAATGGCAAATCCCGGCTCTAATTTTTCTGTGCCGCCGTCTCAAATTGCTGTCAACATGATAAAGCAACAAGGTGATTTGACCAGAGATCAGGCTGTTATGCTGGACTCGGCTATTGCCAACTTAAATCCAAATAACAAAGACCTGAAAGGAATACCAGAAAGTTGGCCCGGTTATGAATCACCGGAGCAGCTATTGGAATGGCTGACAACAGATTCTCCTACTGCTTCAGCAGGAAACAAGCGTAAAGCCTTTATGGGAGATGCAATATTAAACAAACCAGCTTTTCAAAAATCAGGGTTCCCAATACCAAATGACATTTACTCTGTTGTCAATGAGCAAGAAATGATGAATATGCCCAAAGGCATGAGCGGTGCTAGGGCTATGGTATCAACGGATATAAATCCATCTGACATGGTTGTTGATCCAACTCTGAATAGGTCTTACAACACGATTATTCCGAGTCAAGGCGGAATTGCAATAACGGAACCAATGGTTCCTTATGATGTTATGTATCCTGATCCAATAGCGGCAAGAGCTGGCAGGCATGACCCGTACAGGTCTTTTCAGACATCAGGATCGGCTCAAGATTATCAAATGGCTAATGAACAATGGCTGGAAGGTGTATATCGGAACTTAGAATCTCGTGGATTAAAATAGATTCGTGTTCAGTAAAGCTGCCAGATTCGAATATCTCTTCTGCGGTTAAAATACCTTCAAAATCAAGGTGTCCAAAGCAGTCAAAATACTTTTTAATTAAGTCATCCATTGAGTGAGTATAACAAAGTATACGAAAGTGTTAAACAAGTGCA
>NYWC01000114.1 GCA_002684935.1 Gammaproteobacteria bacterium
AGTATTAGTTTTAATTATGAGTTTATAATTTGCCATTATGCTGCACCATAGGGATTAAGAATTCCCCCCGAACGTTTTTGATTTTGAAGTTCCTTTTGAACAGCAGCAGCAATAACAATTCCTAAATCTTGTCCTTGTCCTTCACTATTTTGACTCGTATTACCGTTACTATCAATTGCAACATTTACAGTAACATTACTATTTTGTCCGACCCCGTTCATACTTACAGGAATTGATTTACCGTCAGGAAGCGGTACAATTGCTTCATTATGTCGACCCTCTCCTACAAGACCAACAGTAGGTTGAGTTGCAATTCCACCCTTGGCATATGCTGCAGAACGAAAGCCACCTTTTGCGATTCCACCGTTTGCGAAAAATAATGTTGCAAGCGTTCCAAAAATACCTCCGGCACCTCCGCCGCCCATGCCTCCGAAAAGAGTCCCTAAAAGGTCTGGTAAACTACTAAAAAGACCTCCTAGATCTTTTGTTAATGTACTAAAAATAGAACCAAAGTCAGTTCCCAAGTCTACAAAAAGGTTGCCAAGATTTTCCAAGAAAGGAGCATCATTGCCCCCAAAAAGACCCTTCATATTATCTGTAAAACTTGTAAAAAGTCTCGTAAGCCCGCTTGCGCCGCCCTCACTAGAGGCGACAACTTCCTCTAAAACTCCTGCACCTGTAGCAGGCATTGAAGAAGGGTCACTTCGTCGAGCCGCAGAATCATCTCTACCTGCTTTTTTACCTATTAAATTGCCGAAAAGAGTAGCAAAAGGCCCCTGCTCATTAGTTCCAGTAGTAGTTCCAGAGGAGTTCTTTACTTCTTGTACAAGATTTGTAGGGGTTGGAACTTTTCCAGGTACAGTTGTAGCAAGACCTTCTTGATGCCCTTCTTTTATTTTTTGTTTAACTACTTCGGCTCCTTCCATGTGAGCTTGTCGAATTTTGTCTTCAGGAGTTCCAAAAAGAGCTCCAGTAATTTTTTCAGTTATCTGTTTTGCAAGGGTATCTGCAACAGCGGATAGAGTTGCTTTTGCAATTTTTAACATTGCATCTTTTATACTGCTTTCATCACCTTTAATAAGTTCTGCAATACCTCCTTGAGTTGCTCCTTCAAATGCAGCTTTTGCCGAATTTGAAAGTTCAAGGAATGCATCACTTTGCTGACGTACTGTTTCAAGCTGCTCTCGAAGCAGTCCAAGCTGCAAATCAAGTTGTTTAGCCCTAGAGCTATCCTGGGCTATCTCTTCTTCTGTTAAAAGGGCTCTCTCCCCTTGAATTTTTCCAATTTGATCTAGTATATTTCTTTGTTTAAACTCGTTATCTAATAAGCCTTTTTGAAGAGGAGTTAGGTTCCTCATACTTTTTTCTTTTAAAATTAGAGTTTTTGTTTGCTGAAGAAGTACAGAATTTTCTATCGCTAAGAGTCTATTATTTTTTTCTTGCAGTTCTTCAAGGACCTCTCTAACTGTTATCTTTTCTCTTTCCTCTTGAGTCATTCCTTTAAGTATTCGAAGTACTGCTTCTCCTCCTTCTGTATCTTGAAATACTTTTAAGAAAGATTCGTCTTGATTGCCATCTGCCATAGCTCCAGTAACAGAATCTAGAGCATTTTTTGTAATATCCATACTTCTTGAAAATTCTGTATTTGTCTGAACTAAAGAACTAGTAAAATCTGCATATTCTTCTCCTATTTGCTTCAAGGATTTAAATGCTGCTCCTTGATCCACAAGGGCCGTGTTACTTGTTTTTAGTAGAGCGGGTAGTTTAATGACAAATTCTAGTAAATTTTCTGCATTAGTTTTAAAATCTTCCGAAGTTAAATTGCCCGTGCCTGCTCTAGCAGATTTTATTGCATTTTGAAAAGCTAGAACTCTAGTACTTAATTGATTATAAGCGGTATCCAGTTCGGTGGTATCTTTCCCTGCTCGTTGTAAAATGTCTCGCTGTAACTCTATACTTGTTTTTAACTCGGCTAAACTTCCTACAAATTCTTGAATATTAGTATTAGAGAAATCTAGTTTAGAAAGCCCTAAAACTCCGGAAGAATCTTCTTTTAAACCCTCTAATGAAAGAGATAATTTTTCAAAAGGGCTAAAGTTTAAGTTAGAAATTGTATTAGCTAAATCAACTATATTCTCTTGAACAGTGCCGCTTTTATTTATAAGACCGTTCAAAATTTCTGAAACAGCTTCATTTTGCTCTGCGGCCGCTTCTCTAACTGCTTTGGTTAGTTCGAGGGCTTTAAGAAGAGCAGGGTCTTTTAATTTCTCTAAAAGTTCCTTAATAATTCCTAAAGCAGTAAATAATAAACCAATTAAGCCAGCGGCTCCAATAATTTTACTTGCTACTCTTCCTAACTGATTTGTTAAAGCAGTCATTGTTCCCATAACTTTGCCATGAGTAGCTTGTAGACTAAACATCTCAGCCTTAGCACTAGCTACATATCTTTTAAAACCTGAAGTATTTTGTGCAATCATTGCTTCATGATTGGCTTTAATAATTGCAACATCTCGAGTAACAGCTTGTCGAGTAGTCTTACTATAATCTATTACTTTTGAGTTAGCAGCAGTAGTTGTTCTTTCGAGGGCTGCAATTTCTCTTCCACCAATATCCCCGGAAGCTATGTTTTTTCCTAAAGTAGAACGCTCCTCAGGAAGAGCCGCTTGTATTCTTTTTGTTGCAGCATCTGCCGCCTCGCCAATATCTGCGAGCGCAGGAGCAACCGGCACAATTGCTTTTAAAACTCCCTGACCAAGTAGAGTAAAAGCTCCTGCAAGAGCGAGTACATTATTTGACAATGCTCCTGCAAAAAACTCTGCAATAGGGTTTAATGCCCCTTTTATATTTTTTAAAAGATCATTAAATGCTTTTCCAAGTTTTGCTACTTTATTTACTTGACCCCCAAGATCATCAAATTTTTGATTGCCTTGTTCAAGGATTTCATTTACTACTGCTTGGGTTCTTTGATATGCAGTAAGATCTTTTGCATTTTTATTAAGTGCTGTCCCGTACTTCTCTGTTGCAGTTTCCAAACGAAGAATAATACCTAATTCGTCTAAAAGTTCTGGTTCAGCTTTTGTAGCACCACGAACAAGACGATCAAAAGAGTCACTTAAATCTCTACCAAGAGCTAAAGAGGCATTTTTAGCCACTTTTGCAAGCCCTGTTAGCTGTTCACTATTTAATCCAGAAGCAGTACCAATTGATACTGCTTGAGCAGCCTCTTGAAATGTAAGTACACCATCAGTGGCTTCCTGAATACGAGAAGTTAAAAGAGAAAGAGAAGTACCTGTAGATTTTGCAAAGTTTTCTTGGCTTTCTTGTACAACTCTTAAATCCGCAGCAGACTTAAAAAAGCTAAACGCAGCTGTTACCGCAAATATATTAGCGGCAAGAGTCGCATAAGCAGGTACAAGACCTCCAGAGATGCCCTGAGCCATTTTTGAAAAGTTTTTGGTTCCATTTGCAGAGGTTTGTGCGGCACCTTTGAGATTTCGATCAGCGGTACGGGCAGATTTTCCCGTGGTATCTAATGCGGCCCCTAGCTTATTAGCTTCGACGGCTATACGTTTTGTAGTGCCTTTATCATCTATAACTACGTCAATAAAAACTTTATTGTTTGCCATTAGCCGCGCACGTTATGGGTGTACTTATTTCCACCTCCTGCAGACTTTGCTTTTCGCTCTTCTGCTTTACGTTTTTTCTCTGATTCTTCTGCTTTATATGAGACTATAACATTTTCATATAATTTCATAAAAAATAACGTTTCTTTTTTATTTTCTATTTCATATAATTCGAAAAGTTGATTACATTGCGTCCAATCTTTTCCTAAATATGTGCCTGACATTCCATCCCAGTTGTCTGACAAAAAGCTGAATATAAAAAATGCCACTTGAACCTCCTCGGGAAAATCCGAAGAATCGAGCGGCATTTTTGCTGGGTCTGGTTCTTGTCCTAATTGCTCACAGATAAGTAAGTATTTATCTACATCAATCTGCGAACTATCTTTTACAAAGCGTTCAAGTAATCTTTTTACTTCAATTACTTGTTGCTGGTAAAATTTTCGAGGTCACCTACTGTTTCCGTTACCCAAGTATCAAAATCATTTGCATTCTTCATAAGAAGCTCTGCATTTTCTTGAGTAAATGGCAATGTACCTTCAGGATCAAGTTCAGAAATATCAACCAAAAGAAGCTCTTCTAAGTATCGAAGTTTCAGCCCTTTCCATCCTTTAATTACTGCCTTACAGTACTCAGTAAGAAACTTTTCTTCATTCAGCTCTTCTTCTGGCTGACGAGTCTTCTTACTAAACTTTGTAGTAATACACTTCTTACGAAGTTTTAACAACTCTTCTCGGGCTAGATAGCACAGATCTACTGTCATATCCGCACAGCCTGGAAAATCAAGTGTTACAGTTTTACTAGGAGTCATTAGACTCGCGAGAGAAATAGGTGTTTCTTTTTCAGTCATGCTTTTTTATCCTTTTAAAGTTGTTGTTCATTTGTACCACATATTATATCGAAGGCAAGGAAAAATGTCAAGAAATATTTTTACCACCTTAAAAGAAAAAACCCGCCGAAGCGGGTTTCAGTCAATTTTATTATAGTTATTAAGCAGAGACTCCAAACACAGTCATATTAAACTCGTCTACAGTATCAAAGTCATTGGTATATGCACCAAAGTTTGTCTCAAGTGAGATAATATCTTCAATATTGTGAGAAGGTACGTCAATGTGAACTTGTGGGAAGTTAAAATTAACACGCGGAGTAGAAGCTGTAGTACCACCAACTTTAAATGTAACATTAAAGTCGTTTACAACTTTTGTTAGACCTTTGGTTGGATTTACAAGATCCGCAAAGAAGTCTGCAGAAGCTCCGGTGTTTGAACCATCCGCTCCAGTATCATCAAATACTAGATAGCAAGTAAAATTACCTCCAATTGCTCGTGAGCCCGTTACACCCTCGATTGGCTTATTAATTGTACCAATTTCTTCCGGCACAAGGTAAGTTACATTGTTAGAAATTGTAAGATTACCTCCAGTCAGGGTAAAAGTATAAATACCAGTATCTACGACACCAGAATCAGCAGTGTGAGTGCCCGTGCCCGCAAGGGCGGTACCTCCATCAGTAGTTGAAGCTGTAAAGGTTGTAGTGCTGGGCGCAGTCTTAACAAATAGTGTAGTATTCCAAGCACTAGCATTTGAAAGCCCTGCAACACTAGATAGCTTAATTTTGTCGCCAACTGATAGACCATGAGCAGTTCCTGTTGTTACAACTCCTGTAGCCGCAGTGGTAATATCGGTAATAGCAACTCGCTTACCCTCCATTACATCGGGGTTTTGACCACGAACTTCAAGTTGAGTCAAACGATTTCGAATAAAGTTAGAGGTAGAAGTTACGCCTGTTGTATAAGCAGCTTTACGAGTGCTCGCTGCAGTAGCTATACCAAACGCCAAGTCATTGTTCGAATCAAGATAGACATCTCCTGTAGTTGCACTAGAGATAGTAGTTCCTGCTTGAACATTTACTTGACCAGCACTCTTCATATCTGTTACTTCTTTTGCAGAACCTGACCAGTTAGCAGTTGCGATTCCATCAATATCAAAATCAACAGAACATTCGTTTACAATTGCGTTTGATAATTTGTATACCATAGGCTCTGCAGCATCTGTCTCGAATACAAAGTATAGAGTAATTTTAGGAAGCGTAGAACGATTTGATTCTTTAAAGTTCATGCCCCCTGTAGATACATCAAAAACACGAGCGTTTGAGTCACCTACTTTATCTCCAGAGTTGCGATCATAATCTGAACTTTCAGTACCTGGTGAAGATCCATGAAGATCCGCACCTGCCATTGCTGCCCAGAGAACTTCGTCTACAAGGTGATGGTTACTACCTTTAAGAGTGGGTCGAATATAAGTACTAAAAGACCATTCAGCAGGAGCCAAAGAGTCTGTAAAAAGACGTCGGCCCCGACGGCTGATACCTGCAGTACTTTCCATTTCGTTCAAACCAATTTCGGTTTGATTAGTAGCCTGAGAAAAACTGAAGCCGTCAAGAACTGGCACTTCCCAAACTCCTTGATGAACGCCAGCATTACTTGTTAGTTCGACATACAGTTTTGTATCGCGACTAAAATAAAGTTTATCTGCCATAGATTATCTCCTATGTCTTGAAAAGGCCTGGACGTGAACGTTTGTTCGTGCCAGCATTTTCTAGTATCGAACCTCTATAAGAATTTCTCCAACTCCTAAAGGTTCTAATACACCTTCATCAGTATCGATACTAATGATTGTGATTTGTTGAGTGTACTGCGCTAGACCCATTCTATCGTAGTACACGAATCTACTATTTTCTTCTAAAACTGTTTCGACGTCTTCAAGTAATTCATCAAGAGCATCTACTGCATCTTCTTGATTTACATAACATCGAATTGTAAGATTTAAAAAACGATCTTTATACTGACCGCCTTGGTACTGTCTACTCTCAGATCCTGCATTTAAATGCACAGCAGGAAATTCTTCAACTTCGTCCCAAAACTTTAACCGAGGACTTACCTCTGCAATTGCAGTATGATATATACCTCGACCATCAATACCTTCAATTTTTTCTGCTAAAGCTCTTGTAATAGCAGACCGGCGGCTTGTATACTGTCTGTGTGCTGCTTTTTCCGCCACTATACTCTCCTAGTATAAAATCTTCCTAAAGCCATTTCTGCTGCGACTTCTCTAATAGAAGCATCAATTAATCTTCTAGGATCCCTACTAGTAGTTGCCCAAGGGCTTTTACCTCTTCCTACTTCAAATACCTGATAGGGATCTTTTTGATAAGTATAACCGAAACTAGGGAATCCTCTTTTAGTTTGACTTACATCAGTAAGTTTTACACTATTTGCAAATCTTCCTGTTCTATTTTCTAATCCCGGCGATCTCATATTCTTTTCAATAGTTTCAGGCAGTTTTTGATTAATCATTGCCATTATAGAAAACATACTGCGTCTGTTATTTTTTTCAAATGCTGGAGTTTTAACTGCTGTCTTATCTTTAAATCCAGCACCTGCAGTNATTTTATTGGTTTTCTTTTTTCCTTTTCCGGAGCTTTTTTGATCTTTAATCTTTTGATTTTTAATAGTTGATCGTATATTTTTATTTCTTTTTGCAATTAATGAAAATTCACTAAGGATTATTTTTTTGGACTTAGACACTTTAGAGTCAGAACCTTGTTGATTAGCCCAGTAATCTCCATCAAAAGACTCTACTATAACCTTTAAATCTTTATTTATGTCTTGAATTAAAGCTTTTTCTTTTGCTCCGCCTCTTTGGCGGTTTAAATATTTACTTTCTAGAGCGACTGATATGGTATCAATAGACTCTCCAGGATTTTTAGTTATCACAAAATCTGTTTGTTCTGATACGTCTCGAATAAACTTTCGTACTTGAGGATCTTTTTGAGCTGAAGACCACTCAAATAATGCTCTATTTGCCTCTCTAGCTCTCTGTTCTGAAATACTATGCCCTTCTTCGTGCCCAATATCAAGAAAACTAGAATTTATACTTTTAATTTTAGTATCTTCTCCTCTACTTTTATTAAGTTTTGTAATTTGAGCCTTTAATTTTCTTAAAAGAGGTCTTTGATGCACTTGTTTTACTTTTCGAAATTGATTAAATACATTAACTTCATATGCAGCTTTAGCAGCTATTGTAAAAGTAAATCTTCGTGCATCTCCTTGTAACTCAGATACCTCTGTTCTTTTTGCTTCTGTATTAAATTTTTTAAAATCTTGATACATTCCCGAGCACATCTTTGGAACTTCAGTTTCAATGATATCAACAATACTTTGAGGAAGCCCTCCTTTCTTATAGCCCCCTCTACTTTCCATTTCTCTCTTTACTTGAGTCATAATCCTTTGCTGACTCACTAAAATATTATGTACTTTTTTATCTGAGACTAATTTTCTGTAAGAATCTGAAGTTTGTTCCATCAGTTCTTGTATTCTTTTAACTGTGGCTTGTAAATCTTTCTTTGCCATTAAAAGTTCTTATAAAGATCAAGTACACGTTTTATGTGATCTGGAAATGCCACATTATTACGCTGACTTGTGCTTGCTTGATTCTGAATACTAGCGCCTGCAATTGAGCGTCGCTCTTTGTGTTCATCTTTCAAGTAGTAAGTAATCAAATCAAAAACTGCAAGTCTTAAATCTGCTGGAAGACTTGCGTATCCTGCTTTATAAGTTACACGAACTGCACCTGGGCCACGAGCCCAATTCTTATAAGTAGTGCCTCCAGTAGTACGAATAAGGCTGTCTGTCGCACTATCTAAATAATACTCATAACTTGTTGTGGTCAAAGTAACGTAAGAAGAATCATAAGTTTCTCGCTCTTCTACGGATACGATACTATTTACCGGGCTTTCTGTAAGCTGTATGAGATGCGTACCCCAGTTTACATTAATAGTATCTACTTTATTTGTACTGTAATAATCTACAAAACTGTTTGCACAATAAGTCTTTACTAATTGGCTCACCGACGGAATAATAAAATTAAGCTGCGCATCACTTTTAGGGGTGGTAACCCCTTCTGCGGCTTTATAGTCTATAAGTGTAACTAAATCTGTCATAAGCTAATTAGTAAAAACTTGGGGAGGCGAACCTCCCCAGTTTATGTTACTTGTTATTAAGCAACAAAGTCGATCTTAACTGAAGGCTCGGCACCGGTAGCACCGGCAACGATCTCTTCAAAACCGAGAGACTGTGAAGCAACCAGCACGCGACGCTGATTCATAACTTCGTAGTCTTGCTCTACTGATACACCACGGAGTCGTGGTACAACGTAGTTGCGAGTATTAACTGCGAATGCCGCAGGAATACCAGCCGCTTCTGCTGGGAACTCTTCAGATACGATTACGGGTGAACCGTATACCGCACCGATAGTACCAACAACACGTGCTGCGAGGTCTGAACCTACTTCATCCAAAGTCTGGAAGTTAGCATCGTTCAGCAGGTCAAAATAGCTATTCTGGCTTACGATATACGCGATATCAGAAGGCATCAAGCCATACTTGCCCATTTGCTCACGAGCAGCAAGAAGCTTAGCAGAAGTCAAACGCTCTGCATCAGAGATGTCAAGAGTGTCTGAGTTAGCAGCTGCGTAGCCATCAAGACCAGTGATTGAACCTGAACCATTGATGATTGCATCTTCTACTGCGCGACCGTGTGCACGAGCAACTGACTCAACAAGCATAGGCATCAAGTTAATGAGTACTTGCTCGTCTACGTCGTTGTCCATAAACGTACTAGAAATCAGACGGTATGCATTCAGAGTTACCTGCTTTGCATTGTACTGATTATTAGTAATTTCTACACGGTTTTCCAAGTTACCGCCAGTTGCTGCGCTTGCAAATGCAGCCTTACCAGCATCAGTCTGGATCGGCAGTACAGTTGCGCCACCGTTGACAGGAATCTCACGGAACAAACGAGCTACTTTTAGCTCATGCATGATTTCCTTCTCGATCTGGGAAGCAACTTCCTGATCGATATCAGCAGCGTTTGCAGCATAGTTAATACCAGCCTTCTCTTGAATGTCACGTGCAAAGTCAGTTTCCCAACCTTTACGAGTCATAACACCCAGCATGTGAGCGGCCATAAAGTCTGTGCCCCACTTAGAAATGTCTGATTTTTCTGCACGGTCAGCGAATACACGCTTAGACTCACGCATTTTAGAGATTTCATCAGACTTCTCTTCGAGGTCCTTCTTGTACTGGGCAAGAGTCTCTTCCATGTTCGCATTGCGATCATTCAACTCTTTTTGTACGTCAGCCAGCAACTTCTCAGTACCAGACTCGATACCGGTGCGGATGCTGTGCTTAACTTCTTCTTCCTGCTGAGCTTTAGCTTCGGCGTGTGCCTCTGCTTTCTCAGTAGCTTCTTGAACTGCCTTTTCTTCGGCAGCCTTTGACTCAGCTTGCTTCATTGCGATCTTAGCAGCAGTTTCCTCTGCTACTTTCTTCGCAAAAGCTTCCAAGTCGACTTCGGGAGTATTTACTTCCGACATATTGATCTCCTCTTTAGCGGATTTTTCCGCTTCGTCCGGTGTTTCACTAGCTACCGATGAATTTTCATCCTTAGCCAGAGACTGACCGGCTAGATCTACACGATTGGTGAAAGTTTTTTTGAATTCATTATACTCCTCAATAGAGTCAAATGACTTCGCCAGAGAAAAAGTTGCTGCTTGATTACAGGGTACGGAAACAACCGACACCTCAAACAACTCAGCATCCTTAATCTTTAATCCGTCAGTTTCCGATAGGTAATCAGCATCCTTGACTCGGAAACCAACAGAAAATGCTCCAAGAATGCCTTCTTTTACAAGCTGCGCAACATGATCGGGCGCAGATTTAGAAATTTTTGCCTTTAGTTCAAGACCGTTTTCAGTGACTTTAAGTCCTGTCGCGCGTCCAATAGGCTTGTTATAATCGTGATTAAAAAGAATAATAGGGTTCTTTTCAAAGTTATTCAGACCGCCTTTAGTCCACGCTAATGCGTCAATCACATCACCAGCACGATCAAAATCACTCGTACTAGCCATGCCACAGATGTGAACTCCTCCGTCATCTTCGTCTAAAGCCTTGAAGGTAGAGGTAAGATTAAAAATCTTTTCCATTAGTCTTCGCT
The DNA here is from genome assembly GCA_002684935.1 of Gammaproteobacteria bacterium. GTDB lineage: Bacteria > Pseudomonadota > Gammaproteobacteria > Pseudomonadales > Pseudohongiellaceae > UBA9145. The sequence goes on from NYWC01000114.1 coordinate 10,672, forward strand.
CTTTTCTGCAGGTGCAGTCTTGCTCAATGCTGCGAGCGGGTCGTCAGCAGGAGCAGGTTTAGGAGCAGGCTCAGGTTTGGGAGCTGGCTCGGGTTCTGGGGCGTGAATCTGTTTCCACGCATCAGGATAATCATTTTCCATAATAGCAACAAGTCGTGACCAATTACCAAAGTAATTATCTACTTGTCCTATTCGAAGAGGCACATCTGACTGCTTGCTATATTCTAGTCGAGTGAAAAGTTTACCTTTTTCCATCATATACATCACAAGAGCGTCTAATGCTGCTTTTCGTCCTCTAATCCTCACTGTCTTCTCCTTCTGGGGGTCTACCACCTTCATCTGGATTTACTGCGCTTCCTGCAATATTTGCAGGTACTCGCAACTCATCATGTCCTTCTACTAGGTCAAATCCAAGAGCCTCTCGTGCTTCATTTGGGGAAATAATCCCAGTATTTACTAACGCAGAATAATACTGCGATTGATCTCGTAATTCTGGCTGTAGTGCTGGGATATCTGTAATATCTTCTTTGCACTTAAATCCAAAGTGTCTTTCCATTGCAAAGTTAATTTTTCGCACAATGGGAAGAATTGTTTCAAGGTAGTACATTCGCATATTTGGTCGAATGTTTGCATTGTTACCTGAGTCCAAAAGCATTGGAGGTATTCCAAGTGCTTTTAAAATAATTTTTTCGTTTTCTGCAATCGCACTCTGAAAGTCTAGTTCTTTAAAATTAACATTTGATACTGAATCTATCTCAATACCTCCGTCCAAAATAAGAGGACGTCTACCACCTGCATCTGGTCTATAACGAGCTGACCAAGATTGAATCATTCTTTCTTTAATCTTTTCAGATAGAGTATTTGGTGATTTTAGTACAAGACCTGGAACAGCTCCATTCTTAAAGAAGTTATCCTGGAAGTCCCGCATACTTCTCATTAGTACCATCGTTCTGAGTGCGGGCTTTAGGCGTGAAACACCTCGATAGATAGAATAGAAAGAGTTATCCTTAATGTGAATAATTTCACTTGGCTTATAGTCTACTTTCTCATTAAAACTGAATCTTTCAATATAAGTAGTGTCACTTGCATGAATAGTTACTTTGTTTGCGGGAAGATGGTACATATGTACACCATCGAAATAAATAAAAATGTTACCATCTAATAAATAGTCTGTAATCAAGTTACGACGGAAAGTGCTAATATCTTGAAAAGGGTTGGGCTCTTTGTTTAGTAATAGTTCTACGCGGGAACGCTTAATACCTTTTATGACACTAGACATACCTTGAACTTGTCCGCCGACGGCAATAGGAATCTCCGATGCATCGTCAACGATTAAATTTACGCCTCGATTAACAATTTCGAGGTCTTCATAAGCTCTCTCGTAGTTTACTACCTTTTCTCGAGAAGGCTCTGTTTTATGGTCATAATAAGGTTGAGCAGGATTTAATTTTTCCTCCATATCCTTATTTTGCCAAAAGTTATACCAAGCCATGCTTTCCTCTTTGTATCTCTACCCAACGTTTTTGTTTAGGCGCTGAGTGTAATGTTGGGTTTCGCCCGTATATTGAGTGCAATTTTAAGTGGTGAGCGTGGCACAAAGTAACAGTATAATCATACAACTCTTCAATATGTTCATTAATAAATTCATCTCTAAAATTTCGAATATCCTCCATCATATAGTTTTGCTCTTTAACCCACTTCTGAAGTAGGGGGCTTAAACTATAGTAATGATGAAAATCAAGCTCAGTGTCTGCCCCACATATGTAGCACTCGGAGGCTTTTTCATACCTTGATTTTGCTTTATCTCGTATATACTTTACGGGATCTCGTTTTAGCTCTGCCATATTTGAATCTATTACTTTTTAATAACGAAATTATATCGTGAGGAAACTAAATTGTCAACTACTTTTTTTCTTAGGTCTTTTTAAAAACCTGTAGACGAAGTTTCAAATGAATAAACTGCATATCGTAAAGCATCGGCCATGTGTGACGCCATATTATGTTTTGGCTTTTCTCTGGCCAAGTTAGGGTTTGGGTCCCACTGATATTGATCTAACGCTGATAAACTATGTAGACATTTCTGGTCTATAATTAAATTATCATTATCAACAATAGCAGCCACATGAGCAATGCCGTCCAGTACAGACTTTTTGGCATTTGTGGTAGTAATATCATAGTTCTGAGCAAAGTCAAATCTAGTTTGTTGAGCTGCTGAATCAATGAAGATATAATCAATATCCCACTTTTCCATAAGTCTACTAATTTCAATAGCATGCTGCTCTGTGGTTTTTTCAGCATCTAAGTACTCGTCGAGGATGTAGTATTTTTGGTCTGCCCAGTCATATGCCAAAACGCAAAAGGCAGTGGGATCTCTATACCCCACATCAAGACCTGCGAATATATCCATTTTTGAAACATCGAATTCTTCCAAGTTCTCAATACAGGTTTCGTGATTAAAGTTCCAAATTTGCCCCTCATAGGTGTTAAAGTCTGCTTCATACTCTTGTTTAAACTCTGCTTCTGACATACTTTTTCTAGCTTCTGAAACGTCACTCTCAGACATCCTAGGGTTATCTTTATAGGTTGCACGTATAGATGCCCATTCAGGAAACTCATCAGTAAATCCTCTATTAAAAAATTCAGCAAACCAGTTACTCTTTCCTCTAGGAGTAGAGATAAACAGAGCCTTAGAATTATCTTTGTCTAGGGTGGGACGCAGTGCAACATTAAAAGCCTCTTTACCATCTGCAAGTGCTGCCTCATCAAATATAATAAGATCATAACTACGCCCTACACAAGAGTCTACTTGATTAATTGAACCCATTCTTATTGTAGAACCGTTTGTTAGTTCAATTACTTTATCTTTAGCATTATCTTTTGCTACTTCAAGATCAAAGTGCTTAATTAATTGTCTTTGTAAGTCGAAAGAAATCTGAGACAAGGCATAGTTCGGAGACATAATTAAAATGTGAGAACCTGGGACTAGCGATACTAGCTGCCCAATAATATTTGCGATATAAGTTTTGCCCTGTCTTCTTGAAATTGCTGCAGTTACAAAACGGTACTTATTATTGTTTATCGCATTTATGATCGCCATTTGAGACGGAAGAGGTGTAACGCCGAGTAAATCCAAGTATGGGTCTACTGGAAGCTTGAGAAACCTCGTCTCAGATTGAAATTCAACAAGTCGCTCGGAGACTAAGTCTCTCCTACTTATTTCTATTGTCATGTTATTATTATACCTTTAATCGTTTTTTCTATGCCCATTCCAAGCTGCAAATCCTGCGACTCGAAGAGCCCAGTATGCTAAGTAGTTTAACAGCTTAAAACCATTTACTTCAATACAAATGTCACGGAAAAGTTTATCCATCCACTTTTGGTCTTTCTTGCCGATATCTGTTCCATCTTTTTTCATAAGGGTAGCATATTTATAGCCATAGTCGTGAACAAGACCGCCCATAAGTAATACACCGGTAGGAGACAACCACATAGCAAGAAATTTAGGGACAGACGCACCATCAAACTGGAATCCTTTGGGAATAACATACTCTTCCACTCCTAGTGTAAAATGAAAATCATCACAGATTTCCCATTGACGAACACCTAGCATCCACATCCATATTGCTTTCCAAAATCCTTTATCTTTTGTCTGAATTGCAAGAGGCTTCATATGGGGCATTTCATCATAATAAAAACCTACTCTATCTTCTCCTTGTCCGTCAAAAATACTGGCTACAAAGCCTATAAGAATAAGACTAATTACAATAGTCCACTGCCAAAAGTTTACTGCAAGATCAAGTAAAAAGTCCACTTATTTTCCTTTTTGGTAAGCCTGTGCGCCAAAGAACGCTGCTACCAAGCCTGCAACCGCTACAAAGTAAGTCGGTGCCATATCACCTAAAATATTTGATGCTTTTTCTAAACCAGCAAGATCAGTAAGAACAACCATGGCGGGATACAACAACATACCAGCAAGAGAGAACCATGCCATATTTCGTTGTGCATCTCGCATTGCGTCCGCATCTTCTAGCTCCTTTCGCTTAAACTCCATGTACATTGCTTTTTCTTCGTCGTCTACTTTACCATCGCCATTAGTGTCTGCTGGATGAAATTCACTCATTACCACTTCACCTTATCGGCCCAATAAGCTGCGCTCATTTTGCCCTTTGCAATGTTTTTACGGTGCCGTGCTTTGAAAGATGCACGCTTACGCTTCATTGCCTCTGATTCTCCTGCTTTAGGCTTGCCAGCAGTTTTTGCTCCTTGCTGCCCAAAACGAATAGTCTTAACTTTCATTCCAACTTTTGCCACTACAATATGTGACTTTTTTGCGTGCCCTGGAGTGCGCTTTGGTTTATTAAAACCTGATACTCCGGCACGCTTTAATCTTGAATCGCGCTTTTTACCTTTTCTTTTTACCGCCACGCTTCATTCTCCTCTTCGACTTTGTAAAAGTTTTTACCATAGTCGGCTTTCCCCCTGGGTTACCTGCAGCTCTCTTACGTCGTATTGCAGATCGTCTTTCTGCGGGTGTCATACTAGCAGCTTTTGAAGCGGGAACACACTTTGGATATTTACCTTTTTTAGACGTCTTACGTCCACAAGGCATATACCCCCCGCCCTTTTTGGGGCGGGAGATATCTACCCAGCTTTCTTTAAACCACTTGGTTAAACCACCCTTCGGCTTTGCCATTAGATTTTGTCCATAATGGGCTTACCAAATTTAACCCAACCCCAGTGAGCTGCCATACCTACTGCAATTCCAAGAATAAAGTCCATTACTTTTTTCCTCGCTTTTTCTTCAAAATTGCTTTTTGAAGAGCCATTGGCAGTTTATTCTGCTTTGCGGTTAAACCCATAGACTTTTTCTTCTTTCCACCTTTTTTTGCTGCTTTAGAAGGACGTCCTCTTTTTTTACCGTAAGTTCCTTTACCTGCTGGCATTATTTACTCCCCATGCGGTATTTACCGCCTTTGGCTTTGTAAGTTTTTACAAGCCATCCATTTGCGTAAGCTGAAGGATATACTGCAAACTTACGCTTCGCTTGAGCTTTTACTCTTGCGTAAAGCTTTTTGTTTGTGGGAACTGGCTTCTTTTTTGCTGCTTTTCT
>NYWC01000115.1 GCA_002684935.1 Gammaproteobacteria bacterium
CTAGCGAATACGCCGCGCTATTTTCTGATCAACACGGGCAATGCGAACGCCGGCACCGGTGAGGCAGGACTAGTCGATGCGCTGCGATGCTGTCAGTCTATAGCAAAGATCGCACGCGTTCAGCCAGACCAGATTTTGCCGTTCTCTACTGGCGTCATTGGTGAGCTGCTTCCTGTTGAAAACATCCTATTAGGCGTACCTGACGCTTTCTCACAATTGGAGGACGGTAATTGGCTTGATGCAGCCACCGGGATCATGACCACCGATACCCATCCCAAACTCGCCAGTAAGGCGATTGAAATTAGCGGACGAGAGGTNGTGATCAAAGGTATGGCCAAAGGGGCTGGCATGATTAAACCCAATATGGCCACGATGCTGGCTTTTATTTTTACCGATCTGGGCATCGACCAGTCGGATCTAGATGGGCTTCTTCAGCAGGCAGTCTCCCAGAGTTTCAACCGCATTACAGTTGATGGTGATACTTCTACCAATGATGCCTGCATGCTGGTTGCGACTGGCAAGCGACACAACTACAGCACTTTAGAAGCTGCCGAGCGCGTCACGTTTCAAAAGGCGCTGACGGATGTTTTCAGGGAGCTGGCTATGGCCATCATCAAAGATGCGGAGGGGGGGACCAAATTTGTTACGGTGCGAGTGGAAAACGGGCTCGATGAGCAAGAGTGCCTGGCTGTGGCTTATACCATTGCCGAGTCACCGCTAGTAAAGACAGCAATGTATGCGGCAGACCCCAATTGGGGCCGCATCCTGGCTGCAGTTGGGCGGGCTGGAGTGAGAGATTTCGACCTGTCAGCACTGACTATTTACCTTGGAGACGTTTGCCTTGTGGCTGCTGGAGAGTTGTCGCCAGACTACACGGAGGCTCGGGGCCAGGCGAAAATGGACGAGAGTGAGATCAGCATTAGCGTCGATCTAGGACGCGGCTCGCATGCGGAAACTGTTTGGACCTCTGATCTTTCTCTCGATTATGTACGAATCAATGCGGAGTATCGCACTTAACTTCCGTTCTTTGAGACTCCTGCTTTGATACACGTTGTAGTTGCTGTCATCAAGAATTCCCTACAAGAAGTGCTGGTGGCCTTGCGTCGCCCAGACAGTCATCAGGGTGGGCTTTGGGAGTTCCCGGGGGGAAAGGTTGAGGAGGGCGAATCAGTTTTTACTGCATTGCAGCGTGAGATTCAGGAAGAGTTAAATCTTAGCATTGGCGCCGCCTTTCCCCTTGTAAAGATTAGTCACGACTATGGCGATAAACGCGTGCTGCTTGATGTTTGGCGGGTGACAGAATTCGGCGGCAATGCTATTGGCAGAGAAGGGCAACAGATTCAGTGGGTTCCGGCTCTGGATATGCAAGAGCAGGACTTTGCAGCCGCGAATCGCCGAATAATAGACTTACTTAAGCTGCCCCTCGAAATGGCAATCACACCCGCATTTCAGGAATTGACTGCTTTATCTGATTATCTGGAGAAGGTTGCTGCTGCCGACGTGAAGCTGATTCAGTTGCGACAAAAGCAGTTGCCCACAGATGCTTTACTAAAGTGGGCGAGTCACGCCGGGGCATTAGGTGAGCGGCTGGGATTGCAACTGGTGCTCAACGCTTCTGTTGATTTGATCCCTAAGCTGCCCGATGGCATGGGTTTGCATCTTTCGGCGACGGAGTTAGGTAAGTTGACCGCACCGCTAGCTAAGCGGGATACTCTGCTCGGCTGCTCGTGTCACTCGCGGGATGAATTGCGCAGGGCGGAAGCCCTGTCTGTAGACTACGCGCTTCTGTCGCCAGTTGCTGAAACCATAAAATATCCTGCTGGTGCCGCGTTTGGCTGGCCTGGCTTCGCCGAGCTTGCCGCCGGCGTCAGTGTGCCGGTTTATGCGCTGGGCGGGCTTCGGCGGGATGATCTGAACATCGCTCAGAGCATGGGGGCGGTGGGCATTGCAGGCATCTCTATGTATCCCTGAAAGCTGTTGTGCTCCTGTCAGTAGAACTAAATATTCCTAAAATCCGCTGTATAGTATATTTCGACAGCGACAATCAGCACCTCTACTTATTCGACGTGAAGACTCACTTGATGCTGGAGGATTTCCCGCTGGGTTTACTTGAAGGTGAGACAATTAAGAAAGTNAGNGTTTCTGGAGACGGAAAGCTTATGGATATCNTTCTGAACAACGACANTCGCGCGGAGAGCAGCAAGTTTTACTGGATGCATATGCCTGCGGCAACCGGCNCGCCGCTTTAATTCANGCNCATTCAATTTTCGATTCACTGCAGCGGTTCATCCCCATCATCATCCACCGGATAAACTGGCTGGCCGGGGATGCTGTGTTTTTCTGTAGCCCACTCACCGAAATCTATCAGTTTGCATCTTTCGCTGCAGAAAGGTCTGAATTCGCTGGCGTTACCCCAGGGCGTTGGCTTTTGACAGGTTGGGCAATTTACACTGCGATTGAAAGTGTTACTCATCAGCTTGTTTGACTCCTGCGGCTCTCAGATATTTATTGTGAAGGGTAAGTACCCGGGGAGCCACTATATTAAACGCCCGTTCATTGTAAAAGACATCATCCGCATGCTCGAGCCTCTTGGCGCGGGACATTTGCGCCGCGATGATTGCCCGCACAGTGCCCTCGTTCCCTCCGTCGCGAGCTAGGGTGCGTTCAAGCTGTGTGCTCTCCTCTACATCGACTACCAGGACACAGTCTACAAGCTGAGCCTGAGATGTCTCCAGGAGGAGAGGGGAGACCAGTATGCAGTAGGGCGACTGGCTAACGGTAATCTGCTGAATCAGCCACTGAGATATCAATGGATGCAGCAATTGCTCTAACCAGGTTTTCTCAGCCCCATCGTGAAAAACGATTTCCCTAAGGGCGCCGCGGTTCAAGCTGCCGTCGGTCTGTATTACTGTTGGGCCAAAGTGATTGGCGATTGCTTCGAGGGCAGGGGCGCCGGTTTTAACTAGCTCACGAGAGGCAATGTCTGCATCCACCAGATTCACGCCGAGCTTCGTAAATTCATTGGCCACTGTGGTTTTGCCACTGCCGATGCCTCCAGTCAGACCGACTACATACATTGCTGATTCGCTTGCGCTGACTTTGACTGCATGACTTGTCTCTCAGACCACAAAGTTGGAGAAGTAAATGGCACTAATTTTTGGTCCCCAGATTAGCATGATGAATCCAGCTCCAGCTAAAAACGGCCCAAACGGCATGGGCGCGGCTCGATCTCTACCCATGATCGTAATGCTAACAATGCCGAAGATGGCCCCCACAAACGAGGACAGAATAATAATTGGCAGAAGGCTTTGCCAGCCCATCCAGGCTCCTAGTGCCGCCAGTAATTTGAAATCACCGTGGCCCATGCCTTCTTTGCCGGTCAGAATCTTAAATGCCCAGTAAAAAACCCAGAGAGAAAGGTAGCCGGCAATTGAGCCTAATACGGCGTCGTAAATGCTGACGCCCATGCCGAAGTCAAACGAATTGACCGCAAGGCCGAGCCATAGCATTGGGTAGGTAATATCGTCAGGAAGTAACTGGTGATCAAAATCAATGAGAGTGAGGATGACGAGGCCCCAGGTAAACAGCAACAGGGCAAGGGTTAGCCAGGTTGGGCCAAAGGTAGCGGCAACAAGCCCTGACAATACGCTGTTGATAAATTCTACGCTGGGGTAGCGGAGGGATATTTTAGTCTTGCACCCAGAGCACTTTCCGTGGAGCGCAAGATAGCTAATGACCGGAATATTTTCCCATGGCTTGATTTTGTGGCCGCAATTCGGGCAGTGCGAATCAGGTTTGGCGAGAGTAAATATGTCCCAATGAAGGGGGTTGCTCTCCTCGGCGGGACTGGGGTCCTCAATCTCCAGGTATTGACAGCATTGCTGTTTCCAGTCTCGTTGCAGCATGATAGGTAAGCGGTACACCACCACATTTAAGAAGCTGCCAACCAGAAGACCTAGCACTGCGCTGACCGCGATAAGGAAGCCTGGGGTTTGTTGAAGGAATTGGACTATTGCCATCAAGAGCTGTGAAAATCTGGAGCTGGATTCACATTACCGCACCGAGTTGGAAGATTGGCAAGTACATCGCGATCATCAAGCCGCCTACGAGTATGCCCAATACAGCCATAATTATGGGTTTCATTAGCGCTGTCAGACCATCAACTACGTTGTCGACTTCAGCTTCGCAGTAAATCGCGCACTTATCCAGCATGGAATCCAGGGCACTTGATCCCTCACCAATGCCAACCGTCTGGGTAATCATCACCGGAAACAGTATTGCGTTCTTGATCGCGACGTTGAGTTGCTGGCCTGTGGTCGCACCAACCTTGATTTTCTGAGTCGCGGTTGAGTAGACAATGTTGCCGATCGACAGAATTGATTCTGAGAATCGTGCGCGGTTGCGATAAAGGTCATATGCAGGAGGCGCGACTGCGACCAGGACTCTGATGATCGCAGTCAAGATCATGAGCTCTATTAATGCGAAGCCTTGTTGTTTGCTCTTGGTCATGGCTTTCATCTTCGGGTTTGCAGTTAGGGCAGCCTTGATTCGCGATTGGGGTCAAAGTGATTGGCTCTAACGAACGAACTTTAACCAGAATTAGTTTGCGCTCAAGTGCTATTGCAGGAGAACCGCACCCGGCGCTCCGGATGCTCGCGAAGCCTTATTAGCAGAGACCGTTTGCCAGGCAAGTCCCGCTTTTAGTCCACTGCACAGGAGGCGTGATGCCGCTAGCAGTCAGTATGTAAGTGNTACCGGCCTGATTTTCAGCTGATGAACCATCAGTAGTACGCCACGTCATGGTAATTACGCCGTCANCAACGGCAGCACCGTGAACGCCAGCAGCGGCTGCAACGTTTGCTGGAATACCCAGTGCGCCACCGTCCAGTTCAGTTCTGCCAGGTTAGCTGGGCTACGAGTCTGGATTGCCAGCTCAACAGCGGCCTTGCGAGGTGTTACGGCAAGCACNAGCTCGGAGAAAGCCGCGCGGTTTGAGTAGTTTTGGTAGGCAGGCAGTGCTACTGCGGCNAGGATTCCGATAATCGCTACAACGATCATCAATTCGATCAGGGTAAAACCTTGTATCTTCTTCATCTGTCCGTCTCCAGTCTCGGTTTAGTGCAGTTGGTCAATCAGTCATTGCAATTTCTAAGCTTGGGTTCCGCTTTTTTAAGCAGCGGGTAAATTTGTGCGCACATAGACCGTACCAACTCTAAATAACCTATTTGTCATATTGATATTAATAAATATTACCTTTTCATATACGAAGTTTTCCCAGTGCCCTGCGGGTCTGCCTAAACGCATATTAGGTCCGAAAGAGATAAAAAATGTCAATAAAAAACCCAAAATAGACACGTTACTCCCGCACGTGATGTTTGTCCCGGTGCATTTGAATTTAGGCCGTTAAACAATTATATCGCGCCCCATGAAGGTATCTATGTCATACCGGCCAGGAATGAGGCGCAGAACCTTGCCTGCTTCCTGCCGCGTTTGCTGGAAATAACCGGAGACGCAGAGTGCCATCGACGGCTCTTCTGACGAAACGGTAGAAATCTGCAGGGAACATGGCGTGGAGGTGGCCTTGCACCCTTACAGCAGGGGAAATGGTGCAGCCATCAAGACCCGTACCTGCGCATCCATTGGCTATTTGATTGTGTTTTTGGATGGTGACGGTCAGCACAAGCCTGAGGACATACCGCGCTTGCTAGCAGAAATGGAGAAGGGCTCCGACATGGTAGCGGGGGCGAGAGGCAGGGAATCCCAAGCTGATTCCTTCCGCTTTGTCGCCAACGGCTTTTTCTATCCGACTACCTGCATTATGGCATTCTTTCGGGCCGGTTACTCGGTGGGCTATATACCAATCCAAGCCGAGCGGCATCTTGGCATAGTCACATAAGCCTTAATAAAGACGGCGTTCGATTTCTCGTAATCATTTTCAAGGTCGGTTCGCTGTACTCGCCACTTAAGATATTCCTGCCTGTCTCTGCGGGCCAGTTTCTGACGAGATGCGGCTGCTATTTTTACACCTTTGTAACTTAGGGTAGATTTGCCAATATGAGCGCGGTTTTTTTCATCACCGCTATCGTGATTTTCCTTTTCGGGCCGGTGTCAGAGCAAGTGACAACCTTGATGTATAAGGAGAATCGCGACTAGGAAAGTGAGGTTGTTCACAATCCTGCCGGTGAATTCGAAGTTTTGTCATAGCTTTGGAGTCCCGGGCCCAATTCAGGTTACATTAATCTCGCTTGGACTAAGCTAGAGGAAATGATAAGCAATTGAAATAAGGAAAGAAA
>NYWC01000020.1 GCA_002684935.1 Gammaproteobacteria bacterium
TAACGGCTTCCTGCCTCCCCAGGATGTTGGTACTGGCCTTGTTACTTTTGACAATTGTCAAACCGCAGACCGCAGCCGCCGCGGAAATTATCATCTCTCGTAACCAGTTGCCCGTAAAACTGGAGAGCACCTGGATAGTGAAAGTGGCCCGCAGGGCACTGGACTGAGCAAGATTATAGCAAAACGAATGGTCGAAAAACTCAGAGGCGAGGTGCAGTTTAACTCCACGCGCAATAAGGGCAGCAAATTCTTTGTTCGCCTTTCCTTCCGCCAACAATACAGATAATCTGCGCCCGATGATCTGCAGCAATTCAGCGCGGCGGCTCTTGCTGTAATTCGTAGATTTTTTCGTATATCCCTTCGAGTGAATTTTCCATCAAGCCGAATGCGTCTGCCAGCCCCTGATTATAAAGACTCCAACCTAATTGCTCGGCAAAGAACTCTAGCAGGAACTGGGCATCGAATGTGCCTAGCTCAAGCTGTAATTCCTGCTCACAATATTGCTTCAATTTTTCTATAGCCTCTGCTTTTTCTGTTTCCTTAAGCTCAATTTGCGGCATGATTCAGGCTCCTAACTGACGAGCCAGGTCTAGAAAATCATCAGCATCAAAGTCAAAATCACCAGCTGGACTGCGCTGGCGTTGACGCTCAGGGCCGCGTTCCAAGGGTCGGTATACATAAGCGGTATGCAAGCCGGCGTCAGCAGCAGCCCTCAAGTCACCGGGATGTGCAGCAACCATGAGCACCTCAGCCGGCTCCAGACTCAGCAAATCAGCTGCCTTTAGATAGGCTCGTGGATCAGGCTTATAGTGTTGAGCCAACTCTGCTGACAGCACAGCATCCCATGGAAGCCCTGCGTTTTTAGCCATATGAGTCAATAATGAGACATTGCCATTCGAGAGGGTTGTGATGACATACTTCGTTTTTAAGCGATTGAGTCCAGCCACGGTATCTGGCCAAGGGCTCAAGCGATGCCAGGCCCGGTTGAAATGTTCCAACTCTGTTTCCGTAAGCCTATCTAGACCAAACTCCGGAACCAGCTCATCAAGTATTATGCGGTGCAGGTCATCAATCTTGGTCCAGGGCATCTCACCACTGCGTACCCTGTTCATTGCTGGCCCATAGCCCGCACGCCAACGGTCCGCAAATTCCCCCCAATCGACCTCCAGCGACTTTTTGCTCGCCAGAATCTGACCCTCCCGAATTATTGATCCACGCCAGTCCACCACTGTCCCAAACACATCAAACACCAGCGCTTTCACTTTCTCACTCAGGGCTAAATTGGACTGTGCCAAGGCAGCTTGGTGGGGAAGCATCCAAACCGCGGCGCCAACTCCCAATAAACCTAAAAGGCGCCGACGGGCAGTATTAGAGAGACTGGGGCCAGCAGCGGTGGAAAGTGGGGAAGTCGCATCGGCGAACAGGGAAGGAATTGAACTGTCAGGCTTGGCCGCTGCTACCTCGCGGCGGACATCGACAGATGAGTGCCTATTCATTATTTTTCTCCTCATCAACTATACGCTGCTAGAACCGTAGCATATCTATTTGTTAGACTCANCCTAGCCTGAAACAAGTGATCTGGACTCGTTCACAGANACCTATTTCGCCGCTTTCCTCTCCACTATGCAAGGGCCTTATAGCCAGGCAGTTGACCCTACATGATTAGTCTTGCGCAGGTTCGGGCAGATACACCTGCTTGTGAACACNTCATTCACTTTAATAATGCGGGCTGCGCCTTGAGCCCTGCCACTGTGACTGCAGCCGTTACCAACCACCTGCGTCTTGAACAGGAGTTGGGAGGTTATGAAGCGGCTAATGAGGCGGAGCGTGATATCGCCGCTTTTTATCCGGAATTAGCCAAGTTACTGCACTGTGATGAAGCTGAAATAGCCTTCATGGAGAGCGCGACCCGGGCCTGGCAATCTGCGCTACTGTCCCTTGATCTTCAACCCGGTGATCAAGTTTTGACTGCAGACAACGAATACGCAAGCAATTACCTCAGCCTGCTCTATTTATCGAGAAGGCATGGTGTTGAGCTCATCACCATCCCATCTGGTCACGATGGTCTGATAGATCCACAGCGGATCGCTGACAGTATCACTGCTAAAACCCGTGCAGTGGCTTTAACCCACGTCGCAAGCCAGCTTGGTAATGTTCAAGCCATCGCTGAGGTNGGGGAAATAGCGCATGAGAATGGCCTGGTTTTCCTGCTTGATGCCTGTCAGTCAGTGGGGCAAATTGAGCTCAACCTGAAACAGCTCAAATGTGATTTCCTCTGCGGTACAGGACGCAAGTATTTACGGGGGCCGCGCGGCACCGGTTTTCTATATGCCAACCGGGAAACCACTCAATCGCTGGTACCACCAGCAATCGACATCCATAGCGCAAGCTGGCCTAGTCCTTCTGAATTTGAAATCAAGGCAGGAGCGATTCGGTTTGAAAGCTGGGAGCGAAACGTTGCCGGCATGATAGGCCTCGGCAAAGCACTAAAGTACGCCAACTCCCTTGGCATGGAATCTATTCAGGCAAGGGTCAGGCTTCTCGCGGAAAGTCTAAACCGGCAGCTGCAGTCTATTGATGGCGTTGAGGTTCANGAGCGCAGCGCCAATCTCTCAGGCATAGTCACTCTCTCGAAAGTGAACACGGAAGCGGGAACTCTCCGGGANAATTTACAGGCCTTGGGTGTAAATACTTCGGTAGCAAAAAAGCAAAATGCCCGTTGGGATCTCGATTCAGTGTTGGATCGAGATATACTCAGAGCATCGCTTCACTACTACAATTCTGAGGAAGAGGTTACGCGATTTGTTGATCTGCTTGCCGCCAGCAAATAGGGAGCTGGACAGAAGCTTTATTGAAAGTAAACTACCAGGATTGCAACTGGACAGATGAACTTTACGTAGAACGGCCAAATTTTCCAGAACAATCCCGATTCCGCATCTGGGCAACCGCTCTTGATCTCCTCTAATATTTCGTTGCGCTGCCATATCCAGGCTACGAATATGCAGAACGCAAAACCAAGCAAGGGTTGACTGATCTCGGTAGTAAAGGTGACCACTATGTCGAACAGCGGATCGAAGTTAAACACAATGATCAGCGCAATCACCGTGATAATTGAACCAATGATGATCGCAGCCCTGCGCCGCTCCAGACCATGATGCTCAACCCCATAGGCTACTGGCACTTCCAGCATAGATATAGACGACGTGAGTGAAGCAATCGTCATCAGCGCAAAAAACGCGAAAGCGACAAACACCCCAACCGCGCCCATGGTGTCAAACAGCGCAGGCAGAACCGAAACGATCAAACCAGGACCCGCAATGAGCCCCCCAGCATCATCATAAATCTCAACGCCATTATTTAGCGCGACATACATAGCGGGAATAATAAGCAACCCTGCCAGGACAGCAATGCCAACATCTAACAAGGCAACCATACTACCGATGGTCGGCAGGTTTTCCTGCTTATTGATATACGAACCATATATCAGCATCGTACCCACGCCAAGCGACAGTGAGAAGAAAGCCTGGCCCATTGCATCAACGAGCAAGGAGGGGTCGGCTATCAGGGAAAAATCAGGAATCAAGTAAGCCCTAAGGCCGTCCATTGCCCCAGGCAACGTCAGCACATATACAATCAGCAAGAACAGGATGACTATTAACGACGGCATAAGACGTGAGGCCCACTTCTCAATACCCTCTTTCACCCCGGCGCTAATGATATAAACCGTGAGCATCATAAACAGCACCACGAACAGACTGTTGCGAACAACAGCATCGCTGGTTAGCCAGTTAGACAAGCCTTCCATGCCTAGCAAACGACTCAAAGGTTCAAGGAAGAAAGCAATCATCCAGCCACTCACGATGGCGTAGAAACTGAGAATAAAACTGACTGTAACTATCCCGGTAAAGCCCACTAGCAGTGCCGCGAGGCGCGTCTTGCCCCCTATCGATATGGCGCGCAATGCGGTTACCGCATTGGCCCGAGCATGACGTCCAATAATTAACTCAGCCATTAATGCGGGATAGGCAAGGGCAAACGCCAGAATCAAATAGGTGAAAAGAAAAGCAGCGCCACCATTTGACGCAGCATTGGTTGGAAACCCCCAGATATTGCCGAGACCAACCGCCGACCCTGAGGCAGCCATTAAAAAACCGAATCTTGAGGTAAATTCACCCCTTGCTGCTGCCATTGCCGTTAACTTCCCCTGCTTGTTTTAATGCTGTTCTGGCCAGCTGCAGTTGACGCCACCAACAGCCATGCGAGACCGCAAGAGTAACCTAAGCCCCATGGATTGGTAAACGGGTCACTATTGATCGTAAGACTCGAGCGTGAAGATGGATGATTCAGCGTCGGTGAGCAAAAAGACCACATTGGTGAAAAGTAAAACCGCATCCCCCTGGGTGACCTCAAGGGCCGGAATCCGCAATCTATTATCGGTGGTTGAGTAATTCGCGATCCCCACAAAGCTGTCTCTACGCCTGAGCACACTATTCAGATTCGCCTGGACTTGAAGCGTTGGCGTCGCCGTTATCGTATTGAAGTTAAGACTGAGGATCTCTTCGTCTGCATTGACGCTGACGGAAGTAATAAGCAAACCGGAATTGGTTTCATAAACATGCGCAGACTCACTAAAGCGTTCTACTACTTCAACATTGATATAAACGAAATCTCTAGGATCATTGTAAGTTGCTGCCAGAAACGGGGCATCGGAAGCCTTTACACCCAAATTTATCTTTGGCAGATCATCTATGGCATCCAGTACTGCCATGCCATTGCCCAGCACCTTGCCAAAAACCGTGAAACCGCCGCTATTGGTGTCCAGACTGATGTTGTCTGAGAGATTTACAAACCACTCGTGTGTTGCACTGTCGGGCAAACCTTCTAGCTTTGCCATAGCGACCGTACCTCGGAAATTGGGTGCACCAAATTCATTGACTATGGATGGGCCCGCCACCACATCAATCGGCCCGACAAATGGCTGAAATCGGTATCCACCACCCTGAACCACGAAGTCAGTCACCACGCGATGCAGGTAGGTGCCGTTGTAAACATCGCTATTTACATAGCCAAGAAAGTTTTGGACAGTAATCGGCGCCTCTTCATCCAGTAATTCGATGGAATAGTCTCCCACCGACGTACTAACCCTGACGATTGTTCCTGCCTGCACTGAAGTGCTAGTCATGCTAAACAGCAAAGTCAGTACTAAAAGCCCCGAAAGGCGAGTGCGAAGACTAGGGAAAAGTCTGAATTTCAAGGCCATTCCTACAAATTTTGAAGACTACTTTGACCGACGCAGGATAGGTTAAGTTCCCGCAAACTTCAACCTGTGGTCGGACCCTGAGCAGCTAAATTTGAGGTTTGTACAGTTTTATTCCGAGACCGCTTATGGTGTAAAATATCAACCCATGACAGCGACATCAGCCTGAACTGGGCTGTTGACCAAAGCCAGCCCGGCAGGTTATCAAAAATTACCCATCAGGACGATTGCACTGCTCGAAATATTATTAGCCTTTCGTTCTGAAAAAGTCTCCCAGATCAATCTTAAAAGCATCATTACCCAGGATTTTCCTTGAACTCATCGTCTTCGCCAACCACAAAAAAACGCCTGGGTATAGGCGTGGATTTTGGCACTAGCAATAGTGCTGCCGCTGTCTTCGATGGTGAACAAATTTACCTAGTTCAGCTAGAAGATGACACCGTGGTTATGCCCTCCGCCACCTATATCGATCGTGAGCTAAAAATTACAACCGGACAGTCTGCTATTGAAAGCTATATTGAAAGCAATATGGGTAGGACAGTTGAGCTCAGCGCCGAAGTGCTTGGAGAAGGCAGAACCTCAACCGGTCAGATTGGAGACAAAGGATTGCCGGAAGAAGCTCAGACTCAATTGGTTTACGGGCAGTCACTGGTCGATGGCGGGCAGCAAGGTCGTTTGTTCAGAGGCATCAAACGCCTGCTTGGAAATCGCAGCGCGCCTCGACTGATGGTGTTTGATCGGCCGTTTCGACTGGTCGCCATGATCACGCCACTGTTACTTCGAATTCAACAGAGCCTGGTCGCACTCATAAATGAGCGAAACCTGAGCGTGGATTCCGCGAAACATGCCTGCATTGGCCATCCAGTCAACTTCGAAGGTTCTGATCAAGGTCGAAATCAATTAGCCTTGACGCTACTAAGAGAAGCCTACGGTCACGCGAATTTCGAGCAGCAAAGCCTCTACCCGGAACCAATTGCTGCCGCGCTTAGCTATTTGCACCAGAACCCGAATGCGGGTCAGAAAACCATTCTGGCCGTAGATTTTGGCGGCGGCACTCTGGATCTATGTCTATTAAAGCGAACCGACCAGGTTTTCAAGGTAGTCACAACCCATGGCGTTGGTCTTGGCGGTGATCATATCGACCAGTTGCTATTCAGAGAGCTGTTGTTCCCACTGCTAGGCAAAGGCGAGCGCTGGCGCCGCGCCGGCGAAGATCGCGAGATTGAAACAGCGTTCCCGTTTGAGGATTACGAGGAGCTGCTGCTCAATTGGGCGATTAGTTATATGCTCAATCAGAACCGCTTTACCACGCCCCTGATGCAGAGAATTGAATATGGTGATGAAGCCGCCGTGAAATTCCGCCGCCTTTATGACATGATCAAGAACAACTACAGCTATCTGGTTTTCCAGTCACTTAAGGATTTGAAAGCCACCCTTTCAAGTACGACCACGGCACGCCTGGATATTCCAGAGTTAGACATTGAATTGACCATCACCCGCGAACAGTTCGAATCAATTATTGCGCCAATCCTGTCAAAACTGCAGCATGCCGTCACTGCCATACTAAGGAAAGCCGACCTGCAATCGAGCGAGATAGAGCTGGTGATCCGCACCGGCGGCTCGTCTTTGATTCCGGCGGTCAAGCATTTGCTTGAAGATCAGTTTCCGAGCAAAGTGATAGAGCACGATCCATTCACGAGTGTCGCGGCTGGCCTAGCAATCGCCGAATATCGCCGCTTGGGGGCCGACGAATACAATGGACCAGAGTCGTTTAACAAAATTTAGCCACGGTAGAATCACTTCATGGATCTCATACTCTCCGCCATACCCTTCTTTCTGCTACTCATTCTGCTTGAGCTTGGCTATGGTTACATGCGCGGACGCAACACTTATCGCCTGAATGACACCATCAACAGCCTATCCATGGGCAGCCTGAGCCGACTGCAGGCCCTTNTAATTCTGGGAGCATCTGCATCCATCTATGAATTTGTGGTGGCGGAGCTGCAGTTAACCCAACTCTCCGAGCAAAGCACTTGGGTGTGGATATCTGCCTTCTTGCTCTATGATTTCGCCTATTATTGGAAACACCGATGGGGTCACGAGGTCACGCTGTTCTGGGGGGCTCACGTCGCGCATCACCAGAGTGAAGACTTCAATCTCGGAACTGCATTGCGCCAAACCAGCATGGATTTCTACGGATTCTTGTTCCACCTACCATTTTTTCTATTGGGCTATCCGAGTGAAGTCCTGTTCACCGTAGTCAGCCTGAANCTGATCTATCAATTCTGGGTTCACACCGAACACGTTCCTAAGCTGGGTCCAATAGAGTGGGTGTTTGTCACGCCTTCTAATCATCGCGTGCACCATGGCCGCAATGCCTTGTACGTGGATCGCAACTATGGCGGTGTCTTTATAATCTGGGATCGAATTTTCGGCACTTTTCAAGACGAATTAGAAGCAGAACCAGTCTACTTTGGGCTACGCAAACCGCTCAATAGCTGGAATCCGCTGTGGGCGAATGTGCATGTATACTGGCGTCTGATCCTGGACTGTATCGCAGTGCCAGGGTTAAAGAACAAACTGCTGCTTCCTTTCCGTGCGCCCGGTTGGCGTGCACAGGGCCAGCCCACCAGCTGCAGGCAGAAGCGCCTGCAGGCCGACCTCAGTGCTAAATTTAATCCACGCATTAGCGCGTTTTCGCGCTACTACACGCTAACCCAGTTCTTTGCGACCGTGGGTTTAAGCCTTTACGTACTAATAAACGCTGAGGCCTGGGCCTATCTGGATTGCCTCGTGGCCGTCTGCTTTCTTGCCTTCACCTACTTCGTTCATGGCTGCTGGCTCGAGGGCCGACGCAATGGCTTATTACTGGAGGGTTTCAGATTATTGCTGGCCTCAGCTATCTGCCTTTATTTCGTCACGAGCTCCAACGCGCAGCTGTTCGCACTCGCCTATCTCATGACATCCGTTGTTAGCCTCATCATTGGCAGAGCTGACTCTGATAGTGGAGTCACTGAGGGTGAGACTATTAGCTCAGGGGCAGCCTAGTCCTGGCTAAATGCGGTCCAGGGGAAACACTGCTATCAGGGTGCCAGTGTCCGGTTCCCTGACTTCAAACTGAGCCTGGGTCGCGCTGCTCAAAGCATCAGTAAAGCTTGTCCCATCATCCAGATTAGAGATTATAAAAACCACCTTGCCTTCGATTCCCCGAGCAGGTGGCAACGCTACCGGGTTAAAAAGGTAATTGCCGTTGCGACTCAGCATACCCTGTACTGATGCCTCTACACTCAAGCCAGTTCCCGGAATTCGTCCACGCACCCCTCTGAACAAGGCCTCCCCGCCATTGGCGCCAGTCATGCGCAGGAATACATTTACATATTGTGTATAGAGCCCTTCATTGCGCAGGCTGACATTTGGCGTATATATAGGATATGCAAAACCTACTTCCACGATACCATTGCTTGACGCATCGGTGATGAATTCGCTGCTCAGCTGCTCGCCGGACACCCCTCCGCTACTTTGCCGTGGCAACAAGACTAAAAAATAGATAAAAACCGGCAGAAGNGCTGGCAGGCATACAAACAGTCCAAAGATNCCAGGTCGCCCATAAAAAAGTGTATTTAGTGGGAATACGGCCACTAGTGCCGCGAAAATAGAAAAATTGAGAATCAAGGCCCGGACCACCAGCGCTTGGCCGCCCACAACTTCAGGATTGCGGACAAAGCCAATCAACACCGAAACAGCAAGCAGAAACGCCACTAGACTGATGCCTAGCTGTCGGATTGAAATTTTCATGCCCTACTGTCTCAGGTTACAGCTTCCCCATGGGCCTGTTTGTCCGCATGGTAAGAAGATCGTACTAGCGGCCCGCTAGCAACTTGTCTGAATCCCAGCGCCTCACCGAATTCACGCAATTCATCAAATTCAGATGGATGGACAAACCGCTCGACCTTGAGATGATTTTTACTGGGCTGCAAATACTGACCCAAGGTAATCATGTCCACCTCGTGCGCCTTAAGGTCTTTCAGCACCCCTTTAACTTCCTCCTTGGTTTCACCCAATCCCAACATTAAGCCTGACTTGGTCACGACATCAGGGCAACGAGCCTTATAAGCCTTGAGTAAATCTAGGGACCACTGGTAGTCAGCACCGGGACGTGCCTGGCGATACATTCTGGGTACAGTTTCGAGGTTGTGATTGAACACATCTGGCGGCGTTTGCTTCAGTATGTCTAAGGCGATATCCATACGGCCCCGAAAATCCGGCACCAATACTTCCACCTTGATTTCCGGATTTAAGTGCCGGGTCTGGGTAATACAGTCAGCGAAATGCTGGGCGCCGCTATCCGTGAGGTCGTCCCGGTCTACAGAGGTAATCACCACATAACTGAGCCTCATTTCCTTGATCGCCACAGCCAATTCCCTGGGCTCGCTAGCATCAAGCTCACGCGGCTTTCCGTGGGCGACATCGCAGAACGGGCAGCGACGGGTGCAGATGTCACCCATGATCATAAAAGTCGCCGTGCCGTTACTGAAGCATTCACCAAGATTTGGACAGGAAGCTTCCTCACACACAGAGGCCAGCTTGTGCTCCCTTAATTTTTGCTTAATGTGACTGATCTTAGGGGAAGCGGGGATTTTCACTCGTATCCAGTCAGGCTTACTGGGCAACTCCGTGGTTGGAATTACTTTTACCGGGATGCGGCGAACCTTGTCATAGCCTCTTAGCTTTTCGCCCTCTACCAGCACGTTCCGCCGTTTGCGTTCTGCCATGTTATAAATATTCCATCTTTACTTGCGTGAATATCGCATCACTCGCGATCCGGCTCTTGCTAGGATTACTCAGCTGCTTGTTAAGCGCCCTATTCAGCGACTCCCTGACCTGACTTTTCATAGTGGGCCTGATAGCCCAAACCATTCAATAGCGCATCAGTGAGACGCTTACTGACGGCCTGCAGCAGGTGCTCCTCGGCTGGATAAAAATCAGCGATCTGGGCAACTTCCAGTTTTTCAAACCCGCAGGGGTTAATGTTTTTAAAGGGACCCAGGTCCATGTTCACATTGAGGCTGAGGCCGTGATAACTCCAACCATTCTTAATGCGTAACCCCAGGGCCGCGATTTTAGCATCTTTAACGTATACGCCGGGAGCGCCGGGTCGGGTTTTTGCCTCAATATTGAAACTGGCCAGGGTGGTAATAATCCCCTGCTCTATCAGGTCAACCAGGCCTCGCACCCCCATTTCGCGCCGCCGCACATCGATCAACAGATAAACCACCAACTGGCCGGGCCCGTGGTAAGTCACTTGGCCGCCTCGGTCTACCTGAACGACGGGGATGTCTTCTGGATTCAGGATGTGCTCGGCTTTACCAGCCTGCCCCTGGGTATAAACAGGCTTGTGGCTGAGCAGCCAGACCTCATCGGCGCGGCCCTCTCGCGGGTGTTCGGCAAGATAGCGCATGGCCTGCCAGATTGGCTCATAGTCCTGCAAACCGAGTCTGCGCACGATTAACTCAGGCGCGGACTGAGAATCACGAGTATCAGGGATTGCGCGAAACCACTTGTACTGGGAGAGCTGCAACCTACAGCACCAGCTTAACACTTTCGATCTCTTTCAGATCAGTGAAAATATTCTGCAGCTGTTCCTCTCCAGTTGCGGCAATCGTCACCGTGATGGAAACATAGTTTTTCTGTTTGCTGGGCCTGGCCTGGATTAATTCTAAATCCAGCGCACCTGTATGCCGCTCGATAGCCGCCAGCACTTTCTCCCGAAAATCGCTGACCGCATGGCCGATTACCTTGATTGGATAGAGGCAGGGAAACTCAATCTTGGGCGGCGCTTCCTTAGCACCAGTGGACTGGTCATCGCCAGATTCAGGCCCGGATTCATCATGCATAGCAGCAACTCACTCCGAAAAGGAGTCATTGAACATCAAGTTGATCCAATCAACGAAACGCTTGAAGGCGCCGCCCTCTACCACTTCTTGCACAGCAACGACATCGCCGCTATAGATCATCTCATTACCAAGCATGACATTGACTATGCCCATTACCTGACTCTCCTGTACCGGGGCCTGGATAATTTCATCTACATCCACAGCCGCAGTCATTGCCTCAGCCTGGCCACGGGGAATCGTGACATAGACTTCCTCCTGAATTGCAAGATCCACAGAGTCGCGTTCACCCGCATAAACCGGCAACGACGTCAGCACCTGGTTGGCGTCATAAAGCTTATGGGATTCAAAATAGCGGAAGCCATAGGTGAGCAACTTCTGGGTTTCAATGGCTCTGGCCTCTTCACTCGCCGTGCCCATCACAACTGAAATGAGACGCATGCCCTCACGTTCAGCGGACGCCACCAGGCAATAACCCGCGGCATCAGTCCACCCGGTCTTCATGCCGTCAACGTTACGATCACGGAACAACAGCGTATTGCGATTGCTTTGACGGATATTGTTATAGGTAAACTCGCGCTCAGCATACATCGGATAGAACTGCCCATGACGCTGAATCGTCGCGGTAGCAAGGATTGAAAGATCTCGCGCAGACATTGTATTGTAGTAAAGCTCGGTATCCAGGCCGCTCGCATTCATGAAGAAGCTGCTGTTCATACCCAGCACTTCGGCATACTGGTTCATCATGTCTGCGAAAGCGTCCTCGCTGCCGGCAATATGTTCGGCCACAGCAACGCTGGCGTCATTGCCTGATTGAATTATTATGCCGCGCAGCAGGTCTTCGACGCTGACCTGTGAATTGACATCAACGAACATCTTCGAACCTTCCATACGCCAGGCTTTTTCGCTGATATGCACCATATCATTGAGGCCAAGATTGCCGTTGATAACTTC
This sequence comes from Gammaproteobacteria bacterium, assembly GCA_002684935.1. Lineage (GTDB taxonomy): Bacteria > Pseudomonadota > Gammaproteobacteria > Pseudomonadales > Pseudohongiellaceae > UBA9145. Next base: position 12,103 of record NYWC01000020.1, read on the forward strand.
TTCAATGGCGATGTAGGCCGTCATGATCTTGGTAAGACTGGCCGGGGGTAAAGGCTCGTCGGCATTTTCTTCAACAATGATGTGGCCCGTCTTGGCATCCANGAGGACATAGCTGGTAGCAGCAACATCTGGCGCNCGGGGNATGATAGCCTGCGCCGAAGCCAGGGAGGCAACTCCCAGGCCGANCAGGACACGGGTAATGAAACCNAGAATAGATNGAATGTTCTTTACGTACATAAAGAATCCCATTTAGTAANGTNTGGATATTTGAAACTGCGANGCGNGGCAACNNTGGCGACCGAANTGATNCTGAAGAATCTGAAAACGTNGGTTCACANTAAAGCTANTCCGTAANAGGGTACGGACTTCCCAGGTTGGCAGCAACCACGCGCTGACTAAGCTGNCGAATTTCACNAGCATCACTCACNGGACCAACTCGCACCCGGTGTAGCACACCATTCGAACTGCTGTTCACAGTANGTATAAATACTGGCCGCTGAGTGAAGCGCCGCACCTGATNCGAAACTCGCTGCGCAGTCTGCAGNTCGGAAAAAGCACCTATTTGAAGGTACTTGTCTCCAATGNTGGCAGGTTCNGNCCTGCTGATNTCAGACAAGGATGGCTGACTCACCGCTGGCACCGACCGAGCGAAAGCTTTCGTCACTNACNACGATNGATTCCAAGTGCACGCGAGCNGTTCCNCGCCCGGCATAGCCGAGTTTCATTGCAGCGGCGTAGGAGAGATCNACGATNCGGTCACCATGAAAAGGNCCTCTGTCATTCACCCTCACAATNAGGGACCGATTGTTGTCCAGATTCGTCACTCGCAGAAAGCTGGGNATCGGCAGGGATTTATGNGCNGCCGANGCCTTGTACATATCAAANACTTCACCGTTTGAAGTCTTGTGGCCNTGGAATTTCTCTCCGTACCAGGATGCCACCCCACGCTCGCTATAGCCGCGCTCGGTTGGTAGCACGGTGTAGGTTTTACCAAGCACNGTATAGGGGCTGCGATTTCCTGCCATGGTGCGATTTATCGGCTCTGGAACTACTTCAGGAATGGCTGCAATTTTCACATCTCGCGACGGCGCACGATCCTGCTGGATACTGTAGCGCCCGCCGGTAATCGCCGTGGGAACAGGCGCTGAACTACAGGCGACAAATAGCAACAACCCCGCGAGGCTGAAGGCTAGGCGTTGCCAGTGCCGGAATGGAAGAACTTTCAACATGTTCGAATACTCGGGAAAAACCAGTTAAGTTAGTTACTTAGCGTCCAAAGCAGAGAATGTTTTAACGTTCAGGGGTCAAACACAACGCAGCAGTCGACAAGTTTGCGCTGCAGCGCCGTCCTGACATCGGTATCTTTCATATTTTTCTATGCATATCAGAGAATTAACTAAATCGCTTCCTGTCATGGGTCTGAATAGACACGAGCAGACCAAAACCAACGAACAGGGTGACAACGGAGGTTCCACCGCGACTTATTAGCGGCAGCGGCAAACCGATAACCGGCACCAGACCCGACACCATGGCCATGTTGATAAAAACATACAGGAAAAATGTCAAGGTAATACTGCCTGCCAGGAGGCGACTGAACATATCTTTCGCAGCATAAGCAATATAGAAGCCACGCACCAAGACAAACAAATACAGACAAACCAGTAGCAGCACTCCTAACAGGCCGAATTCTTCAGCCAGCACCGCAAGGATAAAATCGGTATTACTCTCAGGAATAAAATCGAGATGGGACTGCGCACCATTACCATAGCCCTTGCCATAGACTCCTCCAGAACCGATGGCAATTTGCGATTGGATGATGTTGTAGCCAGCCCCGGTTGGGTCCCGATAAGGATCGAAAAATGTCAGGATGCGGTTCTTCTGGTGATCCTGGGCTAAAAAAAGGAACCATGCAGGAGAAGCGAGCAGCCCTGCGATCAAGCCAGTGATGACGATGCGCCAGCGAATTCCCGCGAGCAAGATGACGAAAACACCGGACATGAACACCATGATGGCGGTACCGGTATCGTTTTGCAGGACAATTAACCCTGCAGGCAATGCGATCATCAGTGCTGACCAGAACAGGTGTTTGAAACGCGGCGGCAAGGGCCGGCTTGCCAGATACCAGGCCAGCAACATCGGCACTACAAATTTCATGATCTCCGAGGGCTGAAATCTCGGCAGCCCCGGCAGATCGATCCAACTCTTGGCGCCATTCACCTCCTCTCCAAGCAACAAGACCAGCACCAGCAATCCAAGCCCGGCTGCGTACATGGAGGGTGCCCAGCGTCGAAAGAAATGCACATTGAACTGGGCAACCAGAAACATCACCACCAGTCCTCCCACCATCACCATGGTCTGCCGGCGCATCATTGCCCCGTCACCATCGCTGGCGCTATACAATACGAGTAAACCAAACCCGCACAGCAACAAAATGCCAACCAACAGCGGTGGATCGGTGTGAAGAACTCGCCAGATCGCGGCGCCGCGCCGCTTGGGAGCACGAAAACTGGTGGTCTGGCGGACGAAATCCTGATTAATCATCGGATCGCGTCACCATCCTGTCCGCAGCAACCAAACCAGCTTCGGCCTGACGATCGAGTTTTGCAAAATCAAGCTCGAGAATATCCAGTAAATAAGTGTCGATCACAGCTTTCGCGATTGGACCCGCCACGCGACTGCCATGCTCGCCATTCTCTACGAACACCGCTACTGCAATCTGTGGGTCAATCTGTGAATGCATAGAGGGGGCAAACGAGACAAACAGGCCGTGGTCCTTATTCAAGTCGGAAACCTCAATGTCTTCACTTGAGAGTATCTCCTGACTGATGCCGACCACCTGGGCAGTTCCTGATTTGCCAGCCATTTTGTATGGCATTCCGCGATCAGCCATGGCTATTGCCTCGAACGCCGTCCCATAGTCCCGGAACACATCGGAGTACGGGCGATGCACAACCATGGTCATTGATTCATGGATATAACGCCAGTAATCGGGATCGCTAACGTAAATATCTTGCCTAGGATTATCCGTTACCGGCTCAAACGGTGCCCCATCCACGGCCTTGAGCATGCGTGGCTGAACCACTTTCCCCTTGCTAGCCATAATCGCGGTGGCTGTGGCTAACTGCAGCGGTGTCGCCCACATATAGCCCTGACCGATTGAAGAATTCACGGTGTCGCCTGGATACCAAGGCTCACCGCGGCTCTCCATTTTCCAGTCACGGGAAGGTAGGACCCCGGTGCGGGCGTAGGAAATATCCAGGGTNAAATTGTCACCGAAGCCAAATTGCGACAGGAAGCCATGCATAGTGTCTATACCCATGCGATGCCCAAGGTCATAGAAGAACGTATCNCAGGATTGATAGATCGCTTTTTNCAGGTCGGTATGGCCGTGGCCACCNCCGATGGCGGTGCGNAGNGTATAGTCNCCCCAACGATATGAAACACCCGGCAGCCGGAAGTACCCCGGATCCTGAATCGCAAACTCGTAGTCCACGAGTTCATGCTGCAATCCTGCCATACCAATAAAAGGCTTAACCGTAGATGCCGGCGGATAAGGGTTGATGGAGCGATCAAATAATGGCGTATTGACAACATCGTTTACCAACACGGAGTAGTCCTTGCTGCTGATTCCTGTGACAAACAGATTAGGATCGAAGCCTGGCTTGCTCACCATCGCAAGAATGCCACCCGTAGCTGGATCGATCGCAACGATGGCGCCACGAAATTCNCCCAGCGCTTGCTCCGCCGCAACCTGTAAACGCGCATTCATATGCAGACTGAGGTTCTTGCCTGCTACCGGGTCAGTGCGATCCAAACGCCGCATCACCTGCCCGCGGTTATTCTTTTCTACAATCTCGTAACCCACGGTACCATGNAGNAGCTGCTCGTATGTGCGNTCAACACCGGTCTTGCCGATATGATTGGTGCCACCNTAATTNTCGCGCTGTTCTTCGCTGAGGCTGTCCAATTCCCTGCGATTAATCTCTGACACGTAGCCAATTGAATGCGCAGTCAGTGCACCAAGAGGATAACTGCGCACAAACTGCGGCTCAATCGCAATACCCGNCAGCAGGTGGCTNTTNACCGCAATCTTCGATTTCTCTTCGTCAGTTAACCCGTAGCGCAGGGTAACGGATGAGAACGGCACCCGGTTGCGCTGCAGTCGATTCCGAAACTGCTCAACGTCATCGTTAGTCAGACTGATAAGCGAAGCCAGAAATTCCAGGGTGCCGTCCATATCCTGGACCTGCTCCCTGATCACCGTGAGATTAAAGATAGGCTGGTTGTCCGCCAGCAAGGCACCTTCGCTGTCAAAAATCAGCCCNCGTGCGGGCGGGGCATATTGGGAGTGCAGGCGATTACCATCGGACCGGGCAGAAAAATACTCATACTGGTGAATCTGAAGNTTAACNAGTTTGGCAATCAACGCTGCGAATAGCAGCATAACGATGGCAGCGGCAANCGTTAGCCGGCGCAAAAACAGCTGGCGCTCCGCTTCATGGTCCTTTAGCTGCCATTTTCCCGACATTTATGTACGAAGATTCCCAGATTNGTTGAGTGCCAGCGCTGGGCTGACTGAAATTGCCGNNCTACACCAANTTAGTCGGCTGTTTGCAGAGCGGCTTGAAACCTGCCGTCGACTCATTTTAGACCGCAAATTCAGCAAAAAGTTTGTCACTGCTGCATTGGCACGCAATTGACACCAATTAATGATTTTAACTCGTTTTTATTATAAGTTTAATGCATGCACAAACCTGTGTTGGGAATAGGGTCAGCCTTAGATTTTTGTCTGGCTGCTGGGGGCAGGGCATATGCCTAGTCCCTATGATAAGGGTGCCCACTAATTATGGAGGCGGCACGGTACAGTTGCTCAATCATCAGGATACGCACCAAAGGATGTGGCAGAGTCAGTGCCGATAATGACCAGCACGCGTCTGACCGAGCCAAACAGGCAGCATCGAGCCCATCCGGCCCGCCAACCAGTAATGCGAGGTTCCGTCCGTCGGCGCGAAAATTCTCTATCCGACCAGCAAGGTCTGCGGTAGAGAATGATTTTCCGGCCACGTCCAGAGCCACCACATAATCGCCGGGTTTGATTTGTGCGAGAAGATCAACCCCCTCTTTCGCCTTCGATACTTCTGCCGACTGGTTTTTCGCACGTTTAGCCAGAGGAACTTCAACGAGGGAGAAATTGAGATCCCGCTCAATGCGTTTGCTGTATTCTGTTGTGCCTTCCTTGACCCAGGAGGGCATCCTGGTGCCAACAGAAATGAGCCTGTTCTTCATAAGACTTTGGCAGGCCCTTCCNATGAACCACTCTGCTCTGAGCCAACAGCTGCATCGAAGCTCCACAGTTCTTCCAGATTGTAAAGCGCCCTCACTGGTGCCAACATGATGTGCACGACCACGTCACCAACATCCACCAACACCCATTCTGATTGCATCTTGCCTTCGATGCCCACTACTTCGACGTCAGCTTTTTTAGCCCGGGTTGCAACCGCATCAGCCAACGCTTTGATATGCGTACTCGAGCGACCTGTAGCAATCACCATATAGTCAGTGATAGCCGTAAGCTTCTCTACGTTGATGGTCCGGATCGACTCCCCCTTGAGATCATCAAGGGAGTCAACAACTAACTGCGCCAACTTTTTACTCTTCAATGCGTTTACCTTTCTTGTCATACCTAGGTTTTCATATCTGGCGTTCTAATATTGATTCTGAGTGGATCTCAGTGCTGCATCCATAAAGGGCGTAGTGGCTGATGTATTTATATACCTGAGCATTAAGCAAAGATGCCACTTCGCCGCCTTTCGTTAATAATTCTCTAACTTGAGTGGACGAGAGTTCCACATCAAATCCCTCTGCAAAAAATATCCTCCCCGTTTCGGCTTCAAACAAATGCTCTGGCTTAGCAACCCGGCGTTTTTCAAGACCGATTTCCAAAGCGACATCGGTATCGATGGAATGGCTCTGTCGGCCAAGCACAAACAGATGGCACGCTTGCAACAACGCTCTCCACTCATGCCACTGCGGCAGGCCATTGAGCGCGTCGGCTCCCAGAACAAACACGATCTGGTCCCAGTTGCCGCCGGCTCGCATTTCCGCAACGGTATCAACCGCGTAGGAAACGCCGCCACGGAGTATTTCACAGTCATCAACCGCTAGCTTGATTTCTCTACGCAGTGCTAGGCGCAACATCTTAAGCCGATGCTGGGCACTCAACTGATGCTGCTCTCGATGATTGGGAATATGGCAGGGGACCATTTTCAACAGATCAAGATCCATCGACTCGACGGCAGAGAGCGCTGCGGCAACATGACCATTATGCACTGGATCAAACATGCCGCCGAGAATACCCAGGCGTGAACTCATTGGCGGATATGACCATCCCCGAGTACGATGAATTTCTGTGAAGTGAGACCTTCCAGTCCCACGGGGCCTCGCGCGTGCAACTTATCGGTGGAGATACCGATCTCGGCACCAAGCCCATACTCGAAGCCATCGGCGAAACGCGTGGAGGCATTCACCATGACAGAGCTTGAATCCACTTCACGCACGAAACGCTGCGCGCGATTCAGGTCTTCAGTCATGATTGAATCAGTGTGCTGAGAGCTGTGTTCATTAATATGAGCTATCGCTTCATCGACACCCTCTACGACCTTGATTGAAACAATAGGNGCCAGNTATTCCGTTTCCCAGTCNNCCTCTGTNGCCTCAGTCGCATGNGGAAGAATGGCGAGAGTCTGTTTNCAACCCCGGATTTCAACCTGATGTTTGCCATACTCAGCATCAATCAGGGGCAATAAGTCAGCGGCGACCGCTCTCGCTACCAGCATGGACTCCATTGTGCAGCAGGTACCATAGCGCTGTGTCTTGGCATTTACAGCTACAGTCACGGCTTTCTCAATGTCAGCCTTGTCATCTACGTAGATATGGCAATTGCCATCTAGGTGCTTGATAACCGGCACCCTAGCGTCACGGCTGATTCTTTCAATTAATCCTTTGCCACCCCGCGGTACAATTACATCGACATATTCAGGCATCTTGATAAGACGCCCCACTACTTCCCGATCAGTGCGGTCGACGACTTGAATGATATGCGGATCCAATTCGGCAACTGCCAAGCCCGCCCGGATACATGCTGCTATCGCCTGGTTGGAATGCAGTGCCTCTGAGCCGCCGCGCAGGATGACGGCATTGCCAGACTTCAAGCACAGGCTGGCAGCTTCACAAGTCACATTGGGCCGCGACTCGTAAATGATGCCAATCACGCCCAGCGGAACCCGCATCTTGCCAACCTGAATGCCGCTGGGCCGATATTTCAGATCAGTGATAGCCCCTACCGGGTCATCCAGTGCGGCGACCTGCTGCAGGCCTTCTATCATGGTGTCGATGCGAGCCGTAGTCAGTTCGAGTCGGTCCATCAGCGCAGGTTCCAGGCCTTTTTCCCTGCTAGCGTCTAAATCGCTGGCATTAGCAGCCATCAGGCTGTCCCTGCTGGAATCCAGGGCCGACGCAATTGCCAGCAGCGCCTGGTTCTTTTGGCCTGAAGTAGCCCGATTAATGGCCCGTGAAGCCNCGCGTGCCTGCCGCCCAAGGGTGGTCATAAAGGCATCCAGCTCGGTCATGTAATTTTCTGCACTGTTCATGTGATNNCCANGCTGAGAGTGTCAACCGCNGNAATAATGTAGNGGGTTNANGNCAAAGTATAACTTATCTGCAATTAGACAGGCAGTCGGCAATACCGATATGCTTGCTACACGTTTACAAGGAATTACCATGTCAGCAGCAGATAACGCACCACCTGATCCCGTCGTGCTTCCCGTGCAACCCACCGTGATAGAGGCGCTGATTCCTGTTGCCGTACTCATCGCCCTGCTCTCCTTCTCCGTGTACCTGTTCGGAGAAGACGCCAGCTATGGACCCAACCAGATCGCGCTTTGCGTGGGAGCAGCGGTCGCCGCCATGGTGGGCTGGAACAACGGCCAGAGCTGGATCGATATCGAAGCCAGTATCGTTGCTGGTATCGGTGTGGCCCTCAAACCCGTGCTCATCTTGNTCAGCGTTGGGCTGTTGATCGGCAGTTGGATCATGTCGGGTACGGTGCCAACGATGATCTACTATAGTCTGCTAATCCTGGATCCATCAATCTTCTACGCCGCCAGCTGCGTAATCTGTGCCCTGATTGCCCTCAGCATTGGCTCTTCCTGGACCGTCGCGGGCACAGTGGGAATAGCGCTCATCGGTGCCGCTGCCGGTCTTGGCGTCTCCCTAGAAGTCACGGCAGGCGCGATTATTTCCGGCGCCTATTTTGGCGACAAAATGTCGCCATTATCGGAGACCACCAACCTGGCTCCTGCTGTAGCGGGCACCGACCTCTTTACCCATATTGGACACATGGTATGGACCACCATTCCCAGCATTCTGATTGCGCTATTGATCTTTACTATGATGGGATTCAATATCACTGCCGAAAATGCCAGCAGCGATCTGGCTCTCACACTGCAGCTCATCAACGAGAACTTCACCATCAACCCCATCATGCTGCTTCCCGTACTCGTACTGCTGGTCATGGCGAATAAGAAGTTGCCACCCATACCAACAATTCTGGCTGGCGCCATGATTGCGGTGGCACTGGCACTGATATTTCAGCGCCCAGCCATTTTGGCGTTGGCAGGTGATGTTCCAAACGTCTTTCTGGCCCTGTTCAAGGGTATCTGGCAAACCCTGTTCGATGGATTCGCGCTGAGTAGCGGTAACGCCACTCTAGATGATCTGATGACGCGCGGCGGCATGAGTTCCATGCTAAACACGGTGTGGCTGATACTCTGCGCCATGGTATTCGGCGCGGTAATGGACCACACCGGTCTACTCCGCTGTTTAGTCAATTACGCGCTGTCATTTGTTCATAGCACCGGCAGCCTTATTACAACGACTTTGCTCACCTGCATCGGGGCGAACCTGATTACTTCTGACCAGTATATTTCTGTGGTGCTTCCTGGCCGCATGTACAAGCTGGAATTTCAGAATCGCAACCTGGACATGAAGAATCTGAGCCGGACCCTGGAGGATGCAGGTACGATCACCTCACCACTGGTGCCGTGGAATACCTGCGGCGCTTACATGGCGGGAACCCTCGGGGTCGCCACTTTCGCCTACTTGCCTTACTGTTTCTTTAACTGGATTAATCCGGTAATCGCAGCGATCTATGGCTTCCTGAATTTCAAGATTGCGCCAGTCGAAGACGCGGCTCCAGTTGCTGCAGCAACCGCGTGCTGATCCAAAGCACTCACGCTTAGGGCAAATTCGCGAGGTTCAACTCCAATGTATTGCCCTCGCGGTCTTCTATGTGGATAAGGTTGCCGTAACCCTGAGCGCCGTAACGTTTTGAAAAACCGGGTACGTTAACGACCCTGGACTGCAGGTAGCTGGTCAAGTCTTCTGCGGCCACCGCCGCTATTCGGTGACAGAAGTGATCAAGGTTGCGACCCTCAGGACCCGGCGCGCTGCCATGTCTGCTGCGCATCAGCACACTCACTTAACTTTTCAGTGTATTCCTTGCTGCTATCATTAGTTTAAATGCAGCGCCCCCCTTATCAGAGCGCGATAGGCAAATAGGTTTCCTGGCTATACACAGGCTAATGGCAAGCTCGGGGCAGAATGACTTGGTATCAAAATACTCACCGAAGGTGCGGGTGATATAGGAATGCCCCTTGTGCCCACCGTCCNATAGCACANGCTCGCCTAATAGGCAGCTGCTCATCCCAATTGGTATTTTTAACTCATCGGTTTCCATAAAATGCTTTCCCGTGAATTAACTATCACTCTCCAATTTCTCCAAGCTCAGCTGGCCGACCACCAGCGCCTCTTTTTTAGTCTTGCTGAGTAGCTTGATACGNCTCTCTAGCCTGGAAGCCTTTGACCTGTTTTCGACTTTATGTGAAAACACCATCTCTANNCTGCGTTTACTGCGCAGCGCCTTGGCNCCCCTGTAGGCACCAACCGCCTCNCCCTTGTGTTCNGCCAACCGCCGCGCGAGATCNGTTGTAATNCCTGTGTAGAGACTATTGTCANTCGCACGAATCATATAAACATACCAGGATTGCTTACNCTGCTGCGCTTTAGCGTTTTCCATCNTTATATNTGNAGCGCCTCAGCGCAGAAGACTCCAGGTCNCACCTGATTCCTGTGCCAACTTTTCCTTGCCCANTTTATANAGATGGGCCAGCAGGGTTTTTTTNGCCCAAGGGATCAAATGCTNCGGAATATCATCGTAAACCGGCCGGACAATTTCATCGAGGGTGGCGGCACCCATTTTTGCCATGCAATCTATAATTTTCCGCTCGCGCTTCAGNCGGTGGGCGATGAGTTTCTCGATTTCCTGCNTTGGNTTATCCATCAGCACCCCGTGCCCGGGTGCCAGAAAGCGCAGGTCCCGCTTCAACAGGATTTCGAGGGAATGGAGGTAATCGGCCATGTCGCCATCAGGCGGCAGAATAACCGGCGTCGTACCCTGCAGAATGTGGTCACCCGTGAACAATAGTTTTTCCTCTCTTAGCAGGTAGCATATGTGATTGGAAACATGCCCCGGTGTCGCAATCAGCTCAATACTGAAGCCATCCAATTCAATCACCTCACGACCCTGCCAGAGCCCCGAGGGAACAAAACTATGATCCTGCCCCATAGCATCTGGTGCCTTTAACCCTACTAACTCGGCACCGGTTGCCTCAGCCAGCGCCACAGCGCCGGGCGAATGGTCGCGGTGCGTGTGTGTTACCAGGATGTAGCGCAGTGGCAAATCAGCAAATGCCCTTCTGAATGCCTCCAGTTGCGCCGGATCTGCCGGTCCGGGATCAATAAGGACTAGCTCTTTTTCTCCGATCAGATAGCTATTGGTGCCGGGGCCGGTCATCGGGCCCGGGTTGCGACCAAGAATTTGTCGAACCGGTACACAGACACTCTGTATTTGCACCGGCATGCCGGGTTCCAATCGCTGACCCGAATAGTGATCTGCGGCTTGCGCCATTCCATTAAACTCCTGANAGNAAGATTTGCCCTAAATCCCGGCNCTACACTAAATCCCTCCCCGACTGTTGGGGAAGCGGCGCTGGCCGGATGCATTGCTTTTGTANATTAAGATCCTTACCTATTCATCATAACCCGCAGCCAACACTTCTGAAACTGCCCCAGCCATTGCCGGACGCTGGAGTTTCCTGACAATTCGGGACATAATTGTGCGATNAANAAAAGAGGGCACTCTTCGCCGTCAACCTCCCGCACAGCGATCGCCCAAGAGAAACCAAAGTGACCCGGAAACCCAATAGCCTTTGCGACATTAAGTCAGCGAATCCCCCAGTTATTGGATAATCAATTGCCAGGAAGCCCAACCATGCATCGCATTCAAACCTTTAACGCCATCTCTGATAAAGGCCTTACTCGCTTTGCCCCTGATCTATATACAGTGAGTCCGGAAGCCTCTGAAGCCGATGCAATCCTGCTGCGCAGCCACAAGCTGGATTCCAGCGCGATCAATCCGAGCCTCAAGGCTGTTGCCCGCGCCGGGGCCGGAGTCAACAATGTGCCANTAACTGACTGTACCAGCCAGGGTGTCGTGGTTTTTAATACGCCGGGCGCAAATGCCAATGCCGTCAAGGAGCTCGTGCTATGTGGCATGCTGTTGGCATCGCGAGGCATCGTGCCGGGCATCAGTTTCGCGGATTCGCANTCCGGGATTAGCAACTACGCGGAATTNTCAAAACTGATGGAGCAGGAGAAAAAACGTTTCAAGGGCAATGAAATAGCCGGCAAGACCCTCGGCGTAGTCGGTCTTGGTGCTATCGGTTCCATGGTAGCGGAGATGGCTATTGGACTGGGCATGAAGGTACAGGGCTATGATCCNGCTNTGTCTGTGGAAGCCGCCTGGCGTCTTCCCAGCCAGGTGAAGCGCATCGAAAATCTGAGCAATNTGGTAGCCAGCTCCGACTTTATTAGCCTGCATTTGCCGGTGCTGGATTCAACGCGTCAATTGATAGACGCAAGTATATTCGCTGCTATGCGCCAAGGCACCTGTCTGCTGAATTTTGCCAGGGATGAGATCGTCGACTCTGCTGCTCTGGTGAATGCCCTGAAGTCGGAAAAACTGCGCATGTATGTCAGCGACTTTCCCCGCAGTGAATTCATGGGGCGGAGCGATGTCATCTCGATGCCCCATATCGGCGCCAGCACGGCTGAAGCGGAAGAGAATTGCGCTATTATGGCGGTGGATCAGCTCATGGGTTTTCTCGAAAACGGCAACATTCGAAACTCCGTGAATTTCCCAGCACTCACCCTAGATCGCGCCGCCAATGCCGAGGCGGGTACTCGGCTCGCGATATCCAACAAAAACGTGCCAAAGATGTTGGGCCAGATACTGTCGGTCTTGGCTGATCAAAACATCAATGTCATCGACATGCTGAACAAGAGTCGAGGCGAAATCGCCTACAACCTGATCGACCTCGAAAATCCGGCCTCTGATTCGGCGATAGCGCCGATCGCCGATATCGAGGATGTCATCAAGGTTACCGTACTTTAAGAAATCACACTCCAGGAAAGACTACTATGAAACGCGTATACAATTTTGGCGCTGGTCCAGCCATGCTGCCAACGGAGGTAATGGAAAAAGCCCAAGCGGAGTTCCTCGACTACCAGGAGCTTGGGGCCTCCGTGATCGAGATCAGCCATCGCTCCAAAGAATTCGATGACATCATCAACCGCAGTGACGAGCTGCTCAAAGAATTAGCTGGCATCCCGGATAACTATAAGATTCTATATGTCCACGGCGGCGCTCAGATGCAATTTTCTGCCGTGCCCCTTAACATCATCAATCGCAATCCAGCGCAAAAAGCCTCGTTTGTACTGACCGGCAACTGGGCTGTCAAAGCGAGCAAGGAAGCCGGCCGCTACGGCACATCAATGAACGTGGCAAGCAGTGAAGACAAGAATTTCAATTACATACCGGAATTCGATTCCAGCATGCTGGATCCTGAAAGTTCCTATTTGCACATCGTCAGCAACAACACCCTGTTCGGTACGCGCTGGCATGACTTTCCCGACACAGGCGATGTGCCGTTGGTAGCGGATATGACTTCCGAATTTCTCTCCAGAAAGCTGAATATTAATCAATTTGGCGTGATTTTTGCCGGCTTGCAGAAAAATCTTGGCCCAGCCGGACTGGCGCTGGTAATTATCCGCGAAGACTTGCTGGAACACGCATTGCCGCTGACGCCAGGCTTACTCAATTACAAGGTTTACGCGGAACAACACTCCTTAGCCAATACCAACAATACTTTTGCGATCTACATGATGTCGCTGGTACTGGAATGGTTAAAAGACCAGGGTGGCGTGGAGAAAATGGAGCATCAAAATGAAGCCAAAGCCAGTTTGATCTACGACTTCATCGACAGCAGTGATTTCTATTATGGCACCGCGCAAGCCAACCACCGTTCAATCATGAATGTTACTTTCAACCTGGCCAAGGGAGATCTGCTGGGAGACTTTCTTAAGCAAGCCGAGTCAGTGGATCTATACGCATTGAAAGGTCACCGTGTAGTCGGAGGTGCCCGCGCATCCATCTACAATGCGATGCCAATCGCTGGCTGCCAGGCACTGGTGGATTTTATGGCGGAGTTTGAACGCAGTAATTCCTGACTTGCAAATCAGCAACATTCCCTCTTGTTTCGGGTAAGGCTGAAACCCACCAGTTTCAGCACTTCCCTGCTAAAATGCCCCGCATGGCTGATGCGCGAAAGATCATTCACTGTGACTGTGACTGCTTCTATGCTTCGATTGAGATGCGAGACAACTCTAGTCTGGCTGACAAACCTATCGCGGTTGGGGGTTCACCCGAGCGCAGAGGCGTGATCGCGACCTGCAATTATGCAGCCCGTCAGTTCGGCGTGCATTCGGCAATGGCATCAGCCACAGCGCGCAAACGCTGTCCCAGCCTGATCATCATTCGTCCCGATATGGAGAAGTATCGGCTTGCATCGACGCAGATTCATGACATTTTCAAACGCTACACCAACCTGATCGAACCACTGTCCCTAGACGAGGCATACCTCGATGTCAGTCCCTGTACTCAACTCGATGGCAATGCGNCAGNCATTGCATCAGCAATTCGCGATGCAGTCAGGGAAGAAGTCCAGATCACCATCTCCGCCGGTATTGCGCCCAATAAGTTCCTCGCCAAAATCGCCAGTGATTGGAACAAACCAGANGGTCAGTTTGNNNTNAATCCGGATGAAATCGAAGAGTTTCTCACCACGCTGCCGGTTAAAAAGCTACATGGCGTCGGCAGGGTGACGGCGGAAAAAATGGGCAGACTGGGCATCAAGACCTGCGGCGATCTCAGAAGCCTACCAGAATCAGAGCTTGCCAAACACTTTGGCAGCTTTGGAGAACGCTTACAGCAACTCAGCTTCGGCATAGACAATCGCAAGGTGCAAACTGAGCGCATTCGCAAGTCCGTGAGTGTCGAGAACACCTACCCCAAAGATCTGCCGACAGTGGCAGCCTGCATTAACGAAATTCCCGCGCTGATGGAGCAACTAGAGAAGCGTTTGGCTCGAATCGACGCGGATTACAGAATTCACAAGCAGTTTATTAAAATAAAATTTAGTGACTTTATGCAGACTACCGTAGAGATGGTTTCCGAAGATGCTAGCGCTGACAATTACCGTAATCTCTGCGAGGCTGGATTCGAACGCGGTAACAAACCAGTGCGCCTGCTGGGCGTAGGTGTGCGGGTACTGCCTGCTGCCCCAGAACAGGGCAATGGCGCGACACCTGACCAACTGGCGCTTACACTCGACTAGAATTGGAACTATACGTTTTATGAGCCGCTACCGACCGCCGGCCAAACCCAGCGCAAAATACATTACTGCCGAGGGCGAGGCCATGTTAAAGGCCGAACTGCATCGACTGTGGAAGATTGAGAGGCCGCAAGTTACACAATCGGTCTCCGAAGCCGCAGCGCTAGGAGATCGTTCAGAGAATGCGGAATATATCTACGGAAAGAAGCGCTTACGGGAGATAGACAGGCGCGTGCGCTACCTGAGCAAACGCCTGGAAGAGATGACAGTAGTCAGCTCAGTGCCAGATAACACAGATAAAGTCTATTTTGGTGCCTATGCCACACTGGAAGATGATAAGGGAGAAAGATTTAGCTACCGGCTTGTGGGGCCAGACGAAATCGACCCTTACAAAGGTTACATCAGCATCGATTCCCCCATGGGTAAGACTCTGTTGGGCAAAACAATAGACAGCGAAATTTCAATCTCGACACTAACAGGCGAGCAAACCTACTGGGTTATCGCGATAGAGTATCGAGCTGAACCGGCATGAAGCACATCTCTTTGCTTGTGATTCCCGGCGCCCTCGGATCAGCCATTACCATCCCTCTGGAAATGTGCACTGCGGCCAACGACATTGCCCGAGCGCGCAAACAGGCAAATAAGATGTGTAGCGTGGAGCTTGTTGCTACAGAAGATCTGCACTGCAAACTTACAGGAAATCTAAGCCTTGAGTGCCACAAGCTGCTGAGTGCAGTAAAGCGTACGGACCTGGTGTTCGTGCCTGCCGTGTGGCGCAGACCAAGGCTGGCAGTGCAGCACAATACCCCACTGCTCAGCTGGCTCAAGGTCCAATCAAAGGCGGGAGCGACCTTGTGTGCTGTTACCAATGGAGTTTTCCTGGTAGCCGCTGCCGGCTTGCTCGACAAGCAGCCTGCAACTACACACTGGCGCTATTTCGATGAATTCGAAACAGACTTTCCTGCAGTCAAACTGCAGCGTAAGCGTTTTATTACTTACGCTGATGGTGTGTATTGTTCTGGCAGTGTGAATGCAATTCGAGACATCACTATCCATCTTATTGAGAAGCTCTATGGTGCTGACATCGCCCTGGAAGTTACTCGCCAATTCATGCATGAGCTCAAGCGATCCTATGAATCGCAGCTGCTAGAGGAAAATCAGCAGAGTTCACACCATGATGAGAGGGTAATTGAAATACAGGAATGGCTGCAGGAAAACTATGGCGCTAAAATCAGCATAAGCAAACTGGCCGAAAACTTTGGCATGAGTGTACGAACACTGAATCGTCGTTTTCGAATAGCCACTAACACAACGCCACTTGATTATCTCCAGTCCGTACGCCTAGACCATGCTAAAGACCTGTTAAAACAAAGCAATTTAGCCGTTTCCGAAATCGCACATAAAGTAGGTTACCTGGACGGAAGTTACTTCAGCGAGCTATTCGGCAAGCTCAACAAGGTCACACCAAAAGAATATCGTCGACTGGTGAGAAACAAACAGTTTCGGGTAAATCAAACCGGGCAATCCAGCGACTGAGTTGCTCCGTGAACCCTGTGTAATAGTTAGTCCAGGTATTACTTTGGGTTTTGCTGCTTGAATTGATCAAGCTGTTCCGGACTAGCTTCCTGCTGATACTTGNCTTTCCACTCAGCATAAGGCATGCCATAAACGATTTCGCGGGCTGCATCATAATCAATACTAATACCCTGCTCCTCCGCCTCTGTCCGATACCATTTTGAAAGGCAGTTGCGACAAAAGTTGGCGAGATTCATCAGATCGATGTTCTGCACCTCCTTATGCGCGTCGAGATGAGCCAAGAGGCGACGAAAAGTTGCCGCCTCAACCTCAAGCTGTTTTTGCTTATCCATATTTCAGCACTTCTTAAATTACAGGCTTCACAGCNCCATACTTATTGCTTGGGAGCACTCAACTCATCGAACTCGCCCACTTTAGACGGTTTGTCTGCGCGGTGCTTTTTATCAACGGCTTTCAACTGCCTCTCGGCAGCGTTGAATGCATCTCTGATGGCGACATAGAGATCTTCGCGAGCATGATTATCATGTTGCTCCTGATTGACACGCACTTCTTTATCGGGCGTGTGAATCTCCAGGCCGACTGAATAGACTTTTCCTTTGTAATGATTGTTGTGAGGAGAATCCAATACCACTCTACCGGTGATGATTTGATCGCAATAGCGATCTAGTTTGCTGATACGTTTCTGCACTGCCTCGGCAACTGCGTTAGACTGTTCGATATTGTGGAAGACAATTTGGAATTCATTAGTCATGTAGATCTTTCTCCTTAATTATTTCCTGGGTCGATTCTCTTCGGGCAAGCAGCTAAGTCCTCCTTCAGTTTGTTTGGTGGATTAATCATGGCTTAATGGCTGACATTTGGGCTTAACACAAATCAAAAAAACAGTAATACACCGCTCCGTCATCAGAGGCTGAGGACCGGGCGCCGCGCCGCTATAGCGTAAAATAAGTTTGAGTCTGGGAGTGGCCCGAATGCAAAGCGATTCGAGCGAAAAGGCGAGAGCTAATCTCTTTGTATCAAAAGCCCTCACCCACTTAATGAGAGTAGTTACAAGGGTCTTATTGGCGGTGAATACCAGATAGCCTAACGCTGGCATCGTCCCTCCTAGTCATTCAGTAATTNNAGACTACTCTTTTCTTTAGCATTTGTCTAAATCCTGGAAGTAGCTTCCTTAAAGCACCAGTGCCAGGGCTCNTAGGCGATTCCAGCCGCATTGCCTCGAGGGTAACTGAGCACGAAGCCATGCTGATTGGCGTGTTCCTGCAGCCAGATGAATGCCGGCGTATTTTCAAACGCCTCTACCAAGGCGTCACACTCGAGGGTTCCAATATCGATGGCGCAGCCCGTGTGATGTTCGCTGTATCCTGGCGCGGCATTAACCCGCAAGATCTTCTCGATGGACTGGCCTTGCAAAAGCTTCTTCAGGATTAACTGATGCTGATAATCGAGATCTCGAAAGGCGGAGATTAGATGAATGGAAATGCCCGCTGCCGCTGCAGACTGTTTCATTTTCGACCAGGCGCGGAATGCTGCCTCGGTGAGCCTCTGTGGTCGTCCATAATAATCTAACTCGGTACTCACCAGATCCGGCGGTATCTCGCACAGCGGCAAGCCACAGCGTTCGGCATAATCTGTTGGCACTGACAGGTCGGCATGCAGTCGACCTACCTGCTCCATAAAAGAGTCCAATGTATTCAAGATATCTGGCAACCAGCCTTGAGATCACTAAAAGCCCCTCCATGCTATTGGGGCCACTCGCTTTGTGCAACCATTTGATGATTGTCTCATTTGCCTTACTTAATGACTATTTTACCCTAATGCTTGCCGCCAGATATCCGATTTANTTCTTAACANCTTANCGGGATTAAAAACCCACAGCACAGAGGCAAAGTCATGGNCAATCTACCCGTTATTACCGGCTTCGGTGGCATCAACGCAGCAGGCCGCAGTTCCGGACACAATGGCTTTCGTCGCCTTGTCTTTGACCAGCTGTCCAGCGGCCTGCAGGCCAGCACCCTGCAGCAGTTGGCCACCTTGACGGGGCAGCTGCGACAGGACCAAGGCCTGTGGCGAGACGCCAACAATGCTGAAGTTGATGTCGGAGAATTCTTGGCAGCCAATGAAGAAGCGCTGCTTGCGAATACCTTGATCCGCAAAATCAAAGACGCCGACTTCGACCCGAAGCAAATATCCTATCACCAGCCAGCTGTGCTTGGCGGCACTGATTCTGCTGGCTTTGAATTTACCCTGCGCAAACGAGACTTGCCCTCTCCTCTGCCCGCTGACTGGCAGCTTGCAGACTTGCCTGCAGACGACAGCCGCGTTCATGTCAACACCAAGGCGCCGGTGCCGGTGATGCTGCATAGCGCAAGACAGGCAGAAGTAACTACCGCCGCCCAATTNCCGGACGGTTTCGATCCTACCTCCAGTTATGCCTCCCGCAATCATCCCAGAGCGCTGCAGATGACTGTTTTTGGCGCGTCTGACGCCATCAACTCACTCGGAATGGANTGGGAGCAAATCCGGGGTTTAGTGCCCGCAGACAAAATCAGCGTCTACGCCGGGAGCTGCCTGGGGCAGTTTGACTACAACGGCAGCGGCGGCATGCTGCAGGCACGTTTACTTGGTAAGAAGGTGAGCTCAAAGCAGCTGGCGCTGGGACTGAATGAAATGCCGGCCGACTTCCTCAATGCCTATCTACTTGGCAGCCTGGGGACAACCGGTCATAACAATGGTGCCTGCGCCACCTTTCTCTATAACCTGCGCCANGGTATGCGGGACATCCAGTCGGGCTCTCATCGNATCNCCATAATCGGCACTAGCGAATCCNGTCTGGTGCCGGAAGTATTTGANGCCTTTACAACCATGGGTGCGCTGGCGAGTGACGNTTCTCTGTTAAANCTGGATGGNCTGGATGATGCNGACANTCCGGATCATCGCCGGGCGTGTCGACCCTTTGGCGACAACTCCGGCTTCACTTTAGCGGAATCTGCGCAGTTTATTGTGCTATTTGATGATGAACTGGCACTGGAAACAGGTGCCTCGATCTATGGTGCGGTCAACGATATTTTCGTCCACGCCGATGGCTTCAAAAAATCCATTACTGGCCCTGGGATGGGCAACTATCTNACTATGGCCAAGGCGCTTGCGGCCACCAAAAGCGTAATTGGGGAAGATCGCTTGCGGCACCATACTTTCGTCCAGGCCCATGGCACCGGCACACCGCAAAATCGGGTTACGGAATCAGAGATTCTGAGCAGACTCGCCCAGACCTTTGGCATAGAGAGCTGGCCTGTTGCAGCGGTCAAATCCTATGTTGGTCATTCAGTTGCATCTGCGGCCGGCGACCAGTTGATAGCCAGTCTCGGCGCATGGGCCCATCACCTGCTACCCGGCATTAAAACTACGGAGCAACTAGCTGATGACGTCGCGGCGACTAATCTGGATTTTCTGCTTGCGCATACAGAGTTCGGCGCCGAGAGCATGGATGCTGCGTTAATCAATTCGAAGGGCTTCGGCGGCAATAATGCCAGCGCCTCCATTCTCAGCCCACATACCACGCAGGCCATGTTGAGCAAACGTCACGGCAGCGCCGTNCTGCAACAATATCNGTCACGCAATGAAACCGTGCGAGAACAGCAGCAGGCTTACAACGACGCTTGCGGCCGCGGAGAGAACCATACTATCTATAAATTCGANCACGNCGTCTTGACCGACAAAGATCTGACACTCAGCACAGACCGCATCAAGATCAATAACGGCACCCCTGATATTAGCCTGACGGTGCCGAATCCTTACCCAGACATGTGTGACTAATTCAGATCACGTCGCATCACTTCACCTCTAGGGGATGCGTTTCGGCAATTTTCTCTTTCCATAGCGCCGGGCCCGTTCGATGCACCGAAACGCCGTTGACATCAACGGCTACGGTAACCGGCATTTCATCGACCACAAACTCGTGGATCGCTTCCATGCCGAGATCTTCAAATGCCACTACCCGCGCCCCTCTGATAGCTTTTGACACCAAATAGGCTGCACCGCCCACCGCCATAAGATAGACCGCACCATGTTGCTTGATCGCATCAATGGCGAGCTGTCCTCGCTCGGCTTTGCCAATCATGCCAATCAGGCCAGTCTTTNCCAGCAATGGCCCGGTGAATTTGTCCATACGAGTTGCCGTGGTCGGCCCAGCGGGTCCGATGACTTCCTCACGAACCGGATCCACAGGCCCTACGTAATAGATAAACTTGTTGTCAAAGTTAACTCCTGGCGGCAGCGGCTCATTCTTGTCCAACATGCCCAGCAAGCGTTTGTGGGCGGCGTCGCGCCCAGTTAGCATGCTGCCGGATAGCAACAGCGTCTCACCCGGCTGCCAGTTCGCGATTTCTTCCCTAGTGACAGTATCCAGATTGACCTTACGCGCGCGCGGCCCAACGTCCCATGTGATATCGGGCCAATCTTTGAGTTTCGGCGGTTGCAGGCTGGCGCTACCAGATCCATCCAGGGTGAAGTGGGCGTNCCTNGTNGCGGNACAGTTGGGAATCATAGCCACNGGCAAGGAGGCGGCATGGGTAGGATAGTCCAGAATTTTCACATCCAGGACAGTGGTCAGTCCACCCAGACCCTGGGCGCCAATTCCCAGCGCATTTGCTCTATGCATGATCTCCAGGCGCAACTCTTCAACTCGGTTGGATGGGCCGCGTTTCCTGAGATCGTGAATATCGATGGGTTCCATCAAGGATTCTTTGGCCANCACCGCAGCTTTCTCCGCGGTACCNCCAATNCCGATGCCCAACATGCCTGGCGGACACCAGCCAGCCCCCATAGTGGGAAGCGTTGCCNCAACCCAGTTGGCNATACTGTCGCTGGGATTTAACATCACCATTTTGGCTTTGTTCTCAGAGCCACCACCCTTGGCGGCCAGCTTCACTTCGAGCTTGTCTCCAGGCACGATCTCGGTGTGAATCACCGCGGGCGTATTGTCGCCGGTGTTCTTCCTTGCACCAGCAGGATCGGCAAGAATCGAAGCGCGCAGCACATTATCCGGCAGCAAGTAGGCTCTGCGGACGCCTTCATTGACCATTTCATCAAGAGACACCCCCCCTTCCCACTGCACCTGCATGCCAACTTTCAAGAAAACCGTGACGATACCCGTGTCCTGACAGATCGGCCGTTTGCCTTCGGCACAGAGGCGCGAATTAATCAGAATTTGCGCCATGGCGTCTTTCGCTGCTGGCGACTCTTCTCTCTCGTAGGCCTCGTTCACTGCCTTGACGAAATCAATGGGATGGTAATAGGAAATATATTGAAGCGCGTCTGCGACGCTCTGGATCACGTCTTCATTACGGATCAAAGTCATGTCTTCACCTGTTGAGGAGGGTAGTTCAGGATTGTCTTAGTTTAACATTTTCATGGCTATTTCTTCATCGCCACGTCTATATGGGCATTTCTTTATGGCCACTTCTACATGACCAATTCGACGTCGGTTTAGTCGACGAGAAAATCCTTGGCCGCGTTAATTTTCTTCGCCAGGTAATCTGAGCCACCGCGATCAGGGTGGAGACGCTGCATCATGCTACGATGTGCTTTAACAATATCTTCATCGCTGGCATCAGCAGGCAACCCCAGTATTTCCAGGGCCAGATCACGGGTCATCACTAACTCAGCCTCACCTTCCGATGACGAGGCTTGACCGGCGTGCTGTTGCCGCCAGCCCTCGTGCTGACGATCCAGGTAAGCCTCCAGAACCTGCAGTGAATCCATATCGCCCTTACATTCTCCAAGCACATCAAGCAGACTGTCCAGGGACAATTCACTGAGCTGCTTGCCGCTATAACCGCCGCNAAGAACTCTGCCATCCATGTCTCCGGTATCGTGATTCAACACCATTTCCAGATACTGGGTGCGAATAGTAGAGGCCTGGTTCTCACTGCGCGGCTTAGCTGTCGACCGCTTGCTCATCAGCATCTGCCAAAATGGGAGCAGGCGCATCAGCATGGGTAAAAAGCGAAGCACAAACGCGCCAAAGGCGCCAAGTGGCGCAAATATAAAATGGATCGGTAATCGACCTAGCACAATCAACACCGCCACAATCAGCAGAGCTGACATGATCAGGAACAGAATCTGGTTTTGACGGGCGTTGAGATTAAACCTCTGACTAATAGACTTTGCAGAGTAATACGCCATGATGGGCAGAAGTATGAGAGCCAGCAACCTGAAAATCATCGAGTGGGAATTCCTTGGTCGCTAAGACTTCAGCTGCTGTATCAACAGCTTGACGTTTTGGCCTGAATGATCGCTGTAGTCGCTTAGCGCTTTTATNCCGCCGGCGGCGTATATTGCCACAGCCTTCAACAGCTCACCGAGCTGCGCAGCACTGGCAGCATCAAACTGCGAATAGGCGCCACCTGAAAGCCGACACAATTCCATGAAGGCCGCCCTGGTTGAGGGATCTCCTCGCTCCTGAAACATGAATAAGGGGACGTTCAACAGCCCGAGTTTACCCGCCGCCTGTGCTACTAGATCAATATTCTCTTCCATGGCATCGCCAATGAAAACCAGCCCTTTAATCTTACGTTTCTCGTTTTCCTTGAGCGCGTGGCGCAGAACTTTACCTAATTGCGTAGTACCAGCCTGACACTCTATACCGGTCATTAACTTTAGTAGTTCCTCGCCGCTACTATGCCAATCACTGCTGAAGAATTCACCCAGGCCACGGAAATAGCAGAGCTGCAANCTCAAGCCGCCAANACTACCGNCCGTCCTGAACATGTCCGCCTGGAGTTCAGTAGCAANATCCCAGGTTGGCTGCCTGCTCACAGTGGCNTCCAGGGCAAACACCAGCCGGGCGTCACCGGATTGCGCCGGCATCTTTGCAACCTGGTCAAGAAAGGCGGCCACCTCACTTTTGCTGGAGGCGGCAATGCTTGATNCNCTATCACTAACTTTTTTACCGCTCTGGGCGGGAGATTTCGATTTGGCTTTGAACAGGTCTTTCATGGGATTTCTACTGCCTNAAAGGCATGGCTACAGCNCTTTCATTGAAGCATAGGAGTTGGGAAATTGGGAGGGCTGANGGTGTTGCGNGAGGGACTGGCGGACCGGAGNGTCGGTTCGNCAAGGTCTANCCAGAGATNCTCNTGGGCCTTGAGTCTGGCGAGCAAGCTGGATAGGTGCACATAAGCTANGGGAGCTGGCTANCTAGCAAGGCCCNTAGAAGANCNTAGCTCGAGANACCCTCAAGCTCTTGAGCCTGACTAGCAAATAGGAAAGTTGCTCGTAAGCTAGTTGAGTTGGTGCGGACGGGGAGACTTGAACTCCCACACCTTTCGATACTAGAACCTAAATCTAGCGCGTCTACCAATTCCGCCACGTCCGCGTGAGGGAAGACCGGCCGGTGAAAACCGGTTTTCGAGGTCGCGTATTATACCCATCCCTTCTATTTTGCCAAGCGCTCGCAGCTGACTGTTGCTGTTATTACTTCGACGCTATACTCCTGTTACGACAAGCAACCAATGGTAACAACGGGAAACGAACATGGCAGATCTAGAAGTCCAATATCAGGATGGCATTGCCACTCTGGTAATGAATAGACCGGAAGCGCGCAACGCGCTCAGTATGGACATGCGTGCCGCGCTGGCAGACGTGCTGCACGACATCGAGCGAGATGAATCGGTACGCTGCGTCGTTCTAAAAGGCGCCGGGGAACACTTCATGGCAGGCGGCGACGTCAAGGGCATGGGCGAATCCATCAAGAAATCACCGGCGGAAATTCGCAAG
The DNA here is from genome assembly GCA_002684935.1 of Gammaproteobacteria bacterium. Classification (GTDB taxonomy): domain Bacteria; phylum Pseudomonadota; class Gammaproteobacteria; order Pseudomonadales; family Pseudohongiellaceae; genus UBA9145. The sequence continues at coordinate 36,267 of NYWC01000020.1, forward strand.
GAATTTATTCTGCGGATTCACGACCTCCACCCGATCATGTTCGCCATGCGGCGTATGCCCAAGCCTATTATCGCCAGCTGCCAGGGCGCAGCCGCGGGCGCGGGTGTCAGCATGGCACTTGCCTGTGACCTGGTCATTGCATCGGAAGATGCTTTCTTCACTCTGGCTTACTGCCGCATTGGCACCAGCCCCGACGGATCGTCCAGTTTTCACTTGCCGCGCGCAGTGGGAATAAAGAAAGCGATGGAAATCGCGCTATTGGGAGATCGTTTCGATGCCCAGACCGCCAAGGATATCGGCATGATCAATTTTGTCGTACCTACCGCTGAGTTGGAAGCCGAAACCAATGCGCTGGCGCAACGGCTAGCAGCTGGTCCCACCCATGTCTATGGCAATACCAAGGCGCTGTTCTACCGATCCCTGGAGAGTGAGTTTGAGGCACAATTGCAAGCGGAGGCGGAGTACTTTTCTGATTGTGCAGCCAGGCCGGATTTTAAAGAGGGCGTGAGCGCTTTTATCGAAAAACGTGAGGCAAAGTTTACTGGAAAATAGCAGTCACTCTGCAGGCATCAAGGGCCACCACCCGGCCCCGTCAGAGAACGCTGCAATGCTTCAATATTCTCCTGCAGGCGGAACAATGTCTCGTTGATCTGGAGTCGATGTGCATTTACCGACTCCATAGACTGCTCAAGGTATTCGAGTCGACCCACCAGCCCCAGCACCGTGCTGTCACCACTGTTTAGCGCCTGGCGGATGGATTCCAGATCGCTGCGCATGGTCCCGAGCTCGGAGACAGAGCCATTCAGGCCATTCACCGAATCAATAACGCGAGACATATCATCGGTCAATGCGTTGACCCGCGTATCCGAGGCCATCAGCGCCTCATTCGTGCTGGCGAGTTGCTGGCTATTATTCGCAGTTGCCTCGTCCTGACCCTCGTTGGCCAGTTTTAAGCGCGCGATCTCGCCCTGAAACTCTTCAAAGGTGCGGTTGTTCGCGCGCCAGTTGGCCCATAGAAGATCATACTGTTCAATGGTCTTCTCGATGTTTTCCATCAAGTTACTGTCTGACTCCGCTGCAGATTCATCTACCAGCGCCAGTCTCAATTCGAGATCTCCGATACGCAGATCTGCCTGGCGCATATTGGTCTGGTAAAGCCCGTAAAAATAATAGGCGCCGTAGGCCCCACCGCCCGCCGCGAGGGAAAGCAGGAGCAACATGATCCGCACCGGCCAGGTACTGACCTTAACCTTCTCAGTGTAATAGCTGGGCCGCACAATCTCTTCTTTCTGCGAGCGACGAGTGCTCAAGTGTGAGTCAACGTCGTCCCGATCCGGGATCATGGGAGGAATGTCATGTAAGTCATCAGATTTATCCATAACTACCTATTATCCTCAAAATCAAGAATTGGCGCTATCCCCACGACAGTGCACCGTTATCGGCGGGGTAATACGATGAAAAGAGCGTATCTTTGCTACGCAGCTGCGGCTTCGGCATTTGCCACAGATAGAGCAATGAGAAGCCTTAGAGGGTTTACTGCGGAATTATACGACCTAATCGCCTATTTCTGAGACCGGCGGCTGCTCAAATGTGAATCGACGACTGCGTAGTCAGATATTATGAGAGGCAGAACTCGCGATTCGTCTGTCTTATCCAACGGATCTGCTACCTTCATGCAGCGGTGGTGAACGCGCTTATCGTGTCGCTCGAAGCTTAAATAGTTTCTTTATTTTGTCGTGCCCATCGAAATGATTTGACCCCAACGATCAAGTACCACAGCCCCGTAGCGGCAAGCATGGCTTTCGAGATATCGGCGGCTGGATTTTGCATGATCGAGCCGCTTGTGAACGCTCTAAAAAAATCAAGGCCGCCGAAGAAGGCGATTAACCCAAATACTAGGGCAATATGACTAAATAATTTCGCTTTAGACGGGTAAGTTTGAGTTAGAACACCCATCGCCACGAGGGGGATCCCAATTAGAGACGGAATCCACGAAGTCACGGAGGAAGATCCAGTCGCCACGGAAACCANTAAACCCCAANTAATGAGAAAAGANCCATAACCTAGAGTAATTTTCGAAAATGTCATACCAAAATAAAGGAAGGAATTTTGCACCNAATCTCTCCGACNGTAACTGTANTCATAAGGTTGCAGAAAATTCAAATCTAAACTTGAATGGATATCTGAAGGATGCCAGAACTGTTCCCATCCAAGAAGTGATTGGCATCGGATTGTCGCAATATGAAGAATTTAATCTTGGATTATCTCCCGCGAGAACCAACGAGTCACCGTCGATTTGTTGAACTCGTTTGACAACGAAAAAATTAGATTCGAGCATCGACACTACGATGTCATGAATCCTTGGCCCGCGATGCTGTGTGGTGATGATCCAATCGCCGGCGTGCAGTGTTGGGTGCATGCTTCCACCGCTTACCTTAAAGATCCTAAGCATCTGGCAAGTCTGGCTGCACAATCTCCAGCGCTGGCGGATATGGCGCCACCACCCGACGCGTTTTAACCCCCTTGGTAGACCAAAAGATGGCGGCAAACTCGTTAACAAGTTCAACCAATCGATTGGCATCCTCACGGTCAACGTTTTGCTTACACTTAGAGCCCGCAAGCATTATTTTGTGGACCAGATTATGAATGTCAGGGAAAGCTTCAATTTGTGGATCNTTAAAGTAATCCCCCCAAATGATCATTATCTCATGTTTAACGACTTTCGCCTGTGCCTCCTTCTCTGCCACCAGCCTGACGAATTGNTTCTCGGCCTCAAGTGAACGGTTAGAGGAATCCTGTTCCAGAATCAAGTCNACGAGGCGGGCAACGCTGAGAGCCGACACTTGAGCNACCATAGGGTCATAAATTTTACATGGAATATCGCAATGCGCATGTGCGACCGNNAAATTGAACATAGTTATTAACTCCGAAAAAATTAGAATATCGGTTTTATCTACTGCAGGCGATCAGTACGGTCTTCCCAACCTGCTTTTCGTTTGCGAGATAGAATCAAAATACATCCAAGCGCTGCAAAAACAATACCAGCGGCCAACCAGAACACCGTATCGATGTGCTCGAGAGAAAAAAATGGGCCCTCATGTGCGAAGGCAGGAAAATAAGTTAGAAAGGTAGTGAGTAGTATAAAGCGTCTCATGAGGAAATCCTTTGTAAAATAAATATGCCCGAAGGGTCTTGGAAATGACTATGCCGAACTTTACTTACTAACGCAATAGCACCCACCATCTCATAGAGATAGTGGGCGCCATGCTCAGTTTGCTAGCGAAATAACGCGGATAAATCGTCCACGATAGCTACATTTACATCATGCCGCCCATACCGCCCATGCCACCCATATCAGGCATGGCAGGCGCTGCTCCCTTCTCCTCCGGCAATTCAGTAACCATCGCCTCAGTAGTAATCATGAGGCCNGCAACCGAGCCAGCCGCCTGCAGCGCTGTACGAGTAACTTTCGCTGGATCAAGAATGCCCATTTCCAGCATATCGCCATATTCGCCAGTAGCCGCGTTGAAACCGAAGTTGCCTTCGCCAGCCTTGATCTTGTCCAGAATGACTGAACCTTCTTCACCGGCGTTTTCCACGATCTGACGCAGAGGCGCAGTGACTGCCTTCAGCAATAGGGTGATACCGACGTTCTGGTCTTCGTTGTCGCCCTTCAGTTCCGAAACGGCCTGCAGTGCGCGNACCAGGGCAACGCCGCCGCCAGGTACCACGCCTTCTTCGACAGCAGCACGAGTAGAGTGCAGTGCGTCTTCAACGCGCGCCTTCTTCTCTTTCATCTCCATTTCAGTGCTCGCTCCTACCTTGATCACGGCTACGCCGCCGGCGAGTTTCGCAACACGCTCCTGCAGCTTTTCGCGATCATAGTCAGACGAGGTTTCCTCGATCTGGGCACGAATCTGTCCGACGCGACCCTCAATGTTGGCTGCAACGCCAGCACCATCGATGATGGTGGTGTTTTCCTTGCTNATCTGTACGCGCTTGGCACTACCCAAATCATCNACCGTTGCACCTTCCAAGCTTAGGCCNACTTCTTCAGAGATAACGGTTCCGCCNGTCAGGATCGCGATGTCTTCCAACATAGCCTTNCGACGGTCACCAAAACCAGGCGCCTTCACTGCCGCAACCTTAACGATGCCACGCATATTGTTCACAACCAATGTTGCCAGCGCTTCGCCTTCAACGTCTTCAGCAATGACCAACAGAGGACGACCCGCTTTGGCAACGCTTTCCAGCAGTGGCAACAATTCACGAATGTTTGAGATCTTCTTGTCGAAAAGAAGTATCAGCGGATTTTCCAGGTCAGCCATCATGTTGTCCTGGTTGTTGATGAAGTAAGCAGACAAATAACCGCGATCAAACTGCATACCTTCCACAACATCCAGCTCGTTCTCAAGACCAGAGCCATCCTCTACAGTGATGACGCCNTCCTTGCCAACNTTATCCATGGCGTCGGCAATGATNTGACCGACTTCATCATCTGAGTTAGCNGAGATAGTACCAACCTGNGCAATNGACTTNNNGTCCTTGCACGGTGTAGACANGCTGCCTACTTCTGCAACCATGGCNGANACTGCCTTGTCGATNCCNCGCTTCAGNTCCATTGGGTTCATACCCGCAGCCACNGACTTGAGGCCTTCATTCAGGATGGATTGTGCCAACACAGTCGCTGTAGTGGTGCCATCACCAGCTACNTCGGAAGTCTGGGAAGCGACTTCTTTAACCATCTGCGCNCCCATGTTTTCGAACTTGTCTTCCAGTTCAATTTCCTTCGCGACGGACACACCATCTTTAGTNACAGTGGGTGCACCGAAGGATTTGTCCANAACTACGTTGCGGCCTTTNGGGCCGAGAGTCACTTTTACAGCATCGGCGAGCACNTTCACTCCGCCNAGAAGTTTTTGGCGTGCTGAATCGCCGAATTTCACATCTTTAGCCATTGTTAAAAATTCCTATCTTTTCNANTTAACTGATGAGGATCGGTAATCAACAGATCNNNTTAGGATTCGATCACNCCGAAAATTTCNCTTTCATTGAGAATCAGAAGTTCTTCATCATCAATTTTCACGGTGTTGCTGGAATACTTACCAAANACAACAGTGTCACCAACGTTTACGTCAACAGGCTGNGTGTCTCCGTTCTCTAGGCGCTTACCTGGTCCAACNGAAANCACTTCGCCCTGNGCCGGTTTTTCGGTAGCAGAGCCNGGCAGNACAATGCCGCCTGCAGTTGTAGTTTCTTCTTCCGTGCGTCGCACTACGACACGATCTTGTAAGGGGCGGATTTTCATTCTCAATCACTCCTGAATCTAAAACAGAATAGANTATTGGAAACCATACCGGCCGCTACCGGTACAGATTCTGCCACTCTCCAATTGCTTGCCCGAAACGGCCTGATGACTCGTCCCAAGCGGGTTAATTGCTTTTTCCTAAATGGGGATAATTAATTGAAATTCAACACCTGACCAGGCGCTAAGCTTAATTTTTTCCAGGGGTTTTGTGGTTTTTACTATAACAAATTGATTTTATTTATTATTTTTTATCGAAGGGTCGTTACCAGAGTCACCTTTTTTACTGTCTGACAGCCTTTCTGAGTCGGTTCGACTGTACTCGCCCTCATAGATATTGTCATCNGCGCCCCGGCGATATTCTCTATAGGACCAATATTGGCTTCCTTCTTGCCTTGAACCCATGGCTTTTAACATACCTGTGGAGACAATGCGGCTAGCTAGGGGGCGCCGAACCGGGCCAGTCAGGAAAAGAAATCCGAGGGTGTCGGTAATGAATCCCGGCGTCAGCAGCATCGCTCCTGCCGCTGCCAGCATGAAGCCTTCCACGACCTCCTGCGCCGGCAGCTGGCCTTCCTGTAAGCGCTGGTTGGCGCGCAGTAAAGTTGAGAGTCCCTGCTGCTTCAAGATCTGTACGCCTATGACTGCGGTAAGCACCACCAGTGCCAGAGTCCGCCAACCGCCGATAAATTCGGCAACTTCAAACAGCACGAGCATTTCTACCAGCGGCATAACAATGAAAACGATGAGTGCGATCGGCATTTTTTACTCCCAAGTCTCCTGCGACTCCAGTGATGCCTGTTCAAGCCACTGCACAGACTCTAACATGAAGGCGAAGCGATGTGGGTGTGCCGTTTAGAGAATGCCGGAGCTTGAGGTGAACAATAAAGAAAAAATCTGGCAGGTTGTGTCCCAAATTCCAGCCGGCAGGGTAGCAACCTATGGCCAGGTCGCCCGTATGGCTGGACTGCCGGGCCACGCCCGTTATGTGGGCTATACCATGAAGATGTTACCGGCCGGTACCAATCTACCCTGGCATCGTGTCGTCAATTCACGTGGCAAGCTTTCATTTCGTGTCGACAGCAGTCAGCACCAAAGCCAGAAGCAAAAGCTGGAGGCGGAAGGTGTGGTGTTCATCAAGGGGCGCTTTGCCCTGCGTGAATATCAGTGGGACGCTGCATAGTCAGATGATATTTATACCTGGATTAAGGCTCTCACCTTATGCGTACACTGCCTGCTGCGGCCGCGGATTAAGGTAAGCGCCATCCCGCCGCTGCCGGCACAGCCTATGCGCCTTATTGATCGCTGGAAGAACCGCCCAGGGAAACATCAGCAAGCCCGGAACGAATCATGTACCAGAACAGCAATACCCCTGGAAATGCAGCCGCAGTGGTCAACAGGTAGAAATTCACGTAACCCATCGCCTCTATCAGCCCGCCTGCGGTGGTGCCGGTCAGGAATCTGCCGGCGATGCTGGCCAGTGCTGACAGCAAGGCATACTGGGTCGCGGTGAAACGGAGATTACAGAGCGCCGACAGATACGCGACTACAGTAACACCACCGATGCCGCTGGCGAAATTTTCAAAGCCTATCGCCGCCGCCATACCAAGGTTGGTGTGCCCCACAAGGGCCAGGGCAGCAAAACTAAAATTGGAAACTGCCATGAGAATGAGGCTCAGCAGGACCGAGTGCTTCAAACCCATGCGGGCAAACATAATCCCGCCTACGAATATCCCCAACAGAAAGGCAATAAAACCAAAGCCCACATCATAAAATGCGATCTCTTCATTGGTGAAACCCAAATCATCGAACAGTAGCCGCAAAGTGAGATTAGCTAGAGTGTCTCCGATTTTGTGGATGAGAACGAAAATCAGCACCAGCCATGCTCCCTGTCGTTTGACGAATTCACTCAGCGGGCTGAAATAGTCTACCAGTGCCTGAGTGAAGCCTTTGACCTCTGCTGGCTCTATGTGTCGAGCAGGCTCGCCCAAGAACACACCTACCATAATAGCGGGCAAGGTGAACAGCGCGCAGACTACATAGGCAGCAGGCCAACCGAAATTACTGGCGACAATCAGGGCGAGCGCACCCGTTGAGGCGGCACCGATACGCCAGCCGTATTGCGACATGCCGGAGCCTGTACCCAACTGATGGGGCTCCAGCAATTCGATGCGATAGGCATCGATAATGATATCCAGTGTTGCACCCGCTACGCCCAGGCTTACTGCCGCGACGGCTACCGTGAATAGAGCTTGGGTTGGATCCACTACCCCAAGAAATATCACCGCGAGAATCACACAAAGACTGACAAACCAGAGCCAAGAGCGTCGCTGTCCGAATTTACCGATGAACGGCAAGCGGAAATTGTCTATCACCGGTGCCCAGAGAAATTTGAAGTTATAGGCTAGGAAAGTCAGGGCGAACGCGGTAACTGAACTCTTGGAAATACCATCCTGCGCCAATCGCGTTGTTAACGTAGCCCCAATGAGGGCATAGGGAAACCCAGAGGACATTCCCAGGAAAAATGCAGCGAGCGGCGCCGCCTCAAAATACGGACGCACACTGGGCGGCAGGCTATTGAGCCAGTGATTCATCGCTTTATTTTCCGTTTTAGACATGTACCTTCCTGAGCGATGAGTTGCTATTTCGCAACTCATCGCCTGTCCTATCGGCTGGCTAATCTCTAAAGTTATTAAACTGTAAAGGTATGTCCAGGTTCGACTCCTTCAGTAAGGCGATTACTTCTTGGAGATCGTCTCGCTTTTTGCCTGTAACTCGCAGCTTCTCTCCCTGAATCGCTGTTTGCACTTTGATCTTGGTTTGCTTGACCATTTTTACTATTTTGCGGGCAAGCTCAGATTCAATTCCCTGCTGAATCTTGACCAGCATCGACACCTTTTGACCACTCGCTTCAATATCACTTTCTTGCAGCGCTTTGATGTCTACACCTCTTTTAGTCAGTTTACCCTTAAAAATATCCAGCATCTGCTTGACCTGGAAATCCACTTCAGCGCTGACCAGCACATCTGCAGTGTCAGTGACCTGAAAGGTGGCGTCCACGCCTTTGAAATCAAAGCGCGTGCCGACTTCCCGATTAGACTGATCTACCGCATTGTTAACTTCGTGTATATCGACTTCAGACACAATATCGAATGAGGGCATTATCTTAATTCCTTTCGCATCCTGTGGTAGGCCGAATCAGCAATGACCAGGGAAAGCCTAACCTTTAACCGCTGATAAGTTATCAGGTGCTGACGGAACCCGTGATAATACCCAGTCTATCACCAGGCAATCATTAACTTAACTTAATCATCGGAAACCGAGAGCGATGGCAAGCATCCCGGCTGGAGTACAGCGGATTTATTGCTATGATGCGGTGTGCAAAGAGTGAGCCCCCTGTCTGACAGTATGAATATTCAGAAATTTTTGAGCGATATCATTAAATCAAAGTCGTCAGCCTTGATTACTGTCGATGCTGAACTGTGCGTCAAACACATCAGCACCCATGAGCTACAAATAAGCGTCCTCGACAATTGCAAGGCCATGACCGAAGAGGTTGTTCGAAAAGCGTTCGACCCCTACTTCATTGCGCGCCCCACTTCCGGTGGCAGCGGCCTGGGTCGCTCCTCCGTGTACCTAATCATCAGAACCTTACTGGGCGGTGCAATCGAAATTCGCAGCGCACCCAAGCTTGGCGCGCAATTCTTCATTACACTGCATGCCTGCGGACAACCAATCGAGCTTACAAGTTGATCGCGTTCAGACAAATTTTGCTGATTTTCGCGCTTGCCCTCTTGGCCATTTGTGCCGCGCTTTTTTCACTGCTCAGCGGCAGTGTGGAATTGACGCTGTCTGACCTATTTAGCCTGCCGACCGCTCCACAAAGCGAACTAGCGACTCAGATAATTTTCGATATTCGCTTACCACGAACTGCATCCGCCTTCGTCGTCGGCGGCCTTCTGTCTTTGGCTGGCGTGATCATGCAAGTCTTGCTGCGCAATCCCTTGGCTGACCCCTATATTCTTGGCGTATCTGGGGGAGCAGCTGTTGGCGCTCTCAGCGCGATCCTTCTGGGCGCCAGCAGTTTCTGGCTAAGCCAGGGGGCGTTTTTTGGCGCATTGTTCTCTATAATGCTGGTATTTTTCATCGTCAACGGCCTGGGGCGTTGGTCTGTAATTCGCCTATTGCTGACTGGGGTTGTGGTATCCGCAGGCTGGGGCGCGGTAATAAATTTATTGTTGACGACCAGCACCGAAAACACAGTGCAGAGTATGTTGTTCTGGCTGATGGGCGATCTGAGCCAAAGTCGCGTGANTCCGATACATTGGGCTTTGCTGCTGGCNGGACTGNCCGGCGGACTCTTTCTGAGCCGTGCCCTGAANGTCCTTNTACAGGGTGATCAACNGGCTCTCGCACTGGGNGTCAATGTCNCCGCTTTACGNCTCATTCTGTACTTCGCTGCATCGGCGCTNACTNCCAGCGCGGTAATCATTGCCGGCTCANTTGGTTTTGTAGGCCTCGTCATTCCGCATATGCTCAGGATGCTGGGGGCCAGAGACCATCGCCTGCTNATACCAAGTGCCATGCTATTGGGAGGNAGTTTCCTAATTGTGGCCGATAGCCTGGCCCGAACCCTGATAGCACCACAGCAACTGCCGGTTGGCGTAGTCACCGCTTTGATTGGTGTGCCTACATTCATTGTCATCCTCAGAAAATCCATTAGTCGAGAAGCATGACCGCGTCAAAGACCAAGGCTCTTATGCAAATCACTGAACTCGATGTGAGTATCGGTGAGCGCAAGTTGATTTCAGAGTTGAACCTGACGATAAGGGGTGGCGAGAGCTGGGGTCTATTAGGTAGGAATGGCGCAGGCAAAACAACCCTGTTGCATACCCTGGCACGACTGCGACCCTGGCAAGGCGGCGGGATCGATTTGCAAGGTAAGCCCATCAATCAACTCGATCGCAGG
>NYWC01000116.1 GCA_002684935.1 Gammaproteobacteria bacterium
ACTTAAGGAATAAATATGTCAAAGGCAAGAAATTTAGCAAACTTTATTGGCATACCTGCTATTAACAGCAGTGCTAATGCTGTGGCTATAACCATTGATAGCGGCGAGAATGTAGGTGTTGGTGCTTCTAGTCCTGCTGAAAAACTGCACGTTTACACGACAGGTGCTTCAAGAATAGAAGTAGAAAGCACAACAAATATTGCGGGCCTTAAAGCAACAAATAATCAGGGTTCCTATGCTTGGTATGTTGATAGTAGCGCCGATAAATTTCATTTATATGATTTTACAGATAGCGCAAATAGGCTGACTCTTGACGGCGCTGGTAACATAGGCATTGGTACTGTGAGTCCTTCTACTGTAGTTGATATTGAAGGTACTTGGGTTAATAACCAAGGTCTATTGGCTATAAACGCAACATCTGGAGTTTACAGTGGCTTGTCTTTGCAATATAATGGAACCGGTAACGGGTATTTATGGTGGAATAACACCGNCTCTAAAGTTGATCTATATTCGGGAGGCAAACTAGGGCTGTGGTCTAACGGCTCAGAACGCGTCCATATTACTACCGGCGGTGACGTAGGTATTGGTACTACAAGCCCTTCCGCTAAATTGCACATTGATACGTCTGGAACAGGCTTAAAATGCACTGGTCCGGCTGTATTTGGTGCTGATTCGCACACTAAGCTAACTACATATAGCGATAGTACCTATGTAGGAATTTATAACGGTAGCTCTCTCACCTCTGACGAAGCTATTTATATGGGTGGCGATCATACATATTTTTACGTAAGCGGTTCGGAAGCATTACGTCTTACTAATGTAATTCTTTACACTAGACACCTTAGAGTTTTAGCAGACAACACGTATGACATTGGAACTGCAAGTGGAAGATATAACGATGCACATATTACCAATGGCGTCAGTACCGGCTCTGACGAGCGACTAAAGCAAGATATTTCCTCGTTAAGTGAAGCAGAGACTCGCGTTGCGGTAGCGTGTAAAGGCTTGCTGCGAAAGTGGCGCTGGAAAGATGCTGTTGAAGAGAAGGGTGATGACGCCCGAATCCATTTTGGAATTATTGCCCAAGACTTAAAAGCCGCATTTAAAGCTGAAGGGTTAGATGCTGGACGCTATGGAATGTTTATGCACGATACTTGGACAGACGAAAAAACTGGCGAAAAGCGTGACCGCATGGGTATACGTTACTCAGAGTTACTCGCTTTTATTATTGCGGCGATTTGATTGGGGACTAAATAATGGCATTTATAGGGAAACAGCCAAAAGCAGGAAACTTTATACTTCTTGATAGTATTACGACTTCTGCGACAGCGACTTTTAATCTTACACGCAGTAGCACTGCGTATTTTCCTGCAAGTGCACGAAATCTTATTGTTTCTCTAAANGGTGTTACCCAGGCNCCCGATACTGCATATTCAGTATCTGGATCCACAATTGTTTTTGCAAGTGCACTAACTTCGAATGATTCTATTGATTATATTTTAGTACTCGGAGATGTATTGAGTATTGGTACTCCTGCTGATAATACTGTAGGGGANACTCAACTAAGTTACCCANTAACCAATTTTTCTTCAACCGGTATTGATGANAATGCTACGGCTACAGCAATTACAATTGCAAGTAGCAAGCTAGTTTCTCTTAGTGCCCCCATTTTAACTCATGCACAAACAGTTTCTACAAATACAACTATTGCTGGAACTGATAATGCTATGTCCANAGGACCAATTTCTATCGCTAATGGCTCAGCAGTAACAGTAGCAAACGGGGCGCAATGGAAAATTATTTAAGGAATAAAAATGTCTACTCTTAATGTACAAAATCTTCAAAGCAAAACTGCAAATGCAGCTTTTGTTATTGCCGATGCGGGTACTGTTTCTATCAGTAAAAGCGCAACTGCAGCTACTCAAACTGCGAATGCTTCGGGCTCAACTACTCTTGATTTTGCTACCTATCAAAACTTTGTACTTACATTGACAGGTAATGTTACGTTAGCAAATCCTACAACTGAAGCTGTAGGTCAGTCCGGGTTTATCGTGCTTATCCAAGACGGCACAGGAAGTCGAACGGTGTCTCTCGGCACTGACTACGAGACTGCTGCTGGAGCAGGGCTTACCTTATCTTCTGCCGCTTCTAGAACCGATATTGTGCCTTATATTGTTGCTGCATCGGGACGCATTTTGTTAGGCGCCCCTCAGCTCGCGTTTAGTTAAGGATAAACTATGTCAGGTCCCTTCGGCTCACAACAATGGATGTACTCAGACGGTTTCTATACGCATGAGATAGGTAACTCTGCGCGTTTAAATAATGGTGACTTTTTTTCAAGAACACCTTCGTCTAGCAGTAATGCGGATACCTTTACATACAGTGCTTGGGTAAAAAATTGCCCTGGCCAGCTCCTCGGCGGTTTCTTACTGAGTTCCGGCGTTGCGGGTAGCAGAGAATTTCTTATTTATTTTGACGGCACTAACCAGAGACTAAACGTGTACCAGTACAACGGCGGCATAGAGTTTCAAGTAATCACTTCCATGCAGTTCCGCGATTCCTCCGCTTGGTACCACATTGTTGTGGTATATGACTCGCCTCAAACAACAGCATCAAACAGAGTCAAAATATACGTTAATGGAGAACAACAAACTAATTTTGCTACTGCTAATTATCCAGCCCAAGGATTAGGCAGTCGGATTGGAACTACCGAAGTGCAGGATATAGGCAAAAACGCTTACAACCAAGGCCTCGATGCTGACTTTTATCTCGCTGAAGTTAATTACATCAGCGGCTCTGCGTTGCCCCCTACTAGCTTTGGCGAAACCAAGTCAGGCACATGGATTCCTAAGAAGTACGCAGGCAGTTATGGCAGCCATGATTACTACCTAGATTTTGCGACTAGAGCTACTAATCCTATTGATGCTTCAGGTCAAGGAAACAACTGGTCAAGCACAAACGTAGCCGCTACTGATTGGATGCTGGACAGCCCGACGAATAACTTTGCTACGTTGAATCCATTAGCGCATAATGGGACAACTACAACGGCACTTACTACTTCAGAGGGCAACTTAAAGACAGAGCACAGTCATGCGGGCAACTGGCAATCAATGCAAGGAACAATCCCTGTCTCTAGCGGTAAATGGTATTACGAAGTTCAGATTGTAGCTCGCCCTACAAACAATACCCAAAACTACAACATAGGATTCTATGATGTCTCTAAATATAATGCTGGGTATTACGGTTTATCTGGAAATTTAACTTATGGTTCTGAGGTCACGGGAAAAGTATTTGTCGATACTGCAAAGACATCCTATGGAACCGTAGCGGGATCAGATGGCGACATTTATATGTTCGCTTTAGACCTCGATAATAACAAGTTCTGGGCTGGTTTAAATGGAACGTGGATGGCAAGCGGCAATCCTTCTACAGGGGCTAATCCTTCAGCAAGTAACTTTGCAACAGAGAATGGAGTAGCAAGGACTTACGTTAGTCATCAAAGTGATTACACATACGGATCCCCTCCCGGGATTTTTATTCATAACTATGGTCAAGACTCTAGTTTTGCTGGCACTAAAACAGCACAAGGTAACATAGACGCTAACAGCATTGGTGATTTTTACTACAGCGTACCCACAGGTTTCCTAGCCTTATGTACGGCTAACCTGCCTGATCCGACAGCGGCGATTAATCCTGCTGTAAACAACAGCCCACAAGACTACTTTAATACTGTTTTGTACACGGGTAACGGTTCAAATACTAGAACAATAACAGGTGTTGGATTTGACCCAGACCTTGTTTGGCAAAAATCTAGATCAACAGCTATTAACCATAATTTGATAGATAGACTTAGAGGTGCAGGTAATAATCTGTCAAGTGATGGGGCATTTGCTGAATACGGTGCTGGCACTAATGGTGCTATGAACAATGTTGAGACAGACGGTGCTTCTATTTTAGCAGGGTCATCAAGTGCAAATAATGTCAATCAAAGCGGTCAGACCTATGTTTTGTGGAACTGGAAAGCTGGCGGTTCAGGCGTAAGCAACAGTGACGGAACTACTGCGTCTGTCGTGTCTGCTAATACAGATGCTGGGTTTAGTATTGTTACTTATACGGGAACGGGTTCTGCGGGCATGACTATTGGGCATGGCTTATCTTCTGCTCCAGAATTAATCATAGTAAAGAACCGTGCTGACGGCTCAGAAAATTGGACGGTATATTCTAGCTCTCTAGGTAACACCAAGAAGTTAGAGCTAAACCTTACTGGAGCTTCGGCAACCACGGGCAACTGGAATAACACAACCCCATCATCATCTGTATTTACCTTGGGAAATGTTGACGCAACAAACACAAGTGGAGAAAGCTGTGTGGCCTACTGCTTCCACAGCGTCGAAGGCTTCAGCAAGTTCGGAACGTACACAGGCAACGGAAGCGCAGACGGCACGTTTGTTTACACAGGGTTTAGGCCAGCTTTTGTGATGTGGAAAAATGTTGGTGCGAGCGAAAACTGGTACATGGTGGATACCGCCAGAGACCCTCACAATGAGTCTTATCATCTTTTGCGTTCAGACTTGAGCAATGCTGAAGCGTCCGGTTCGGTAGACGGATTAGATATTTTAAGCAACGGGTTTAAGCTAAAAGTTGCAGGCGGAGGCTGGATCAACGGATCAGGAAACACGTTTCTTTACATGGCATTCGCAGAGATGCCCTTCAAATACGCCAACGCAAAGTAAGGAGAAATTTAATGTATTTATATGAAAAAAATGTAATTCGCCCAGGAAGATCTTGGGTAGACTCAAATGGTGTAACCCATCCCACAAACTGGATGAGTTGGTCAGATAAAGAAAAAACAGACGCGGGGTTGAAGTGGGAAGATGATCCTGCTCCCTTCGATTCACATTTTTATTGGTCAGCAGGGGTTGAGAAAGCTCTCGAAGATAAAAATGAAGTGGATAAAGATGGAAAGGCTTTGATGGGGCCTGATGGAAAGCAGCTTGTTACTCTTGGACTCAAATCAGAAGCAATTAATACTGCGAAAGCGCAAGCAAATAATTTGCTTTCTGAAACTGATTGGATGGTAGTAAAAGCAGCAGAAGTCTCAGATTATAATGTTCCTTCAGATGTTTTAACTTATCGTGCAGCAGTTCGTACTGCTTCGAATAATATTGAAACTTTAGTTAAGGCTTCCTCAAATCTTACTGAGTTTATGGCTCTTTACTCCCCTCCTGATAAGGATAAGAAGGCACCTATTGATGTCTGGCCGGCGCCTCTATAAGGGGTATTAAGGAAATAAGTAATGGCGATCACAAAACTTAATAGTTTAGCAATTCCCGCAAACACTGTTGTTGCGGCGGATCTTAGCTATCCTTTGACAAACTTTAGCTCGACTGGTATTGACGATAATGCTGATGCGAATGCGATTACGATTTCTAGCGCTGAAGATGTAGGCATTGGTGCGACTCCGAATAATTATTCAGATTACGTTACGTTGACGCTGGACGGCACACAAGGTGGCGCAATAGACATTGAGAAAGACGGCACAGTACAAGCCGAGCTTTGGACATACAGAAACTCCGCTGACGTTGCTTTGGCGGCGGCTCACTCTTTAGGAAGCATCCGGCTGATGGCGGGTGGCTTTACTGAGCGAGCACGTATTCAAGCTGGCGGGGGCATTTCGTTTAACGGCGACACAGCAGCAGCAAATGCACTCGACGATTACGAAGAAGGCACTTGCACACTGTCGCTAACATCATCAGGCACGTTCCCTACAGTTAGTTACACAAATCAAACTGCCTACTACGTCAAAGTGGGCAAGGTCGTAACACTTAGCTGGTACAGCGCAGGCCTGAATATATCTAATGCTGGGTCTGGAACGGCAAAGATAGCGGGCTTGCCGTATAGCGCCAGCACTGCGGCCCATCATTATCCAGTAGTCAATGTTACGCATAACACAGCAACAATTCATACGGTTGACTCCGGCTACGCTTACGCTAGTGAAATGCACTTAATGCAGTCGGGTCTTACCACAAACCTTGCTGAATGGACGAGCGGTAACCCGAAATACATCATGGTGACTATTACTTACATGACAACTTAATTACCTCATTCGGAGATTGGGGCGGACAAAAGGAGAAAAGCAATGGCTTTAACAGAAAAAACAGAAGAAGACAAAATCGAAATCGTAGGAGAGTTCAAGCACGTACAAGTACGAACTGCAACAATTATTTTAAAGGACAATAAAGAGATTTCACGATCTTTTCACAGGCGCGTAATTGACCCGGGTGCGGACACTTCAAGTGAAAGTGCAGAAGTAAAAGGAATTTGCGCAGCAGTACATACTGAAACAGTTGTTAATGCTTATAAAGTACATTTAGAAGCAAACAAGCCAGGAGGATAAAATATGTCACATGTATGGACAGTACAAGCTCTTGATTACGCTGTCTCTTCCGGGGGCAAAACAAACGTTGTCGGAACGGTTCATTGGAGAGCTACAAAAACTCAAGGAGACGATATAGTTGAAGTATACGGAACTGTTGGACTAGCAGATCCTGGCGACACTTTCATCGAATGGGCAAAGGTTACTCAAGCAGATGCAATTGCTTGGGCAAAAGCGGCACTTGGCAGTGATGAAGTCACTCGTCTTGAAGCAAGTCTTGATGCTCAACTTACAGAAAAAATTACTCCAACAACGGGGTCGGGGCGGCCTTGGGCAGCCTAAGAGACTGTAGATGGCAGCAAAGCGCCGCAGAAAAGCAGCAAAAAAGAAGCCAGTTCCCACAAACAAAAAGCTTTACGCAAGAGTAAAAGCTCAAGCGAAGCGTAAGTTTGCAGTATATCCTTCAGCT
>NYWC01000002.1 GCA_002684935.1 Gammaproteobacteria bacterium
CAGGAGAGGTTTCTGGATCCGACTCTGCTCTTGTTCCTGTTTAGCTATGCTGCGCTCGCAAGCGTCAGGGTCTACGGAATTCTCGTCGAGGGGATTTTTGACAGTTTCAGGCTGCAATTACTGTACGCCTAATTCGCCAGTGCCGTAGCGGCCGCCCAAGCACTCATCTTGCGACAGGTTTTTTTTGCAGTTTGCGTTGTAGGGTTCGTCGATGCATCTTGAGCTGCCTGGCAGTGGCAGAAATATTGCCACCATTTTCTTTCAAGACTTTCTGGATATGCTCCCACTCCAGTCGCCTTATCGACATGGGTTCCATTCTAGACACGTTAGCCTTGCTTAATTCGCCGAGTTCACTGCTGCCCAGCAGGGCCGTGAGTATCTCCTCGGTATCAGCGGGTTTTGCCAGATAATTGTCTGCGCCCAGTTTGATGGCCTCCACCGCGGTGGCGATGCTGGCATAGCCAGTCAGAATCAGAATTCGGATTGACGGATTCCTGGTTTTAAGGGGTTTGATCAGTTCTAGGGAAGTTTCTCCGCCAAGATTCAGATCAAGAATTGCCATATTGAATNTGCGGGAGTTGATGAATTGGTGCGCGGAAGGATTGTCGACCGCGTGTGCCACGTCATAGCTGCGCTGACTCAGTGCGCGTGCAACTACCCTGGCAAAGACTTCGTCATCCTCAACCAGCAGCAGTTGGGCCCTTTGATCGGCTTCGCTCATTGATTAGCTCTCCCTTCNNGGCATTTCAAGCTTCTTGTANTTTGGTCATGGGAANTCTTATAAGCGTTAATGCGCCACCCAACTTGAGGTTGAACATTTCAATGCTGCCGCCAATGCGCTGAANTGCTGCGTTGGCCAAAAATATACCCAGGCCCATGCTGTCCTTTCGGNTCGAGATGAAAGGCTCTCCCATATTCTCCATGACTTTNGCAGGGATTCCTGGGCCATCNTCATCGATTGAGATTTCGATCTGGGAATTACGGCTTAGTCTAAAGCTTACGTTGACTTCCTGGCTCGCCGCCTTGATACCGTTCTCAATGATGTTGATCACGGCATGTTTGACGCTTTGATCGGAGATCACGACCGGGTCTGCCTCGGTTTCTATCATGAAATTAACTTTGGCAGAGGGATGAATGTTGGTGATGTAGTCAGAGATGTCTGAGGCAAAGTCTGACAGCGACAGGCTTTCCTCTTCGGCGGGATTGTCCTTGTGGTAATAACGTATGAGTTGGTTGAGAGAATNCCTGCAGCGAACAACCTGCTGCCTGAGTACAGAGATGTCTTCTTTGATATGGCTGGTCTTCAGCTGTTCCTCATCGAGGTTGTCTAACTCGGTGAGCAGCACTGACATNGTTGACAAGGGTGTTCCCANTGCATGCGCTGTGCCTGCGGCAAGTGTGCCAATCGCCACCAACTGNTCGTTGCGCAACTCGTTCTCCCGGGCCACCGCTAAGTTCAATTCCCTGTCCCTAATGGCAGCGGACATGCGCGTGAGAAACACCGAAATGAGAACGGCACTGACAGAGAAGATAATCCACATGCCGACCAAGTGAAGCTCAAAGATTCTGTCCTGATCCATTGAGGCCATAGACATAGCTTGGCCGGAGCTAATATCTCGCAGCAGAAAGTAGCTATAAATCAGGATGCCGCCTAGGGTAAATGTATAAACAAATCCCCTTGGTAATATCGTGGCGGTAACCGCCAAAAGGACCAGTAAGTAGGAAATTAGTGGATTACTTGCGCCCCCGGTATTACTGAGCAATACCNCCAGCACCACGACATCGATAAGCAGATGNCCGAACAGCTCGCGTTGGCTAATGACGGTATCCACTTTCAAGCGCCAGAATCCAAATCCCAGTGAGAGCGCAATCACAAGCAGCAGTGCAATGATCAGGTTGTCTGGGACTGTAATACTGGAAAGGCTCTGAAAAATTACCACACCGAGAGCACTGAAAATTGTGATGAGCGCNCGTAGCAGCAAGAGACGCTGCAGGCCAAGNCGGGCGAGGGCGGATTGGTCGAGGCCNTCAGGAACGAGTGATTCCAGCATTTTNAGCCATTTGGTTCTTTTTCTCATGCACCTATTCTAGCCCAAAGTGGCTGACTTACGTGAAGCTTCCGAACTGTCTNCATTCTTGAGCTGTCGCGGGCGAAAATCTTAACGGCGGNATATATTGCAACGCTACCAANTGGGCGGGTTTAAGGCCTGAATAACTTTATTTTGTCAGCANACTCCAACAGNGTGGCCTCGGTTTTATTGACTTTGTTATCCGCATTGCAGCAGCTTGAAGGCGAATCCCAAACGCGATTTGTTGCNGCCTGGGTCCTTTTGATAGTTCGCTTGCGGCGGCGCAGNAGCGATTCCTGCAAACGCTGTGAGTTGGTGTTGCTTCAAATATCGATGGCCGGGTCGTTATTGGTATTCGAGATTCAAGCTACCCGAAGTACCGATATTTCCACCATCCGTCCTAACAGAGAGGGCTCTACCATCCTTATCTTTATCGCGATGCGAGGCACCCCAGCGCGCTTTTTCGTCCTTGAGGTCCATGGCGGTGAGCTATCGCTCATGGACCTGATCAGCCCTGCTGCGGACATCAAGCGTATGTTGAGCGAAATTGCGGCTTTTTATTGCAANCAGTGACTGAAGAGGGTGCTAAAAATATGGATCACGCAGGCCTGGCAAGAGGCGATGCAATTGCCTGATTGCGTTGTGAATAATCTTGGGATTGAGATACCCTGTAACTGGTGGAATAGGGGGCCTGATGCGGAGACGCTTTATGGCGCCTGGTGGTTGACTGCAGGCGATAAGGCCTTTATGTGATTTTATGAGAGTTAAGGGCGATATTTGGATAAAAGCGGCTGTTGTCCCGGGCTTGGCTGAAAACAGCGCAAATAGCATAGAGCTGGGAAGCAGCACCTGCAGCAGGTTGAGAGCATCAGAGTAAAAGTATACAGGTATAAAAAACAACATGAGTGCGAATAATATTTACGAGCAGAACCTGGATATGAACCAGGCGAATTTCGCTCCCTTAACCCCTCTTAGTTTTATTGAGCGTAGCGCCAGCATTTACCCGGACCGCATCTCTGTGATTCATGGAGAGACCCGCTACACTTGGGCAGAAACCTATCAGCGCTGTTGCTTGCTGGCTTCNGCACTGACCAGGATGGGTATCGGTGAAGGTGACACTGTNTCNTTTATGGGGGCGAACACGCCGGAGACTTTTGAGGCTCATTTTGGTGTGCCAATGACAGGCGCCGTGCTTAACGCACTGAATGTNCGGNTAGATGCCAAGGCCATNGCATTTATCCTGGATCATGCGGAAACCAAGGTGTTGTTTGCTGACCGTGAATATAGCGACACCATCAAGGCGGCGCTGGAACTCGTGGCTGATAAGCCTGTGTTGATCGACATAGATGACCCANATTTTTCCGGTGGGGAATTGCTTGGCGAGAAAAACTATGAAGANGTGNTGAAAACTGGCGACCCNGATTTCCGCTGTTTTCAGATCGGAGATGAATGGCAGGCTATTTCCCTGAATTACACTTCCGGTACCACGGGCAATCCCAAGGGTGTCGTTTTTCACCATCGAGGTGCCTATCTCAATGCAGTTTCCATGGCGATGTGCTGGGACATGACGGCGCATCCAGTCTATCTATGGACGCTGCCAATGTTTCATTGCAACGGCTGGTGTTTTCCCTGGACGCTTGCAGCAGTAACAGGTACCAGTGTCTGTTTGCGGCATGTGAGGGATGACGCTATTTTCGCGGCCATCAAATCCCATGAAGTCACACATTTCTGCGGTGCACCTGTTGTACTCAACACGCTGATCAATGCGGCGGAAGAGCTCAAGCAGGGGGTGGAACACAAAGTGAGTGCGATGACCGCCGGCGCTGCGCCGCCAGCTGCGGTCATAGCTGGCATGGAAGGGATGGGGTTCAATGTCTCGCACGTCTATGGATTGACTGAGACTTATGGTCCTTGTGTAGTGTGCGCTCCCCATGATGAATGGTCAGCGCTGAGCATAGATGACAGGGCAGAGTTGTTGGCACGCCAAGGTGTGCGTGCGCCGCTGCAGGACGAAATGATGGTGGCGGATCCGGAGACTTTGGAGCCGGTTCCCAAGGATGGCAAGACCATGGGTGAGATATTTATGCGCGGCAATCTGGTGATGAAAGGNTACCTGAAAAATCCGGCGACGACGCAGGAGTCATTCGCGGGTGGCTGGTTTCACTCAGGGGATCTTGCAGTTTGGCACGAAGATGGTTATGCCCAGATCAAAGACCGTTCAAAAGACATTATCATCTCTGGTGGTGAAAATATTTCTTCACTGGAGATAGAGTCGGTGCTGTTCAAGCATCCCAAGATCCTGGAAGCCGCTGTGGTGGCCAGTTCAGATCCGAAATGGGGTGAGGTACCCTGTGCCTTCGTTACTCTGAAACAGAGTCAGGAAATGGGCGTCGAAGAATTAATTGCTTACTGCCGTGAAGAAATGGCTGGCTTCAAAATCCCTAAAAAGGTAGTTTTTGGACCCATAGATAAGACTTCCACGGGTAAGGTACAAAAATATTTGTTGCGTGATCGCGCCGAGGAAGTGGAATTGGTGCTTAAGAAATAGCTAAGCAGTTATTTAGGCAACTATTTAGAAGCCTCTAGAGAGTTGCACAAGAGGACGATAATTTAAGAAGTGAAAACAAGACAGTATTTCCCAAACTGATTTTCTACGAGGAGNAAAAATGAAAAAGTACTATTCCAACGTGGCTGTTCTACTACTGAGTTGTCTGGCGCTGCAGGTGAATGCGCAAGATGCCCCTGAGACTGTCACCATAACCAGCTCTGCTTTTGACCATCATGGCATGGTGCCAGAAGTGAATTCAGCCTATGGTGATAACGTCTCTATTGACTTGAGTTGGTCCGATCTTCCAGCTGGCACGCAGCAACTTGCCTTGATCTGTGATGATCCTGAAGTAGTGGAAATCGGCATGATGGAGCAGCCGTTCGTGCACTGGGTCATGTATAACATTCCAGCTTCGGCTTCCGGCTTACCCGCCGGTCTGCCCAGTGATACGGAACTCAGCATTGATGGGCTTGAGGGAGCTGTTAATGGCCTCAACGGACTGCGTCGTCCTGGTTACTTTGGTCCGCGTCCACCGGCTAACGGACATCTCCATGCCTATCACTTCCGTATTTACGCACTGGATGATGAGTTAGACCTTGATTCAGGGCTTGGCAAAGATGAACTGTTGGCCGAAATGGAAGGCCACGTGCTGGCGACAGGTATGCTGATGGGTCACTATGAGCGCAAAGAATAGCTATTTGTGTCGGCTAGCGATGGCAACGTAGGTTATCGCTTACAAATAAAAAAGGCTGGGTGTCAGAACGCCCAGCTTTTCGTCATTAGTTTTTTTCGCGTTTAAAAATGTTCGACTATATCTCCAACCANGGCACCGTCTTCAATCTCCAGCCTGACTTCGCGATAGATATGGATGTCACCCTGAACTGAAGATTCGGCATCCACANTAATTCTTGGAGGTCGATTATTCCAGTCAAACNGGCGATCCCACNAGCGACGACGACCTTCAACAATGATGTCACCCTCGACGATGANGCCGTCAACGATGTCGATATCACTATTTGAAGTAACTATATCTTGTCNGATTACAGCACTCTCCAAATGAACGCGGCCATTCACGGTTTTTACATTTTGCGCGACAACAGATCCGGCATTGATCCTGATGCCGCCGTTTACAGTGGAGAGTTCGCCGTTCACCGTCACATCAGAGCCGAGGCGGATGCCGCCATTTACTGTGCTAGCCTTTCTTACAGTCACACCATCCTCTAATTCAATAGATCCATTCACGGTGGTAACTTCGCCGGCCTCTGCCTCTCTTGCGAGTCGAATGCTGCCATTTACTGACGACACGTTTCCAACTTGCTGCTCGGCGTCAACTGTGACGCCCTGGTTAATCCGGCTAATATCTCTTTCCGCAGCATCAGCGGAAGCGCTAAAAACATAACTGCCTAACAGCATCAATAGGGCTGTGGCAGTGCCCAAGCGTGTAAAGTGATTGAATGCCGGCATGGTTAATTCCTCGAGTATTTCAATTACTAAGTTGGTGTTTAGGTACACGGAATAACAGCAATTATTTTGCCAACTTTTAAAATCTATTAAATACAGTGGCTTAGTTTTCTTTAATTGAATGCTGGCCGCTGAAAATTAGTGTGACTCGCCAACTTAAATAGTCAATTTGCCCTATAGTCGCGTTTTCTTGCAGTTTCCGCGGAGCCTGGACTGCGGTCGCACCCCAGCTTGCTTTACAGGATGTTTGTGATGGGATAGCTTGCAAGCCTGCTGCTAACGGGCACAGATTTGACGTGCCCCTGTCCGTCCCTGGAGGTCGATAAAAATGCGGATCAAATCAATTCTGTCACTGCTCATGGTTATAGTCGGCCTGGCGCCTGCTTTGCTCAATGCACAAAGGAATTCAATAGAGACGAGAAGCCATCGCTTTGTCGAGGTAGATCATGGAATTTGGTTGGGCACTGGGACTGGTTCAGTCCACACAATGAGCAATGTCATGGTGCTGGTTGGTGATAACGATGCCCTGGTGGTTGATTCCCATGTCACACCGGCGGCCGCCCGCGCGCTNATAGAATCCCTGCCTGCGCTTACNGACAAACCCGTACGCTATCTGGTAAACAGCCATTACCACTTTGACCATGCCCATGGTAATCAGTCATTTCCAGCGGGCATTGAGATCATTGGACATGAGTTCACCCGTGAGAAACTGAACGGTGAATTGGGTAATGTGCTAGAAGAAAACACGTTTCTAAGTTTTTCCGATGCCGTGCCTGCAACCATCGCAAATNTNGAGCGCCAGGTNGAATCNGAGTCTGATCCTGCTCGNCGCAGNGCCCTNGAGGANCGCTTGCAGGTGCAGCGNGANTACCTGAATGCGATNCCGGAAGTGCAGCCGACNCCACCAAACATTACGCTCGACACCAAGATGACGCTATATCAGAACGTCAATGGGGCAAGTCGGGAAATTCAACTGCTCCATTTTGGTCGAGCGCATACCGGTGGAGATGTGGTGATATTTTTGCCGCGGGAGCGGGTTGTGTTTACCGGCGACTTGATGTTGCCTGGCCTGTCTTACATGGGAGATGGTCACGTGGACGAGTGGCCCGATACCTTAGAGGGGCTAAAAGCGCTCGATTTCGAATACTGGTTACCCGGGCATGGGCCGGTGATGGAGACCAAGGAGCCGATTGAATATTTTCAAGCTTACCTACGCGATCTGTGGGACAAAACCGGCCGCATGTATCGAGAGGGCGTTAGCTGGGATAGGGCAGCCCAACAAATTGATATGACAGATCACANTGCCAACTACAGACAGATAAGAGGGCCGGGCGTCGACCCAAGGGCAATTAGAAGGATGTATCAGTTGCTGGATGAGCGCAGATAGAGTGAGTCAATAGATATAAAAAATGGGGGCACTTGCCCCCATTTTTTATTACGTCCCACCCTGCTAATCGAGCAAAGGGTAGCCGCGCACGCTATAGGGCTTGTTGCTGTAGCTTTCGACAATAGCTTGCATTGCAGTCACCCCCGTGTCCTGGCGGGCATTTAAATGTCGGTAGGAAGTGATTTGGGTCATCATGATGCCAATCATATTTTCCACCGGGTCGACCCAGAAAATTGTGCCCCAGGCTCCACCCCAGGTGAACGTGCCAGGCGTGAGAGGGTCGCGCGCAGTTCCTGCATCACTCAGGATGCCAAAGCCCAGTCCAAAGTTGTAGCCGGGGCCGCGCACGTAGATGTCGCCGTCGCCACTGTGATTCGAAATCATCAGGTTGATGGTTTTCGGGCTCAGCAATCGTTCACCGTTGAGCTCGCCGCCATTTAATAGCATCTGCGAGAAGCGCCAATAATCTGAGATGGTTGAGAATAGACCGGCTGTACCACCATAGTACTCGGCGCCAAAGAAGGGCTTGTCGCTGTATTCCGGACCGCGTGAAAACTCAATGGTCTGATTCGGCCCGGTTGGGCTATAAACCGATGCCACCCGATTCCGCTTCTCGGGTGGCACAACATAAAAGGTGTCCAACATCTGCAGCGGGTCAAAAATCTTTCGTTGCAGATAGTCACGCAAGGGTTCACCAGAGATGCGTTCGACCAGTAGCGCGACGTAGTCTGTGGATGAGCCATATTGCCAGGCATCACCTGGGTGAAATGCCAGTGGCAGCGAGGCCTTTCTTTGGATGGTTTCCTCCAGGCTATCCAGGCGCGGCAACAGCGCGCGTTCATCTTCGCTGAGTAATTCCGCTGCTGGGTCTAATCCGGCAGTATGGGACAGTACGTGTCTGAAAGTAACTGGCCGCGCCGGNGGTACNCGGTGAGTGCCGTANTNATCTNTGACTATCACCTGNTTGTCCGCTATTTCGGGAATCCAATCACTTATCGGGTCGGTTAGNAGGAAGTGCCCTTCTTCNNAGAGCATCATCAGCGCAGNGGAGACAATAGGCTTGGTCATAGACATGATGAAAAATATGGAATCATCGGTCATTGGTGTATTGCTGGCTTTGTCTTTCCAGCCTTGGGATTGCAAATGAATGACTTTGCCGTTGCGGGCCAGCAGCGATACCGTGCCGGCAAGCAAATCCTGATCGATGTAGCGCTGCATCGCTGCCGGAAACCTTTGCAGTCGCTCGGAAGAGACGCCCTGGCTTTCGGGATTTGCCTTGGGCAGGTCGTTAGCCAGGCTGGCCGTAACTAGGAATAGGCTGCATAGCGTCAAGCATAGTTTTGCTAGCAGCAGCCGCGGCGGGTAGTAAGTAAATCGGTCCAAATGGGTGTTAGTGTGCTGGAACTGGCGTGTAGGCATGGGACTCTCCTTACTTGTTTTTCGGGCAGTATATAAGAGTGTTGGACGATTTGACCACATGCCAGAAATCCTTCATTCTCAAGCGCAACGCAGGACAGTAATTACCTCTGCGCGCCAAGCAGGCAGGAATAGAGCTCAATGAATCAAAGCACGGATGATAGACCCATTTTTATGAAGCCCGGCCACAACGCTGGCGACCTAGTTGTATCAGGAAAATGGAAGGTTTTGACGGAAGCGCCGGGTTTGGTGGAAGTTGAAGCACTCCTGCCTGAGCACTTGTTAAATCCTCGCAATGAATTGTTTGGAGGATTTACCGGCACCTATGTGGATATGATTTCTCTCTATACGTGTCGCACACTTTACGAGAAAGGCAGTGATTTTAAATGGTCGGCGACTGTCAATATGCGTATCGATTATTTTGCTCCAGTGCTTGGGCCGATTTTTAGGCTCAAAGGCGAGCTCATCAATGACGGCCGCAGTACCTGTCTGGTGGCAACCCATTTCACGGATTTACAAGGGAATAAGCTGGTTTACGCAATAACCACGCTGCGCAAAAATGCCTGAATGACCTTGTCCGCTCAGGATCTCTGTCTCGATAAGAACTAACCGCAAACGGGGATAGAAGTGCAAGAGAAGCAGTTTGAATACAGCACNCTGGTCTCAGGAAGCTATCGCGGCATGCTGTGTTTNATCCCTCTCATACTNTTGATTTGCANCAATATTTTCCTGGTCTAATGCGGGCTCATGCTGTTTTTGGGCTTTGGTCTGCGGCCGTTACTCGAAGAAACCGGCCTCGATAGGCAGGTATCACACTATTTTCTGGTGGCGCAGGAAAAGAGTAGTGCGAAGCTCATGGAGAAACATGCCGTAAGAATCGATCGCAAGCGAGGGATTGACAAGTATCGTCGTTGCCGTGGCAAGCATTCTGGACTGCCAAAAAATTGGTTAGTGTTCAGTTCGTAGCCATTAGCCTGACAGAGTTGGATTCTCTCTAGCTTTGTTCTGCTTGTCAGCTGCTCTCAGCCTAAAATTAAACGGCCGCAGTTGCGGCCGTTTACTTTATCCAGAGCTATGCTTTACATCGCGTAGCCTTTCTCATCGTGATCGCTGATGTCCAGACCCTGCTGTTCAGCTTCCTCGCTAACTCTAATTCCACCAGTGACAGCGGCGACCAGCTTCAGCAAGATGAAGGTTAGGATTGCGGTATATGCGCCCGTGCTGAGGATGCCAGTAATCTGGACGATAACCTGTGAACCGATGGTTGCACCTTCCGCCAGACCATTGCCTGAGAAGATACCGAGGTCGCCAGAAACCAGGATGCCCGCTAGGAAAGTCCCAATAATGCCGCCCACGCCGTGAACTGGAAAGACATCTAGAGAATCATCTATTTTAAACCCTTGCTTCAGGTACATGGTCGCGAAATAGCAGATTACGCCGCCACTGGCGCCGACAATGAGGGCGCCGGCCGGGCCGACACTGCCAGATGCGGGCGTAATGGTGGCAAGTCCTGCAACCATGCCGGTAATCGCACCGAGCCCGCTAGGCTTGCCGAACTTCACCCATTCAATGATCATCCAGGTCAAAGCACCCACTGATGCCGAAATATGGGTCACGAACAGCGCCATGCCAGCAGCGCCGTCTGCAGCAAGCGCGGACCCAGCATTAAAGCCAAACCAGCCGACCCAGAGCATGGCCGCGCCAGTGAAGCTCATAGTCAGGTTGTGAGGCAGTGTAGAAGACTGCATGAACTCTTTGCGGGGACCGAGCACCAATGCTGTCACAAGGGCGCCAACACCCGCGGTAACGTGCACTACAGTGCCGCCGGCGAAGTCGATTAAACCCATCTGGCCGAGCCAGCCTCCGCCCCAAACCCAGTTGGCAACTGGGAAATAGACAAACAGGGTCCAAAGGGAACAGAACAAGAGCATTGATGAGAACTTGATGCGTTCCACCCAGGCACCAACGATCAGAGCGGGTGTGATAATCGCAAACGTCATCTGAAAGGCGGCGAATACGGTCTCCGGAATGTCGCCTGACATGGAGTTTATATCGATCCCTGCAAACAGGGCGCGGCTCAGGCCGCCCCAGTAGGCCGACTCTGACGGGCCAAATGCAATGCTGTAGCCAACCAGCAACCAGAGGATAGAGATAACTACTGCGATAGCGAAGCACTGCATGAGTACAGAGAGAACATTCTTGGTTCTAACCAGGCCACCATAAAACAGTGAGAGACCTGGCAGTGTCATGAACAGCACCAGTGCCGTAGANGTGAGTATCCAGGCTGTGTTGGCACCNTTCAAATCGTCCTGCGCCAAGGCCAGGGAAGGTAGCAGCAGGCCTGCAAGNGCCAGCNNNATGGGGGTCATCTTTAATCTAGATTTCATAATTCCTCTCCCTAATTTGTCAGAGTGCGTCATCGCCAGTTTCTCCAGTGCGAATGCGAATAATCTGCTGCAGGTCGGCTACAAAAATCTTACCGTCTCCGATCTTGCCCGAGCCGGCTGCTTTGCAGATTGCTTCTACTGTTTGATCAACCATGGCATCGGCCACTGCGATTTCGAGCTTCGCCTTGGGCAGGAAATCAATGACATATTCGGCGCCGCGGTAAAGTTCGGTATGACCTTTCTGGCGACCAAAGCCTTTTACCTCGGTCATGGTCATACCGCTGATTCCAAGATCTGATAGTGCTTCGCGCACGTCGTCAGCCTTGAAGGGTTTAATGATTGCGGTAATCAGTTTCATTATTTTTCTCCTGGAGTGTGCTGAAGTAGATTTCAGTCCTGTGGCGGTTCGCCCTATATTGGTGCGTTATATACGAGATTTTTTTGTTTTCAGAGAGGAAATTTGGCAATTGCTAATAGAACGCGGAACTTTACCACGACGGCTTCCAGCGCAGCAAACTGGGCTCTTCAAACACATAGAATGACAAGTGGGAACATCCTGGGATGGTCGATATGGCTAGTTGAAACTGCTGCGAAAAAGCTCAGAAAGACTAAAAAATATGGGTAATCACTCAGAAAGGGAAGGAGGGTTTGAGCTGAGTGATTACCCCTACAGCGGGAAGGGATCGCTTATGCAGCAACGCGTCGCTGAATGTTTTTTATACGCTGAATCAGTGGCATCATCGCCATGACAAAACAGCGATATAGGACGCACCAATAACGGTCAGCGCCATGCACAGTCCCTGTAGTTGTGCCACATAACCGACCACAGGACCGGTCAGGGTAAAAAGCAGCCCGAACAGGAAACTGGTGAATGAGTTCGCAGTGGCGCGGAATTCACTTGGCACCCCGCGGTTGAGGGCGTTTGCCAGTATGACCTGACTCAGGCCCCTGCCTGCGAACAGCAGTAAGGCAATTACAATCCCGGGCTGACCGGGAGAGAATGTCATTCCAAGATGCCCGACTACGGGCAAATTACTATGAGGCCCAGCGTCATCGCAGCGCCGAGTCGACGTTCGATGCCGATGTGGGTGGTGATGGCGGTTGTAAACTCCTGGGCACACCAGAGTAGGCCAAACATCGCCAGGGACATGCCTTTCTCTTCCCAGTAGGGCTGGATGAGCCAGGCGACGTTAAACGTCGCGAGACTATAGATCGGTATGGCAATGACAATCTTCCGAAGCAGCGGGTCCTGCATGAACAGGTGCCTCATCACCTCAATGATCTTAATGCGATGCGGTGCTGCATCGGCTTGTTGATAGGGCGGTTCGTAAACAAAGCTGGCAAACAGCAGGCACAACCACGCTGCAACCGACTGAACCTGAATGAGCAGGTCGAATGAATAAATAGCCAGGGTGCCACCCAATGCCTCATCGGCGTTCTTGGTAAAACTGAGGTGGAATATTGCCTTGCAGTGTTCGCCGCCCGTATCGCCCTCCAACGCTTTGCGCGTGTCATAAAGCAAGGCCAGACCGGCGCCAGAGAGCAAGCTTGCAGCGATGCCGAGCACGATCTCGAAAGCCATAAGCCCCCTGATATTGTCAGCATAGTTTAATACTAAATAGTCAAGCCCGTGCAGCAAACTACCAACCATCAAGGCGTTGCGGCGACCGAACAGGTCAGCGAAATACCCCGAGGGTGCCTCGAGCAACACTATAGTCGTCGCGAATACAGCCTGTCGGTAAAATATTTCCGCAAGGCTAAGCCACTTCGATACAAAGAAGGATACGATAGCTGGAACGATCAACATGAAGCTTTAACAAAAGGATGGGCCGTATATAAGACTGATATTTCTTTTTAATTTTCTGGACACAATAGTTCCCCGGTGCTTGCTCATGAAGTAAACAGACAAAAAACGATGCAAAAAAAAGACCTCTACGCTTTCTGCTTAGAGGTCTTTTCTATGATTCGGTTAAATAACGCTTAATCGTAGAAAATTCGCTCCAAGCTCGTCACCAAATTCCGAACCGCGCGCAGGCAGGACGGATGACCGATGGGGGTCATTGTCGCTTATGGGGTGCATAGAATAGTTACGGTGTTCATTGGTTTTGCGCCAAGTTTGTTTAAAACGCGGCGCACTCTACGCTAAAAAAAATTGGGTCAAGGGGTTAATGTCAGTTTGATGTGATACTAATCAGTCAGCTTTTAACTGCTCATCTTCTCTTATGATGTACTCGAGTGAATCACGCTTGCGGCTCCAAAGTGACGCGAGAATGGATCCGCTTATATTGTGCCAAACGCTAAACAGTGCGCCAGGCAATGCTGCGGTTGCAGAGAAAAATTCAAGCGCAAGGGCAACCCCTAGCCCGGAATTCTGCATACCAACTTCGATAGCGATGGTGTGGCTCTGGCGCAGNTCGAAGCCAAGCAGACGNCTCAAATAATAGCCTCCGCCCAGCCCGAAGAGGTTATGCAGTATCACGGCCACCAGGGTGAGCAGCCCAACATCCAGCAACCGATCGCTGTTGAGGGCGACCACTATCGCGATAATTAAAAGTATGACCCCAATTGTGAAAGAAGGCAGATAGCCGTCCAGAGGTCGAACTAGATGGGGTGCAAAATGATTGATCGTTGCGCCCATCAGCACTGGTAAGAACACGATTTGGATGATGCTGGTCAGCATGCCCATTGTGTCTACATCGACCGTGGCTGAGAGATAGAAACTACATAGTAAAGGCGTTGCCACCACGCCGATCAGGGTAGAGCTCAGGGTCATGCTAATTGAGAGTGCTAGGTCGGCCTTCGCCAAGTAGCTGATAACGTTTGAAGCCGTGCCGCCAGCACAACTGCCCACCAGAACCAGGCCTGCAGTGAGTTGGTTCGACAGACCAAACATTTGTGCCAGCACGACGGCCAGCATTGGCATGAGGATAAATTGCAGGAGCACCCCGACCAATACAGGCCGAGGGTCGGNNGCTATGCGCTTGAAGTCCTGCGCCTTAAGAGTCAAACCCATAGTAAACATCACCGTGGCCAGCAAGGGCACGATCCCGGGCTGGAGGGGTGCAAATACCCCGCTATTCAAGAAGGCAAATACTGACAGCAGGGCGGCCCAAAGTGGGAACAAGGAATTGAATAATCTCATGGTTGCAGGGTCGCAGTCGTTTGAGGGTTTCGCAGTCTAATGCGCCGATGCCAAGCATAACGAAAAGCGCTGCGCCTATTAAGCTTTGATTCAGGCTGGGAACATTAGATGGTGTAATAATTCGCTATAACTTTTTCCACTGAGTGGCGTCTTAGGGATATACCAGGCGTTCGCGCAGTGCGTTGTAGGGATTCAAAGCAGTGATCTTATCTAAGCATGTTAATAATCTAAATCAAGAATATTAACGGAGAACGAGTAATGATAAAGAAATTGCTATTAGTGGCCTTGGCCGTAAGGATGACTGGCTGCCTTGTGACTGTTGATTCAGATTAAAGACCTCTTCAATTGGTATGGAATGAAGGGGATGTGACTCGATTACAGGTCGGCCAGAGTGACGAGCAGTGGGTCAGAATCTCTTTCGGTGCTCCGGTGACCAACTTGAATTANGCTGATGGCACGGAAATCTNGAAATATCGCGACCGCTNAGAGAAAGACACTGAAGTTGGAGTCTTCNTGATCTTCTCTGTCGACTNAGAGNAAGAGCGAGTAGAAACGCTTTCNATAGAATTTGCCGANGGCATTGTGAGCAATTACTGGATANAAGAGGAGCGCTTCTAAGCAGAAGTCGCTCTGAGCTAGCTCGGGCTGGAATCCAGCGGTGCGGCGATTACTCTGACTTTGGAGTCGATCCCCGTCGCTGCTGAAGTGGCTGTAACCAGGTCTCTAATTCCTCCCAGTTCAAAGAAAATATATGACGCGCGTCGGGCACTAATGCCGCATCAACACGGGCGCCTGCCTGGCGCAGCAGAGAGGCGTTCTCATCCAGCAGTCGATTCCATCGAAAATCGTCCTTCTCCCCGACTCGCAAATACACCTGTAGTCCGCTAAGTCTTGAAAATTTGCCTGCATCCCAAATTCTGCCGGGTGCAGCGATGACGCCTGTGTAAAGATCCGGGGAAGCGGCTGCAATGGCCAGCGCTGCGCTGCCACCGCTGGAGATACCCAGTAGCATGGGTTTCTGCTCGCTGATGGTGTGAGTCTTCCTTAGCTGCTCAATTACGGCTGGAATGATGCCGCCGTTCTCAACGAAAAACTTCCTGCCCTGATCGGAAATAGGTACAGCCACAGCCCAGCCCCGCTGGACCATCTCCTTACCCAGCCAGAACTGGGCCCTCGCCATGAATTCATAGCTAAAGCCGCCTGACATCAAAATCGCAAGAGGCGGGCTCTCGACAAATGACTCCGGCTCAAAATAGAGCACGGGTACGCTGATGCCATCGTCTAAAATGATGGTTTCTTCGGCAGACATGCCCGACTGTGGCGTGATCCCAGCCAGGAAAGAGAGAAATAAGAAGCTATAAGGGCGCATAGGGCGGCATGTAGCGTTTTTTCTCAGTATAGCAGGGCGCGCCGACTGGCGAGGTATCTTGAGATAAAACGCCAATGAAATCAGCTGGGTTTTAGGTTCTTACCGTCAAACTAGGGGTAAACGGGTTGTAACTTTTCTGAAGGGCCCCCGTCTTTATAAATAAATGCAAAAGCAATATAAGCAAGCCATAACGCAGTATCGGCAAAGGGTCTTCTCTTTCGCCTACTGCAGCCTGCGCGCTCGAGAAGACGCCGAGGATATTACACAGGACGTCTTCATCAAGCTCTGGCAGAACTGACACAGGATTGATCATAGCAAGTTAAACGCCTGGCTCATGCGAGTTGCGCATAACGCGGTGGTCGATCACGTCAGAAAGTTCAAGAAGGCGAACGAGCAGGTTGATGACTACGCTGAGCCGGAAGACCAGGCCGGCGAAGAATACTCTGGAGGTGATCTTGATGACCGCGCCTTCAAGCAGCAGTTAATGGAAGCAATCAAGTCGCTAGATGATCCCTTTCGCAGCATTTTGGTTATGCGTGATATTCAGGGAATGAGTTATACAGATATTCAGGAGAGTATGGATATCAGCGCCAGTCAGGTGGGAGTGTATCTGCACCGAGGGCGCCGCAAGTTACGGCAAAACAGCAAATTACGAAGTTTGTTTGAAGCTATGCGCAATTCGGAGACTGGAGACAGTCAGGGCGAAGTAGTCTCAATCAAACAAGAGACCCGAGTCAAAAACTAAAGTAGAGAGCAGGTAGTTAAGATGCTCACAAATACAAATGAATCACAGTGCTATTTGGTGCAACTCCAGATTGATAATTTTCTCGATGGTGAGCTGACTCCCGGCCAGCAAGACACCTTCATGTCTCATGTACAAAAATGTAGTGAGTGCGCCCAGGAATATCGTTTTGCGCGCACGATGCAGGACGCGTTAATCGATATGCCTTTGCCGGACTGTCACGATGCAGTGCTGGAACCGGCTCATGAAATTGCCAGGGGTAGTCTACCTACCAGTGAGGAAGCTAAAGACACCCCCTTGAAAGGCTTTTTTGACTGGCTGGTCTCAGCGCCACTCGCGGTGCGGGTTGGAGCCCCGGCGTTTGCCGTCGCCCTATTTTCCGTCGCGCTGCTGCCACTGACGCCAATGTCAGAACCCTCGCAGCCCCAGTTAGCGAATCAGCCCCAAAATTTTGTGGTCACGACTCCAGTTGACTTTGAGGAGTATGGGCCCGAAGACATTGCGAGGGCCTTGCTGGAGTTAAACACAGCCATTGATTATCTGAACAGAGTGAGCCAGAGGACCGAATCCATGATCGGCGGTCACTTTCTGATGAGCCCGCTTCGGGATCAAATAAATGCATTTCTTGAGCGCGCCGTATTGGATCCAGAGAACCCGCGGGAAAATGACCCAATCTAACTATGATCAAGCTAAATGTAATCAATCCAAGCACAAGAAAAGGCTCCAAGATCTCAGCTTACTCAAAGACTGTATATTTAGAGGTGAGGTGTACCTATGAAATTATTTAATCGAATGATCCTTGCGATCGCCACAGCAGTTGCTTTGCCGCTTGTTTTCGCCGCGGACAACTCTCTTGATGATCATCCGGGCTTTGTGGACTTTTCAAGTCTTACGGCCGTCGTTAACGTCGAGCCCACAGTGGAAATCAGTTTGAAGGCGCCGTTATTGCGTATGGTGACGAATCTGATCCGCGCAAAGGATGATCAGGCAGCGGGGTTGTTCTCCGAGCTCATGCAAGTGACGGTGAACGTGTACGAAAGTAACGCTATAGACGTGGACGAAATCGCGAACTCGATGTCAGCCATCGCTGAAAATCTCGATGGTCAGGGCTGGGACCGGGTCGTGCGTGTACGTAAAGCCGATGACCACTCAGATATCTACATGCGCATGTCTGATGACGCTGAAATAATCTATGGTATAACCATTATGGTTGCTGAACCGGGCGATACAGTGATGGTCAATATTGTCGGTGAAATCAGCGGCGATGATATCAGTGCTCTCGGACGTCTCTTTGATATCGATGAGTTTGATGAATTAGAAGTGGCCAACCAATGATTCCTCTACCAGGCCGCGGAATAACATCCATGCGTAAAATAATCGTGTTAAAGCGCTGTCTCTTTTGTTCGTCAATTGCATGTCGTTCTCAGACCTAGCCATGCGCCCGGTGAGGAACTCCATCACATCGCAGATGCCCGAAATACGCTTGGAGAAAGAGATGGCGGTAGCCGTGGGCGGCGGCATGTTTAATTTTTTGGACGTCATTAACACAGATGACGTAACCTGTCGGCAGTCGACCATTTGCAGGTCGCGGTTTACCGGGTATACCCGCGCGGTGATGAGGTGAATTTCTCAGACGATGTGTTTCAGGAATCGCTATTGGCAAAGGACGAATCACTTGCCTGGGAGCGCATCGTCAAGGTAAGAGAAGAGGATGGCCAAGTTTGGGTTTTTGTGGGGATTAATGAAAAAGATTTCGCCCTCGAGGCAGCAAGTATGTTTGTGTTTGAGCGCGATGAACTCGTCATGATTAACATGGATGGTGATCTGAACCAAATGCTGGAGTATGCCTTCGAGCCCGCACGTGGACATCGCGGAGCCTACAAAGCGGGTTAGCTGGCTATGACGAGGTTTGCTGCGTTCGAATTTGCACCGGCACACTCTTGAAGCCAGGCGTTTTGCTGCGATGATCAGTATCCTGAGGGATTAATACATTAGCCTCAGGAAAATAGGTCATAACATTGCCTGGTCTGATACTGTATCTGGCGACTCGAAGCTTCTCCATAGCGCCCGTTGCATTGTATACATCCACCAATGCCCCGTCCTCCAAGTTCAGCAACGCTATGTCTTTTGGGTGCATGAATAGAACCTGGCGATTCTGCTGATTGCGGTACACATCTTCGTCACTGTAAATAATGGTGTTGAACTGGCCCTCGCTGCGAACGCTGGTCAGAATAAATTCCAAATCTGATCCCGCCGCTGGTGCCTGGCGCTGCCTTTTTCGCCAGTTTGTAATTTCCGGCACTGTAAAACGCGCGCGTCTGGATGGGGTATTGAACAGTGGTGAATCCAGATGTCTGCCCTTGATATGGAACTCTCTCTTACTGTCATCAATATGGGTGAAGTTTTCAAAGCCGGGAATGACTCGCGCGATGACATGCCGAATATTGCGGTGTTTTCGGAATTGTGAAAAATCCAGAGTTGCCTGTGGAATAAGCTGTTCGGCGATGGCAGTGATTATTTCCACCTCAGAAAGCAGTGCCGGAATTCGATCAAATCCGCCGTCACTCATGCGCACAAAGTTGAACATAGATTCCTGAGTCGTGGGCTGCTGNTCTTCATCCCTTACCCGAATGGGTAGCACTAGGTTTTCTCCAGCTACCCCGTTGAGNTGGGTCTGGTTAAGCGTCGAGTTAATCATTACTTTGAACGGAATGCTGCTCAGGGCGCGCTCTGAGAACCTGGTATCCGGATTGGCTGAAAAAAGGTTGCCTCCCAGCAGCAAGGCAAAGTCTATGTTGCCGGCCTCGGCAGCCTGCACGCAGGCTAGGGTATGCATCCCTTCGCTGGTAGGTAAGGCAATGCCAAGCTCGGATTCCAACGCTTTAAAAACCTGTGATTTCAAGGCAGGCGTCAGTCCCACGCTGCTAACACCCTGCACATTCGAATGGCCCCGAAGCGGCAACAGCCCTTTACCGTCTCCACCAATCATGCCGCGCAATAGCGCTAGGGCGGTAACGGCCTCAACATTTTCTGAACCGTTGTAGTGATGGGTAAGCCCCATGCCCCAGGCCATTACGGCGCGTTCAGAATGCTGATAAACCCTGCCTATCTCTGCAATAGTGCCGCGATCGACCCCGGATTCCCGCCCAATCGCTTCCCAGTCGGTCTGCTCGAGATAATGGCGATAGTCGTCGAAACCCTCACAGTAGTCAGCAATAAAACCACTGTCGAGCGCATCATTCTCCAGCAACCATTTTGCTACACCTGTGATAAAGGCTACATCACCGCCCACATGGGGCTGCACGTAGTGCGAGGCTACCTCGCCGCCACCGGTAATCATCGATTTGAAATTCGCTGGTGACGCAAAACGCACTAGCCCGGCTTCTCTTGCTGGATTGACAATGATCACTTTGCCGCCCCGCTGGCGGCATTCCAACAGCACTTTGACAAAACGAGGGTGATTCGATGCGGGGTTCGCGCCGAAAACGAAAATCAGGTCTGCTTTATGCAAATCACCATATTGAATGGTGGCGGTGGCGGTACCGATTGTCGCGTTTAGTCCTACGCCCGACGCCTGGTGGCAATAATAGGAGCAATTGTTGATATGGTTACAGCCATACAGGCGCGCGAATAGCTGCAGAATAAACGCTGCTTCATTAGAGGAGCGCCCCGATCCATAAAAGAAACTGCGATGCGGATCGCCGCTCGCCATACGGTCTGCGATGAGCTGAAGTGCCTGCTTGTAGCCAATGATCTGGTAGCGGTCGGCGCCTGCCTCTTTATAAAGTGGATGGGAGAGACGCCCAAGGTCTTCTAATTGCTTGCCGCTTAGTTCGCGCAGTTCAGAGAGCGAATTTTGTTCGAAGATCTCTGCAGGAATGGGTTCACGATTGTCGCTTAACTGGGCCTGAATATTCTTGTTACATATCTCAACTCGGTTGCTGTACTCATTGTGCAAACCGCCGCGCTGGCCGCCGGTGCCAAAGGCGCAGGCTTTGCAGGCGTTCTTGGATCTCACTGCGGCCGTCAATTTGCGAGTGCCTACTTTGCGGGCGATCGACATCACATAGTTAATGGCTTTAAAACCGCCTGCGGAGGGGAGGTCATCGAATTTTGAATCTTCAGTCATTCAGGCCAATGATCTCCATGCGCTCTGAGCTGGCAACCGTAACCTGCCTGCCATCCACAGTAGTAAACGTGCGGTCCCTGAGTTGAAACTTATACACCTGGTAGCTTACCGGCGTGTCCTGATCGGCGCGATGCAAGTTCACTGTGATCACCTGGTGATCATCCTCCCAGCGGTAGTAATAAAGCGCTGCGCCAATACCAACCATGAAAACCAGAAATAGATAGGAAGCGATACGAAGATCCTGGCTTAAGCCAGGCTGGTCAGCGGCCAGGCTATTTT
Source organism: Gammaproteobacteria bacterium (assembly GCA_002684935.1). Lineage (GTDB taxonomy): Bacteria > Pseudomonadota > Gammaproteobacteria > Pseudomonadales > Pseudohongiellaceae > UBA9145. Next base: position 20,930 of record NYWC01000002.1, read on the forward strand.
CGGGGAGCGTTGCAGATGGGGAGTTGCTTGGTGGAGTTTGTTTCGTATTTGCTCTGCCCTTACCTTTTGCTTTGGTCGTTGCCGCTGCCTCGGCGACCTGACGCTGCCTGATTACCAGGTAGGCAATGCCAATCACGGTGAGAGTAAGCAATATCTTGCCTAGCATTAAGTTCGTCCAGTCGGTCTTTAGGGGTGCCGACAATGATAGCGGCAGATCGCTTGATAATAGCAGTGCCTACGAATCATTGCCTAGTCGCCGCGATAGAGGCTGCAGGGCTAAAATGGGTTTGCGATCTACGCAGCGAGATATCCGCTGTCTGTAAAAGTATCCAGGCGAAGGGGATCATTTTCGCCGTAGGTCGGTCTGAATTGTTTTTACTGGATGGTGTTAGGGTGAACGAAACGACAAGCAA
>NYWC01000117.1 GCA_002684935.1 Gammaproteobacteria bacterium
GCAGTCTCAATGATACTGGCACCCGCCTCTCGATAATCATCATCCGAAAAGCCAACAGCCGCGCCGCCATTTTTTTCTACGACCACTGCGTGACCGTTCGCCACCAGTTCACTGACACCGGTGGGAGTCAATCCAATTCGATACTCNTGATTTTTAATCTCNTTGGGAACGCCGATCAACATCTCAAAATACCTCGCNCNTCAATTTNCTGGGCCTAGTTCGATTTACGCCGNAGGCANCGNATCGCNGCCTGAAAGNCTNNATATTATAGATANNGGAACCCAAAATTNTTTACGCATTTTATTGNTTTATTGNCATNTATNANNANATATTTCTTTTATAATTAGNTTTNNAAGTATTATTTACCGCTTATATANAGNTGNNCAGCAANNTGNATTNAAGCAATNTAGACAAGAANATCCTGCGTGAACTGCAGAAANATGGCCGAATNACCTTCTCNGAATTGGCGAAACGGGTAGGNCTNTCAACCAGCCCGTGTCTGGAGCGGGTGCGGAAGATGGAACGAGAGGGGATCATTGAAGGCTATACCACGCTGCTCAACCCGAAGTTCCTAGATGCCGACCTGATTGTGTTCGTTCAGATTAGATTGACCCGCACATCCCAGGATATTTTCGAACGCTTCAAGGCAGCCGCAATTAATCTGGAAGAAGTGCAAGAGTGCTATTTAATCTCTGGCAATTTTGATTACCTGATCAAAGCGCGGGTTTCTGACATGGACTCCTATCGGAAGTTTCTTGGCACTACCCTGCTAAAATTGCCCGATGTGCAGGAAAGCACGAGCTATGTGGTTATGGAATTGGTCAAGGAAACACTAAANCTGNCCGTGCCNAAGTAAANCAAGCCCAATNCTGAATCANTCTNATCCCGCCTGGTTCTGACTTATCTTGAGCTATCTGCAACNATAAGCAGCTGCTGGCCAGACTACTGGTCTAAGCCTTCCGCGCGCAACTCTTCTAGCCGAGCCCCACGCAGCATATTGAGCAGCGCGTAGTTACCTTCATGGCAGGCAAATTCGTAGATCGGNGCATCAAGGCGNGAAAAGTGAGTAACGCCAACGATTTGCTCAGTGAAAGTCGCAGGGTCATCAACGGTGAATTCATATTCGAGAGCTCCGTCTCCCACCCGGGTAAAACGCTCCGTTAAAACCATCTCAGCGGCACTGCCAAAGGCAACAGCACGCATGAAAATACTCGCCATGTTGGGATTAAAGTGGCGGGTTTCCACCACCANGCTATCCCCTTCCCAACGACCGCGAGAACTGCCGGTCCAGGTTGCTATGCGTTGATCGAGAAATGGACTGTTGTTCAGGCGCACTATTCGGGGATCGTTCCCCAACTCTGTATAGAGCATGACATAGTCACGGGTAACTAGGATCTGCACATTGTTGTTATAGGAATTGGCTTTGATATAGGGGCCGGTAGTCTGGGGAAACAGCAGGCAGCGAGAAGCCAAGCCAAAGTCCTCGGGGCGATCGCAAGAGATCGCANCAAATGAAATTCGGCTCGGGCGATCGGCAATCACCACCAGACCCTTATTACAGGNATTTGAAGGCGGCGGTGAGCGCTGGGTAATCACGCCATTCTGAGTCGTTGGAATTCTCCCATCGCTCGGGTAGATGATCATGGAGGTTCGCGTATTAGGAAATGGCTCGTCGTAATATGACCAGAACGTGTTATACGCGCCGGTGTCATCGGTTGGGACTTCCAGCACTCGCTGGGCTACATCCTGTTCGAGCTGGCTGCGACGAGCCTGACTGGAGGCCAGTCGGTTAAATTTGGCGGCCGACTCTTCCTGGTTGAGATATTCTCGATCCCCAAAGCGAGTGGGACGCTCGAACGGCGTCGAATCATTAAAATTCCAGACGCCATTTAGATCGGGATAGCCAAACTCATCCCGAGGCACGATATAATCCTGGGCAAGCAGCCGCACTGACAGCAGCAAGTGACTGATCACCATCACGCAAGCGACTTGTCGATATTTCAACATGCCAGCATCCTGGTCATTAATGAATCAAATTCAACTTGCTGCCACCAGGTTGGGGCGAGCATCGAGAAAGTCAGTGATATTTTCGTAAGCCAAGGCGAACTCCAGGACCTTCTTGTCTTCACCATAACGTCCCATGATTTGCATACCCATAGGCCGACCCTGGGCGTCAAAGCCCACCGGCACATTGACCGTAGGCAGGCCACCCAGACTGGCGTACATGACGACTTCCATCCAGCGATGATAGGTATCCATGCTGCGGCCAGAAATTTGCGTTGGCCAAGGAGTATTCTTGTCATAGGGAAACAGCTGCGCGGTTGGCCATACCAGAAAGTCGTACTGATTGAACAATCGGTCAAGCTCCCTGTCCCAGGCCTGGCGAATGCGATTCGCATTGGACGTATCCCCTGCCGTGATGCTCATGGACTGTTGAATCTCCCAGGCCAGATCATCTTTTAGCAGGCCGCGGGTTTCCGGGTCATCCCAATAACGACGCATGCTGGCTCGACCGCCGTGTCGCAAGGTCGTCCAGCACAGCCAGAGATCATTAAAGTTAAACAACGGTGNAGTTGCTTCAACNCTTGCACCTGTTGCAGCCACNTGATTCAAACTGGCTTCACAGAGATCAAGCACGCCATCTTCCATNGCCAGGTAGCCATCGAGATTTCCCATCCACGCGAACTTGCTGGTACTGAGATCAAGGGCATTGAAATCACCNCCCAAGCGAATCGATGCNATCGTATCCAACAATGCAATCGTGTCGGGAGTGTTGCGACCCATAGGGCCGGACGTTGATAGCAGCCTGGGCACCGACTCGATGCCACTCATCACATTAACACTGGGGCGAAAACCAATGACATTGTTGAATGCCCCCGGATTGCGCAGCGAGCCCATCATATCGCTGCCATCCGCTACCGGCAGCATATGAGTTCCCAAGCCGCTGGCCGCGCCGCCACTTGAGCCACCGGCGGTCAGGTCTGGGTCCCAGGCGCTGCCGGTAGCACCGTAGACGGGGTTATAGGATTGCGAGCCCAGTCCGAATTCTGGGGTATTGGTCTTACCAATGAAGATTGCCCCCGCAGCACGTAGTTTTGCTGCCATACCACTATCACGATCGGCAATGCGGTCAGCAAAAATTGGCGAGCCGCTGGTGTAGCGCAAACCCGCAACCGGCTGCAGGTCTTTAACCGCGTGCGGCATGCCATGCATCCAGCCGTGGTATTCACCTCGGGATAGTTCCGCATCCGCATTGCGTGCTTGCTGCAGCAGATCGTCTGCCTCCGCCATACCAACAATCGCATTGTAGACCGGGTTGTAGCGTTCGATGTGGGCCAGGTAAGCCTGCATCACCTCTACACAACTCACTTGGCTTTCCTCGATCGCGCGAGACAGGCCCAAGGCATCCATTTCGACAATATCCGCAGGCATGCTGGCGGCAAATGCCGTGCGCGTGAGCGTCAATGGAGTCGATAAACCGACTCCCAGCACCAGGCTTCGTGAGATAAATTTGCGTCTGTTCATTTCCTGCTTCCTCGGTTTGCCGGATTATTTTTTTAGGAGGGCCTTAGATTATTCATCAACTGGACACCTTTCAGCAACTACACATCAACCCGACCTTAGCACACAGTTTCCTGCGTGCTTTCATATAGACACTGGCGCTTAGCTTTCCTATGCTCAGCACCTGATCTGAAAATCCNAAAAACAGGTGGCCCATGTCTGATAACGCCCGAATACTGGCCCACGCGGCTGCTCTGAGCTTGACCGCTACCCTTCCAGCCACCGCCCTCGCGCAGAGTAACGATGAGGAAATCGTCGAACTTGTCAGCCGCCTGGACCTAAAGTCTTATAAATCGACCATAAAGGGCCTGACCCAGTTTGGCGATCGCCGACAGGGCACTGAACGCAATCGCATGGCGGTGGNCTGGATCGCTTCGCAGCTAGAGGNCATGGGCTGCAGNCCCGAGCGTATCGAGTATGTGTTTGNCCCTGAACCCAGGCCTCCCCGCAGCCGCCNGCCACGCAGCAACGAGGAGCCCGATCTCACCACCCCTACCGGAGGCAGGGTCGGTCGCAATGGCAGTGGACCCGGTGGCTCTTCGATCTATGGCTACCGCGCACCAACTGGTGTGAATCGCGACTTAATGGCGCAACCGGATGNGCGTATTCGCGAATTGAACCGGGAAGAACCAATAAACGGGTCGCGATCCGAAGTTTACTGCACCAAGGTTGGCACCAGCCGTCCGGATGAAATGTATATACTCGGCGCCCATATGGATGGACATGGGGTTAACGAGGCGGTTAACGATAACGGATCCGGCACGGCACTGGTCATGGAGCTTGCCCGCATCTTTAATTCACCGGATGTAGAAACCGAAGTGAGCATCCGCTTCGCGCTTTGGAATAACGAGGAAACCGGACTCAACGGCGCCCAGGCCTATTTTGACCAACGCGTCGCTTTGCAGGGCATCGAAAATCCCGCCGGCTCCGGCGAGTACCCAGAGCCGCGCTGGCTGGGCATGATTCAACACGACATGATGCTGTGGGATCACGGCGCCCCTAGCGCAGATGGCGTCGTAAGCCGGGATCAACGCCCAGAAGCCGATNTAAATATCGAGTTTCAGTCAGGCTCTGAGTTGATCGAGGAATCCATGCAGCTGGCTTTCAAATTCAAGGCTGCCGCCGATCAATTCAACACTGACTACCCTGCAACTGTGGGTCCGCATATGACTAATACGGATTCCAGCGTATTCATGAATACGGTTCCATCAATTAGCCTTCGCGAAAATGAACGCGGGGCTCATACCGGGGCTGGCTGGAACCCAACCTGGCATACACCACTGGATGTCTGGACTGCCTTTACCGATGATGACTTTCGCCTGGGACTAAACGCAGCCCAAACTACCCTGTCTGCTGTGGCACGACTGGCCGGCGCGANATTGAATGATTGATNTNAAATCTTGAATGTACACGGGTTTAGCGCACCAAGCCTAGCTTAACTAAGCCNCCTGTGTCTGTTGCTTGGTAATGATGCGATCAAGAACCGCATGAGCCAAAAAGCCCCTCGTTCACAGAGCACGATGAAATTATGCGAGTCTGTACTTGGGCACCGCCGGCAGCAGATTATGTTCAAGGTGATAATTGATGCTGTTAGGCGCGAAAGTTAAGCGCTCCCACCATGAGGCTAGGGTCGTTCTTGAGTTCAATAGCGGATCGCTATCGGTGAGATCTGGCACTGCTGCATGTTCCGCCAGGTTGCGAATTCTCGAAAACAGCATTTAAGTGCTGAAATAGGCTGCCACCCAGAACAGGTAAAGCGGCGCCTGACCCAGGCTTACAAGAATCAAAAACAACACCAGATTGCNGATAATGNGCGCGCGCATGCGCGAAAAAAAAACGTCCNAGGCGCAAACTCCGCTGNCCANCTTCGCTCTCGATGGTAGCATTCGCCTTCAGCAAATCCCGCAAAAATTNCATCGTNNTGCGGCCGGTTAGATCCCGAANNAGCTTGCGCCGCAAAGAAGNACNAGTAACCGGATATGCCTGGTAACCCGAAAGATCAGGGTCTTCGGCAGTTCCTTCGGTGCGGTGGTGCAGCAAATGCCGGAACATTGATTCAGCACAGGCCTATGCATTAACTGCACATGGCAATGGCCTGGTTTTGGAGGCTCATCCGACAACAAGTTTGTCGGTGTCTTCAATGGCATGGTGTTTGTGATGTGGTGGTTTGATGGCTCCCCCCCTACAAGGGATAACCTACATACTCAGAGCCCGGAACCACGAGCCATCCATTCAATGGGAGCCGGATAGGAGTTGTTTCACTCAGGGTTATTGCTAAGCTGCGGTACTTTCTTGCTCCGAGCCTTTAATTGAGTCGCTCAACAGGTCGACGGGCGCTTTAATCTAGAGATCGACCAAAGACTGAATAGTCACTCACCGACATTGTACCAATCGTCATCATTGTGCGCATGTTGTGCCGCACCCAATCTCCGAACCGTTTGCAGACATTGCGCCGGATGTGGGACGAGGTCAGCTTCATTTCCCGACAGTAAACCTGTTTGAGTACCGGTCGCCCGCTATTGTAGGCAAGCAGCTCACCCTCAGACATCGAGGTAAAATTCGACGGCTGATTTGCGCAGCCTATTAGAGTTAATACCGGCACTGCAGCAGCGATATATTTGATGATATTTCCTGGATTCATGGGAATTATCTAGTGCGATTTATTAATCAATTTGAGTGTTTTTGAGTCAAAATAATATCTATGGCCATTTGTGTACGAAAATTGTGATAGACCCAATTTTCAACAGATTTACACTCAGTGCGGCGAATATGAGACCCAGTCGAGTGCGGGTTATGTTGGCAATGAATC
>NYWC01000021.1 GCA_002684935.1 Gammaproteobacteria bacterium
AGTTGGGTTTTGCCATTCGTGATCTCTTGTTCTGTTCTGGACAACAGTAAAGCTCGCAGAATAAGAGAGGGAAGACCAGTCTAATTGCCAAGTATTTCTTGAATTTGAGATACGAGAACAGTTGTCAGGGCCAAGTCTATTGCCATTGCTGCTGTGAAAGGGCCAAACCAGATTTGCGCGCAAATTGGTAAAATTGCCGAATTTCACTGCATATAAACGCAATCTCTCGTATTATAAAGGATATACGACCCTATTGCAGCAGTGTTTTTCGTCAATAGTCAACGATAGGGCGCGATCCCTCTCAATTGCGGCTGTAATCATCTCATTGGCAGTTTCTTCATCTTTCCATTCTCCAATCTTGACCACCTTGCCAGGTTCGAGGTTTTTATAGTGCTCAAGGAAATGTTCTTTTTGGTTGAGGGTGATTTCAGGCAGGTCAGTATGGTCATGGATGGATTCGTAGCGCTCTGTGATATGAGGAAAAGAGACGGCAATGACCTTCTCATCCATCCCTGAGCCATCTTTCATAATCAGCACGCCAATGGGGCGAATTTTGATGACACAACTGAGGCAGCCCTTGGCGCCGTCTATTAGTTTATTCAGCATCGTGCCTTTGTCGCGTTAGAGTTGCCGCAATCAATGAAAGTGTCAGGCTGGTTTGAGCCATCCGACTGGCAGTGTCGTCCCGGTTAGCAATTGATCACTATAAGAAATTTGGCTTTTAGTCACAGACATAAGCGCTATGTCTCTCTATCCCGCCTCTATTGGCTGCCTAATCATCACTCTGTTCGCACGATCCACGGGATATGCTGCTGAATCTAATCAGGCCTTTCTAACCTTCTCAACCTTCTCCGGTGACCAGACTCGGCTTGCTTAGTATTACAGCTATGCACCTCGNCAAGAGAGTATGAAGCCTCTGTTAGGTAATGGAGTTGATGCGCTTGCCAAATAAGCTGTTGGCGAGGTTAGATTCACAGAATTAGCGCGTGCATTACATGGATGCTTCGCTGTCCGTGAAATATCCTGTGCTAAATCCAGTAATGGATGCGATTTCCACGATGATGAATATCGACCGGGCCCGAAATACGCCGCGCCTATATCTTGCCTTCACGGCCCGTTTTTCTCAGTACGTTGCAACTCGGTAGTCGTCCCCGGTTGCGGCCCGGCGCTATAACCCAGAGTTGTTTTTGCGGGTGTGCCGGGACTGCGTCTATGATCGGACTAACCCGAGTTATTGGGTCTTTGGTTATGGGCATGAGTCCAATGGGCAGCGCATTAGTGACCCGCAGGCATATAGGCTGGCCGCAGATGCGGCCGATCTGCGGGGTGATCCTGAGATCGCGGCGCGGGAGTCCATAAGCCGTGGCTAGGATTACCTCTCGATTGGTTGGGTCAAGGAATGGAATACTCCGTTTCTCGCAAACTTAGCGGGACGAACTGAAACACAAATTGAGTATCGACATGACCTTGACCATGAATTGTTTCAGGGTGACCGGGAAGAGGACAACGTCTGGGAAGGGGATGGCGCAGAATCTAGGCCCCGTGATAACTATTCAGGCCTTCAGTTTGCCCTAGCCTACACGCTACAGGATGAGCCTTGTTCAGATTGGGTTTGTTTTGAGAGGGTCGAGCTGGAGCACACAACTGGCTATGCGCTACCGTTCGATAATAATAGCAAGAGCCTGGAAGTCACTATGCAACTTGCCGGTATCCCTTTGTATTTCTGGGAGCGTACTGGTTACATCAGTGATCTTGTAGATTATTACAAGTACACCAATAGCTGGGGTATCGGTATGGAGTTTCTGCATTAGCTCAACTCGATGTGGCCAGTGCTACGCAGCGGCTCGAGGAAAGATTCATCAAGCCGCTGTATTGTACTTATCAATTAACTGCTTCAAGTTGACCACCGCTGGTTTGATGTTTTTCCTCAGCCGCGTTAGCACGGCAATTTTTTTAAGGTGATAAGGCTTCACTCCTCGACTCACTCTGCCGAAGGCGTCGAGCCGGCAGCTGGCGACCCACTTTTTGAGTATGGGATCGCGATTGAAAGCGCCTTGATTCATCATATTGCCCAGCTGCGAAGTCAACCAACCCGTTGGGTTGTCAGGCAGTGGAATGGGTCGACAGGCCTTATTGCGCGCTTCATCATTCGGGTAGTTCGCCTCAACAAAGGCAGCCATCGCGGCGCTAAAGCAGGGGTTGGGAACCTGGGTAGCCTGGGGTGTGATCAAGCCCGGCTCGAAGATTGGTTTTAACTTTGAGTCGGTAAAATTGACGGCGGAGGCGGTGCAGTCGATGTAAAGCGTATTGGCAGGCATAGGCACTCGCGAGCCATCCTGCATCAAAAGCTGCTCCTGTTCGATAGCGCTGACCCTGCCATTTTCAATCAACTTGCTTATTTTTCGAAGTTGTTCGATCTCGCCTTTTGAGATCACGGCGTAATGAAACATCGATGGCGTACGGTCACGGTGAATTCGCAGAAGAAAGCCGCAGGCTTCCAGATCTTCGAAAAGTTGGTCCACGTCTTTCGCGTGCGCAATCGCTGCGAGTTGCTCGGTTATACAGTTCATGGACTCGAAGAAAAATTTTTCGTGGCCCTGCACGACTTCGCGATTAAGCAGCCAGGAATGGCGGGGGCACGCCCAGCTAATTGAGTCTGATTGGGCGCCTGAGCCAAGCAGCCAGATACCGACATCCATGGCAGTCTTGCCTGCACCCACGATGCAGTAGCTATCAAATTTTTCTGCAGTCAGCGGCAGTTGGTTTGGAGTCACGCAGGCGACACCATCAGCCACGTCGTAAGCGCGTTTGTGTCGCGAAGGCACAGTGGTGTTGAAGTAGGTGGTATCAACCACTTTCTGACTTACTGAAACCTCGTATTTTTTGTCGGACAGTGAGTTAGTAAATCTCGTGATGCCGGCCTCGGAGGATTGCCATTCGCACATGGGGAAATAGCGCACGCGTCCAGAAGGCAAAAACCGCTCGCGCATGACTTTCTCAAAATAGCTCTGGACCTCATTACCGGTGGCTAGCTCGAAGTAGCCTTTGTTAATACCCGTCTCATCTATTCGCATCGAACCCAGAGGCGTAGAGGCGACACCATAAAAGTGAGAGGGCTGATGCAGGCGCACGAATGAGTAGGCATCGTTCCAGTGGCCGCCTGGTTGATGGTGATTGTCCACCATAACGATAGTGGCATTGCTTTCGTCTAGCAGTGTATCGACAAAAGCCATGCCGACGGCGCCTGTGCCGACCACCAGGTAGTCAGTTTCCATCTTCTCAAGCATNGGTTTATTCCATATTAAATTGGCTTTTTAGGGGAGAGCAAAAAGCTTCGGTCGCCCGGATTATGCACTGCGAGGGTAGGAGTCTCCATTGCTATTTTCACTGAGTAATTTGTCAGATTGCGGTGAGTGAAAATTGTAGCGAGTCACGAGGAATTTATGACTAACTTCTATCGTCCTCATCTGTGCGCTTTAGGTGGCCAGGCGCAAGCAGGGTTTAACTAATGCGAGGAAATAAGATCGGTTGATGGAGTTTGGTGCAGGGACAATAGGTTCGTAACCGGNCGGATACGTCTTTTTTCAACATCTCTTCAGTGCAGTGTCCAGCCAAGACGCAGAAACAAAACATGGGTCAANNTGATGAAGACGGCAGGTCAGAATTACAGAGCCAGAGAAAGGCACAAAAAATACAAAGGGAATTTAGAAAAACAAAAAAGGGGGCGGAGTGACTATATTGCGTCTCTCTACCCCCTTATTGTGGGGCTTTTCTGCTACTGCCTGAGTCAGGGCCAGATGTTGGTCTGGCTCATTGCATCAAGCAAGGCAGGGTCTAGTGACTGCCGCCACCAGGCTGTGCCGCGGGCAGTGCTATGGCGGTCAGCTTAGCACCGGTCTGCAGAATGATGTACTGGTGCCCATCATGCATCCAGGAGCTCATGCCGTAGCGGCTTTGCGCTGGCACTTCGATACGACCCAACTCTTCACCGCTCTGCTTGTCGATTGCATAAAGCAGGGCAGTTTCGCCATCATGATCCATATCTGAATAAACCAGCAGGTTCTGAGTCGCTACCATGGTAATGGCATTGCCGGTACCGGTATCGCCTATATTAACGCCTTCCAGCGCAGGATTGTTGCGAATGCGATCAGGGGTTTCACCTGTCGGAATCTGGAACGCGATGTCCCCAGTATTCATGTCATACGCAGTAATCGTGCTGTAGGGTGGCTTGAAGTAAGGCAGGCCAGATCGCAGTCTTGGCGGGCGACCACCTGCACGATCGTTCGCATACAGAGCGAAAGTTGCACCAGTTGGGTTGGGGATAGCCGCATCAGCCTCTTCACCCGGGATAACGCGCTGCCAGCTGCAGGCTTTTCGTGATGTGACATACAGAAAGCCAGTAGTTGGGTCAGCGACCGGTGGATTATTGATGTTGGCACCACCACCGTCACCAGGACACATGGCTGCCGCGATCTTGCCGTCAGGGTCAGTGTCGTGGATTGGCGGATTGAAGAGCGGGCCAAGGTCATAGTTAGCCATGACTTCGAGTGCTTGCCGACGCAGTTCAGGTGTGTAGTCGATCAGGTCTTCTTCACTCAGTCCCTGCATTTCGAATGGTGCCGGCTTGACCGGGAATGGCTGAGTTGGCGACAGTTTCTCGCCGGGCACATTGGACTGCGGCACGGGTCGTTCTTCCATGCCCCAGATTGGTTCGCCAGTCATGCGATTGAATGAGTAAACAAAACCCTGTTTCGTCACCTGATGGACTGACGGCACGACACCCTGGCCGGGCACATTAATGTCCAGCTGAATGGGTACGGCTGGGTTGTCATAGTTCCAGACATCGTGATGAACAGTCTGGAAGTGCCAGCGGCGCTCACCAGTTTCGGTATCCAGCGCAATCAGGCTGGTACCAAACAGGCCGTCGCCGGGGCGGAAACCACCGTAGTAATCGATTGTCGGTGGGTTGGTTGGCACATAAACGATATTGTTCTCTGGATCAGCCGACAGCGGGGCCCAGGATGAAACATCACCGGTGTACTGCCAGGCATCGTTTTCCCAGCTCTCATGACCGTACTCACCGGGGCGAGGAATCACGTTGAACTTCCACTTGAAGTCTCCAGTGACGCGATCATAGGCCAGGATATCTCCGGGCACGTTTTCCACTCGTGCCTGCAGGTAGCCTTGCTCGGCTGAGTTACCGACAACAATCGTGTCGTTGACCACGATGGGTGGTGAGGAAGCCGTGATGTAACCCACTTCAAGCGGGATGCCTTCATAAGGGTCATAGGGGTGACCCAGATCCGCAAGCATATCGACGACACCGGTTTCGGGGAAGCCTTCGACAGGTATCTGACCACCGAAGCGCTCAAGCGGGGCTCCAGTCTCAGCATCCAGTGCCACCAGGAAGAAGCCAGGGGTAGAGATATAAACCACACCGCGGCCATCAATTCGGGAGTAGGCGATACCCTTACCGTAAGAGGCGCGCATGGAGTATTCCCAGCGTGCCGTATTGGGCAGTCGGTAGGACCACAGGGTTTCACCGGTCTTGGGGTCAATGGCGACCACGTTGCGACGCGGGCCAGACACTGTAAACAGCTTGCCGTCTACGTAAGTAGGAGTTGCGCGACCGGAATAACCTCCGAAGCTGGAGCCATCCCATTCCCAGGCGACCTCCAATTCATCAAAGTTGTCAGCGTTGATTTCATCGGCATGGGAAAAGCGTGTGCCGGCGTAGTCGCCACTCTGGGTGTACCACTCAACGGTATCGTCGGTGACCAGGTTTTGACTTAAGCCTAGCTGCGGCAAGAGCCCCGCGATGGCTGCTATCGCGCTGAGGCGAACGAGATTTTGGGCAATGGATCCGGTCCCTGATAGAGAACGATTTTTCATTTTTTTGGCCTTTTAAGGTACTAATCCTCTGAGAGGGTAGCACAGAGGGTAAAAAGTAGTGATAAGGCAAGTTGTAATAAAATGTGATAAACCCAGGCATGATCATAGCTGAGGAATAATCGATATTTCCCTGGCGCTTACTGGGCCTGCACTTAGCCTTCAACGCATTGATCCCATTGGGAAAATTCACCCATCTGCACAGTCGACGAGCTTGTCAGGGGGGTGGCTAGCGAAGGAAATAATGCGCCAGCCTTCGCTGGTGATTCCGAACATATATGAGACGCCGCAAACAAACATGATGCTGCCGTCTGCCCGCGAGCGTGTGTTGGTGCCGCTGACGATGGCTGAGCCCGCGTTCAAGACACAGACAGTCTTGGTCCTGAAAGTCGATTTGTCCGAGCCGCGGTCAAGTAACCCAGCGATCGCCGATGAGAAAACGTCAGATTTCCTGCCTCGGTTGACCCCGCGTTGATCCCATTTGCATCCAAGGTGTCCCACGGCAGGGTAAAAATTTCCGTCGACAGGGCTTCCAGATTCCGCTCGTATTAGAAGTTGTAGCTGCGTTCAACGTGGCGCTGTGCCTCAATAAGGGCAGTTTGCGCGGCGCTCAGTTCTTGGTCAGATGCTGGTGTGCTGCTTAATAAGGGAAAGGAGATGGTGAGTAACAGAGTCGCAAATAATGCTGTGCTATTAGGGTGCTTCATGGGTTCCTCCTGGCGAGAACAAGAGCAGCCTTGTTGTTTTTGAAAACGAAAGCAGTGTATCCCAGACCAGGATTTCAGAGTCACTATGCGGTAGCTGGAATCAGCCCAGACTAACTGCAAATGGGTCCTCCTCTGCAACTAGGGAGAAAAATGAATTAGGGGATAGAAATGCTTACAGTACTTAAAATGGCGGTCTTTCTTAAAGGCGGGTTGTTTTTTCTAATCGGTCTGGCCGGTCTGTTTACTCCGGAAGAATTCGCAAGCGGGCTGGGCTTGAGTCTGGTCAGCGCTGAAGGTGCAGGTTCAGTCCGCGCGATGATTGGCGCACATTATCTGGCGATGGCAGCGGTATGCGTTTTTGCCATGCTGCGGCAACAGCCGGTGTTGCTATTGCCAGTCGCAGCAATCGAGTTGGTGATGGTGATCGCTCGGGGCGTCGCAGCTGCAAACGGAGAATTCGGTACCTCTCCACTGGTGCCGACGATCATTGAGGTGGTGGCGGCCGCCGCTCTGCTCACGGCGGCATTGAGACGGCTGGCCTCCAAATGACCAGTAAAGGCCGCGGTCTAGAGGTTTTTCAGGGTCTCGTCCGAACGGAATGGCATGGTTAATTGCATGTACAGAGACAGCTGCTCACCAGTGCCATTGCCTACTCGTACAACATTTGGATTGCCGTTGAAGGTACCAAACACTCGGTCCCAGATGATCAGTGCGCAGCCAAAATTTCTATCGCTCTCGTCGCGCTCCAGGGAATGGTGAAGGGCGTGCCATTCCGCGGTGGTAAATATCAAACCAAACAGACCAGAGCGCAGAGGCAAGTTGCAGTGGTTGAGGTAGACAGTAGTCAGACGCATGGCAATGAATACTGAGATTACGTCCCCGCTGACTTGGAAAAATGCCAGGATGATTGCGGGTCCAATGCTTAAAGCCATGAACTCTAAAGGATGGGTTCGGTCAGCCCGGGCAGCGCTCATCTTGGTGATATGGTGGTGCGTGGCATGCATGCGCCAGAAAAGCAGATAACGGTGTTGAATGCGATGTATCCAATAGTAGATGAACTCAATCATCATCATGGCCGCAAACGCCATGGCGAGTAGCCCGAGTGTAGTCTCTGCCTGAATCGTGACAGGAAAGGTAGAAGTCTCTCTTAGCCAAATAAAGGCGTTGGCAATCGGTATGTCGTAATATTCGTCGTAAAGCGGTACCCAGATAATGTAAGTTGCCAAAACCCAAAAGCTGTCTTGAAGATAATCCTTCCAGTTCAGCAGCCAGTCACCCCGCTTCGGTGTGAGCCTCTCCCAGACTAGCAGGGTCGGAATAGGCAGCAGCAGGATAATCGATGTTAGCTGATCGGCATCAGTCCAGCCGGTGGTAATTGCGCTAGCCACAAGCACGGCACTGCCGAGGACAATCAAAGGTTGAGGCAAGCTCCATAGGAGAGCTTGCAGACTACTTTTTTTCAAGGACGTTAATTTTGCCATTATAGGACCATGCTATGCCATTTAGGTTGGCCACGTAAATAGAGGAAGTTTTCTTTGCCCAAGTAACCCCTCTAGAGCCTATGCTTGACTGATTTAACCTCAGCTTCCCTTGATTCTGTATGCAAGAAAAACTACCGTTGGGTTTATCTTCCCTTTACTCGGAGACGCGTATGAACTTCAGAATGCTATCATTGGCTGCAGGCTGCATGGTTTGCAGTTTGGGACTAGCGCAATCAAACACCGACTATGAAGCCCCTCTCACTGAATATGGATTCCCAGATCTGCAAGGAGTATGGAACTTCGCCACCAGTATCCCCATGCAACGTCCGTCCCGCTATGGTAATCAGGAATTTTTGACTTCAGAACAGATCGAGGAGGCAAGGGCAAGACAGCTCGCTGCGANAGCAGCTGCCGATGCCTCGGCGGCCAAATTAGTCGTGGACCCGGAAGCACCGGAGGCCGGCTCAGANCCTGGTGGTTACAACGATTTCTGGTTTGAGGCCGCCGGCATAGGCGANACTGTGCGAACTTCCTTGATTGTGTATCCGAAGAACGGACGATATCCAGCTTCCAAACAAGGCGTTCCAAGGCAATTCGATACGTTAGGCGAAGATACCCCCAGCACTCGCCCGGTGCGAACCTTGGTGGGTGGAATCGCTAAAGACGGACCTGAAGATAGAGGTTTGTCTGAGCGCTGCATCGTCGGCTTTAATTCCGGCCCCCCATTCACNCCAAGTCTATACAATAACAANGTGCAAATCATTCAAGGTNGGGACGTTGTCGTTCTATTAACAGAGATGATTCACGATGCTCGTATAGTTCCGATTGGAAACAAGCCAGATTTGCCGAACGACATCCGCTTATGGTCAGGGGATTCCAAGGGCTGGTATGAGGGCGACACACTGGTAGTCGAAACCAAAAATTTCAATGGCCTTCGTCAACCCTTGAATTATGGATTCGTGGGTACGAACTATGAGGTAGTTCTCACCGAGCGATTTACCCGCACCAGCTATGATGCAGTCGACTATGAATTCACTATCAACGACTCAGCAACCTATGCCGACCGACTAACNGCNATTGTGCCGTTGACGAAAGTCGCGGGTCAGATCTATGAGTACGCCTGCCATGAGGGGAACTACGGCATGGTGAATTTGCTGCGAGGACAGCGATTTGAGGAAAGGCAGGAAACAGAAGGCTCAAATTAGAATCTTATAGGAGATGCAAAGGGGCTAAACTGCTTTGATGTAGCCCCAAATTGACCACTTTTAGGTATTCTGGCCTGCTACGTGTTAGTTTGTATTACTCTTCATCCTCCCCCTCATCGAGTCCGCCTAGCCACTCTTTGCGCATCTGTCTGCTGCTTGGAGTGGCATCCTGATTGACTGTAATCTCTTGGGCAGCCAGAGTGGGGTCCAGAGTGACATCCAGTGTCTTCAGTTTACCATCTCTGAACAGTGCGAGCTCCACAGCGGCTTCCGGCTCATAGCGACGTAGCAGCGTATTCAGGCTACTGCCAATCCGCAAGCCGTCCAGAGCGAGTAGTTCGTCGCCGGCGTTCACGCCTGCACGCCATGCCGAACCATTGAGACGAGGTACGCGTACGACAGGGGGGTTGCCGCGCAGGGATACGCCGAGAGAAACCTGCACCGGGTCCTCGCTGCTGTCTTTTCGGGCAAGTGACCAGCCGATATTTTTCAAGGCTTGAGCAACAGGCAGTGGTTCGGTGCCATAAACCCAGCCGTCCAACCGCTCTGCCAGATTCGCGTCACCCGCTGCAGCTAGTCGCGCGCGAAAGTCTGCGTAAGTGAAACCTCCCCCGCCGAGGGGGAAATCGTCATACAAAGCGCTCATTACTGTATCCAAGCTACGTTGGCCGCGACTGATGCGCCGAATCTCGAGGTCTAGCACCAGCCCGAGAAGGCCGCCCTGGCTATAGAAAGATACGGTGCGATTGGCCTTGTCTGCGGCGCGGTCGGCACCGCGATGGTAGCCCTTGGTCCAGGCTTCGAAGCTCGCCCGAGCGAGGGTGTCCTGGCCGTAACCGGGATTGTCGACCACACCGCTGATGGTATCCGCAAGCTGCTTTCGATAATCCCCAACGGGCATCAGGCCCGCCCGCACTGGCAGCAGTTGGTCGTAGTAGCTGGTCAGGCCCTCGGCTACCCAGAGTAACTCGGTATAGTTAACGTTCTGGTAGTCATAGCGATCGATTGAGGCGGGGCGAAAGCGCTTTACGTTCCAGGTGTGAAAAAACTCATGGGCCATCAGTCCGAGAAAGCTCTGCCATCGCTCGTCGTCCCAGAATGTGCGGGGGTCGGTGTGAACGACTGTGCTGTTGTAGTATTCCGTGCCGCCACCCAGACCGGTACCACTATGTAAAAGGAACAGATAACGATTGGTGGGCAATGACCGCGAGGCCGACTCGAATACACTGATAGAGGCCTCCACAATGGCGCTGATGTCACTGGCAAGGCGCTCCTCGTCCTCGTCCCAGGTGCCATAGATTAGGAAGTCGATGGTCATGCCACCAGCTTCAAAGCTGACNAGATCAAAAGTACCGGCTTCGATGGGCGAATCTACTAGGCGATCATAGTGAGGGGCGATAAAGTGGCCTGGCTCAGGCTGTTCCATGCCGCTCTCCGCGCGCCAGCCTGCAGGCAAGTCAAGAGTTATATGCACTGGCACGTCACGGAATCCATCGGCATAGACAAATACGGCAGCCGGATTCAGAAATGCATGCTCGGCATCAACATGGCGGGTGCGGTCGGTAAGGCTGTCCGCATAGATTCGATAGCGGACTATGACGTCACCAGTGCTTGAGCCGGGCCTTTGGACTTGCCAAGAAGATTTGGCCGTTTGTTTAAATGGCAGTGCTGAACCATTTTCATCCACTACTTCAATGCCCGACAGCGTGCCGACAAAATCCAGCACTAGGTAGAGACCGGGGCGCCAAACTGGCAGATGGAAATTCAGGGTATCGCCAGTAACCTCTTCAAAGCGTGCTTCGATTGAGACCTGCTGAACCTGTCGCTCGCTAAAATCGAGCTGATAATAGGTTTCATTGGCACCTGCTGAGTGGCTGAGCGCTCCCAGCATCAGCGAAATGATAAGCAGCAGTGCAAAGATAGGTTTGTGGATATNATTGTTTATCATGTTACTCATGGGGGCTCCTCGGTACATTCCNAAAGCATACCGCAAAACGAATTCGGGTTAGAGGAGAAAAGCAGGATATGAAGACTTCTCACCGTTTGGGGCTCGAAATTCAGTTACAATGAAGNAGTTTGAGTCTTGCCGTATTATTCTCAANACATCGCTTTTGCANAGTCCCGATAAATTTGATTCCTAAAAACCAATNAAGGCGAGAAATCATGAGCAAGATTGGAAAAGTTCTGCTAATTGTTGGGATCCTGCTGTTCGGTGCGCTGCTGACGCTGCGTATCACCGGGCTNGACCCGGAGTATATGGACTACACCACCGAGGCATACACTGCGAGAGGTCGTATGACCTATCCCGGGTTATGGCTAAAAGGAGAGCTGGTCCAAGAGCCAGTAGCCAACTGGGATTGGGTTTATGACGTGGATCACCCGGTACGGGGAAACACAATTATGTTGGAAACCCGAACTTGGTATGGCGTCCCCTATTCAGTCACTATCTTGCCCACGGCCCGTGGGGACAGATTATATATTGGCGGCAGTGCCAGAGATTCTAGACTGGAACGTGACTTCCCCAACTATAANCAGTGGTGGGCTAATGTCGAACGTGATCCNCGTGTGCGGCTAAAGATCGATGGCAAGATCTATGAGATGACGGCAACGCTGGTTAGTGATCCAGTCGAGTTCGTTGAAGTCATTGGCAGGGATCCAGTGACCACGATCATAGCTGAAGATGGAACGGAGCAGGTCGTCGCGAAATGGTATTACTGGAGGGTTACTCAACGAAACCTGGCGCAATACTAGATTTGATCCGTGTGNTTTTGTGCATGNGGTCATAGNAGGCTCAGCCCTGACGCAAGTTTAAAGCCTATTCGGGCTTCACTAGTTTAAGCACAAACCTGTCGGTGCGTCTTTCCAGGCTCGGATCAAATGGGCCTAGTGTATGGTCGTCCTCTGGGTTCTCGAGCAAATCGCTCGTGCCGACCAACACGAAACCTGCGCTTAGGGCGGCCTTAACAGCATCCTCAAAAGCGATGCGGTGAAGGGTTGCGTTATCCGCACCTTCCGTGCCCTCGTGATCCAGGATGGCCAGAACCCCGCCAGGTCTCAAGACAGAAAGTATACTTTTAAGCATGCTATCTGCTTGAGCTGGCGAGCGATTGTAAACATCATGGAAATTCAACGCGGTCATCGTAAAATCAATCGAGTNTGATGGAATATCCGCTAGTGAGCCNATCCAATTCTCGACATTGGATAATCGACTCAAGCGTTCGTTTCTTTCTTCGGCACTGTTTTCAGTTATGGGTATAGGGTTGTTGTGCATATAAACTTTACCGTTATCCCCAACAACGTAGGAAAGCACTTCTGTATACCAGCCCCCCATGGCGATGACATCCAGCACGGTGTCACCTTGCTTTACGCCCATAAACTGAAGAATTTCAGGCGCTTTGCGGATGCTATCCCGTGTTTTGTCTTGTGCCGGTCTATCGGGATTGTCTATAGCTTGTTTTAGTGCGCTGATACTTTGGCTGCTGGCAGTATTGCAGACCAANAAGAGCGCGATGACGGTTAGAACCGATTTCATAGTCTTTCCTCTACTTTTGTCACGAGACATAGTATCCGACTAAAGTTAGCACACTAATCGAATATTTCGCTATGGAGCGACCTGAGCTAGGGCGCCAGGCCTAGAAGACTATAGACCCAAATGGCGCTGAGCTATTGCTGCTGAAAGTTTACACCTTGAGCAGATCGAAAATTTTGATTCAAATAAGCTAAAAGGCTTAAAGTTAAGGTCACTTTCTTCATCCATGATATTGTTTGATCAATTGGGAGTGGCTGGAAAAATGATTCGACTAAACTTCGCTGCTGTACTCATTGTGAGTATGCAAACCGCAATTGCTGCTGATAATCCCGACATTCGTGNGTTGATGACGGCTGAGGAATTTGCTGCCTCTGGGATCGACCATCTGTCGGATGATGAGATAGAGGCTATAAATCGCTGGCTGGTGCGTTACACAGCGCAGGATGCTGAAGGCGTTATGGAATCCAGCCCAGCCGTTCAGGAAATTTCCAACGGGCCGATTCGCAGTGTGATTGACGGGCTGTTCAACGGCTGGGATGGACCAACGCGTTTCCGCCTCAAAAACGGTGAAGTATGGGAAACCAGCAGTACTCGACGTTACAGCTATTCTGCAGTCGACCCTGAGGTTGAGATCACCAGAAATTGGATGGGAATATTCAGGATGCGTATTCTGGAAACTGGTCGGGCTATTAATGTAAGGCTGGTGGAATAGGCAGCTTCAAAGCGTNTCGGCGGTCAGAGACAGATTTAGTTTCTGCCACTGGTTTATCCCTAAAGAAATCTCGTCTCTTCTGCAGGCCCTCTTGTGATAACTTCTTTTATACTTTAGATACTATTCGTTCATTTTTGAGATTACGGCAATCGTAGTTGCTGGGTTGGCATCATTTCCCGGGTCATGAAAAAAACCCGCGGCTACGCTCACTGAGATTGCCGAATTTGACTCAGAGATACATGCGATAATGTGATTATCCGGATCGTCATCGCCGAGTGCTAGAGGGTGCACAGATCTGCCATCTTCCAGCAATATCGATACCGCTGTGCGCTGGGCCTCGGCCAGATCGGCGCCCTTGGGACCGGTCACTCCGCCCTGCCAGGTCAGTTGGACTGCCTGCTCGGTCTGGTCCGGGCATTCACCTGCCAGCCCCGGTATGGAGGGCGAGAAGCGCTCTGCGTATACGAGGCTAGGTCCAGACTCAAGCGCTGTTACTTTCTTTCCTGTTAGACCGACCAGAGAGTTGCCGTCCACGTCTTCTAGCATCCCTACGATTTCCACACTGACTGGTAGAGAGCCTGCAGTGCTAAATTCGCCAATCAGAAGAACGGTGCGTTGTTCCAGGGGTTCCTGGGCGGGGCGGAGCGTTGCGCACAAAGGGGTGACTATTTCTCCGCTGCTGGTTTCAACTGCAAACGCGGATGCAGAAATTGAATCGCCATCAACCTGGACAGANANAACAACGGGCATGCCATCCTGATTGGCGGCGGGTGGCAGCCCGCACAGGCGAGTGGCTCTCGGCGGTAAGGGGTCGAGTCCNTGGTATATAGAAAGGATGCGCGGATTGTTCTCGTACTCCTGTGCTGCGGTGGCCAGGGTGAGGCAGAGCAGNATCATAGTTGTTATTGGCTTCATTATTNGCAGCATCCTCCAAAGTTAATTTATTCATCTATAAATAAAGCGACCACTGGTTTACTTCGNTAAGAATGATCCAATCTATGCCCGGCGTAAGCAGACAAGTCAGTGACATGTCACCTACCCCTTTGGAGAGATAATCTGTGAAGGAATGAGGTTACTTTGAAACCTAAATGGTAAGATAGTGGCAACGGTCAATTTTTTTTGATTTCAGCCATTATTAAATTTCTATGGTAACCATACCAGCAACAATGAATACAATCCCTGGCATCTCTATGCGCTGAAGAATGCTGGGTTTCACTTATGTAGTTTATTCTCCTAAGTCATTACAGGAATAAAAAATGAATAAAGTAAACTATCTACTCATGCAGGCTGCTTTCCTCTGTGCAATTGCTTACCCGGCGGCCGCGGCTGAATTTTATTTTCCCCCGGCAACCGGAGCCTGGGAGTCCGTTACTCCCTTTGCTGTAGGCTGGGATGAAGTTAGGCTCTCTGCAGCACTGGATATTGCTGGCGAGAGAAATTCCTCAGGAGTCGTGATGCTCCACAATGGCCGTATCCTGGCTGAAAGGTATTGGGANTTGCCGGAAAGCGAAGTCTATAGTCGCTATTTGCAGGGTAGAGATGGCAGCGGCCGTGCCATAGAGGACGTGGCATCGGCCCAGAAGAGTGTGGTAGCGATTCTGGCCGGCATGGCACAAGCGCGTGGCTTTTTGCAGCTCGATGATCCGGTGTCAAACTATCTGGGCGAAGGCTGGTCGCGGGCAACTTCTGTGCAGGAGCAGGCGGTCACTATCAAGCATTTGCTGAGCATGATCAGCGGCTTGAACTCTGACTTCAGCTATGCCGGAGAAGCAGGTTCACTCTGGTTGTATAACACACCGGTTTATCACGCCACCATGCGCGTGTTGATGGCGGCCACCGGTATGGAGCGTAATGAGCTTACGGTAAACTGGATNAGTGAGCCCATAGGTGCTCAATACACTGCATGGACGCCCAGGCCCTGGNCCAATTCNNCCATTGCGGTTGGATTATCGACNACGGCNAGAGATCTGGCGCGTTTTGGNTTGATGATCCAGGCCGGTGGAGTCTGGGATGGAGAAGTTGTGATTGAGGACAAGGAATTCCTCNCTGAGATGCTATCGTCTTCTCAAGAATTGAATCCGGCTTATGGCTACCTGTGGTGGCTTAACGGGCAAGCGTTTTCCCTCAGTACCCGTGCTCAGGCAACTCTTCGCGAAGGGCCCCTGATTCCCTCGGCTCCTGAAGATTTGATTGCCATGCAAGGCGCTGGAGATCGCAAGTTGTACCTGGTGCCGAGTCTGAACCTCGTGGTGACCCGATTAGGGTCAAGTGGCAGCAGACCGGGAAGCAGTTTCAACGATGTGTTCTGGGAAGCGCTTATTGCGGCGGCCCCCAGCAGTGAGCNTTAACAAGGANAAATTTGTTTTTTTCTCGACACGCTAGGCTATCAAAAATATCAGTGTCCCTAAANTTTTAGGTATNAACAAAAATGCGTTATCAATGCCGTATTTTTANNGCCGTGCCTGAGCCGGGTTTTTATTTGAGGATTGAATNAAGGAGGCTCACTCACTAATGCTGCTANCAATTCTCGCACNCCTTCGATCATTGCATCATTAATCGTCAAGTATTGATGCAGTCCATCCGGACNCTCGTTAAATAGAGTTTCTCCGTTGGCAAGGATCTCAACCTTGCCTTGAGCTGANAGGCCGAAGTAATCCCGATTCTTTCGCACNGCCCACAGCACACTGGTCAAATCCCATGTGGGNCGCTCATGAGGAGTAGGGATGNAGAGTTGATAGGATTCGGCAACCGGATGTCGATCCACATAATCAAAATCATTTTCAATACTTATCGCTGGATAGCGAATCGCCAGACCAATTTCGAAACCACTCCAGATCACAGGAGTTGGCCAGTCGTTCGCCACTTGCTGTGCTGAGGCGATGTCGTTGACGATGTTATATTCTAGGTGTGGGGAACCATTAATATTGGTAAAAGCACCCGCCATGATCGAAATATGACTCACTTTTCGCCGGATTAAATCCATTCCTGCAAGAGGTGAGTACGTGTCAGGTCAGGTCTGCATTAATGCTGCTAAGTTGGTCGAGAAGCCCACCTGAATAATGACTACGGATTGATCTTTTTGATTGGCTAGAGTTTCTCTCAGCAGGTCAACAGCAGCAGGTAACAGGTCACCCACATCAATACTACGTGGATAAATGGGGTTTCCACCTTCCTGTTCGTGAATAATGGGCGTAAACCTGCTCTTTTCTGGTGTGACTTCGCCGTCCGTGATGCCTATAGGAATGTCGCCGCGACCATAGAAATGGTTGAGCACATCAACATAAGGGGCAACGTCCTCATGGTTTTTCGTGATTGTAACGGCTAAAAGCTCGCTTTCACCTCGGCTTTGCAGCGAATGCAGCATGGCCAGGGCGAGTGCATCGTCCACATCGTTGCCCATATCAGTATCGAAGATGATTTTGACAGGATCTGCAAATGTCAATGTGGCAAAGGCTGCAAATAAAACTGTGGTGCTCCATCGAATTGGGAAGTTCATATTCTTTGCCTGATATCGCGACCTAAAATTAGTCGGCAGCGAGTGGTTCATTACCATAAGTGACAATCGTATTTAGCATTACGCGGGCACTGTCGCTGGGGTTCTGCAATCTAATCTCTACCGCATGCTCACCTGCATCCAGATCATATTGCCAGAACAGGTAAAATCGACGTTTGACGAAATTGGTTGGCCAAAGGGCTGTTTCGATCAGTTCACCATCTATATGTAGCTCGGCAGTAAAGACGTAGTCTTCCTCGACATCGGTTTGTGCGGCACCCAGGATTGCAAACCCAATTCCGTTAAAATCGAAGGAATAGGATTCGTCCATCTCAAGCAAAGTGCGTTCCAGGCCAACCCCAGACCCCAGTTGGAGTCTTTCTTTTGCGTAATGACCCTCGAATGCGTCCTCGAACGGAACCACATCAGGAGTCTGAATTGGAATGGTAACGCTAGTCTCGCTAACCAATCCACCTTCTCGCCGGATCATCTCTAGAGCGTGTTGAAAAGACATCTCGTAGGCTTCGTTGAGAGAAATAGTCGTATACGCAAAATCCAATCCCTCTACTTCCGCTAAGCCCTGTTTCCAGAATTCTGGGATAGCCTCATAACCGTAAATTGTCCCGAGAATACCCGCCGCCGAAGCAGGGTTGCAGTCGGCATCGTCGCCGGCGCGGGTTGCAATTTCCATGGTTTTACCGAAATCGCCATCGCCATAGAGCAGGCCAAGCACGACCCAGGCAGCATTTATCTTGGCGTCGATATTAAAGTCATTCATGATGCCGCGAGGACCAAGATCAGTGTGGGCCCACTCCTGGTTGATGCCTTCCCAGGCAAATTTCCAATCTTCAGAATTCTCGTTATGCAGAGCAATAACGTCATCGATTATTTTGTGAAAGTCGCTCTCTTCAGGAATGACGTTGATCGCTTTATTAATGATTGTTTCAATGTCGTTTTCCACAAAGGCTAGGGAATACATGGAGGCGATAAAGACACCGCCATACCAGCCATCACCATAATTCATGATGTGGCCTACCTTATCACTGATCTCGATGGCTGAGTTCACCATGCCTGGCGTCATGAGTCCGGCGAAGTCGGCCTCAATCTGAAAGTCGATATCGTCAGCAGCGGGGTTGTTGAGCCAGTGGCCAGACTCTGGTGGCGCGAGTCCGTTCAACACGTTGTAGCGTGCCACCTGATTGGCAAACCAGAGGCTATATTCAGCATTGGCAAAGGAGTTGGCAAAAGATTGCTCTGGTGCATCGAAGCCTTCATCTTCAAAAACCTGAACAAAGCTCAAGTCCATGTAGATGTCATCGTAAGCACCGGGGCGCTCCAAGAAGGTTTCCAGCAGGTAGCCGTCATACCAAGGAATTTCATGGTCATCAGGCACCCTTACACTGTTAAATCGAAACTCAACCGGGAAACCGTAAGTGACGCCTATGGTTTGGGCTGCCCAGGCGCCTTTGATCTTGTCACGCAGCGTGACAGTGGACATAGTGACTGGTTCTTCAGCTGCCATCGCTACAGTTGCGCAGGTGGCGGAGAGAGCTAGACTCAGGTGGATTAATAGTGTGCGGATTAAGCGTAATTGCTTCACGGGCAGTTTCTCCTTGCCGTTGAATTCAAGGCTTCTTTATTCTTGTGACCTGATACAGTAGATTGTTAACTACTTTTTAGGCTCGATAATAATGAGATATTCATTCTGAATACAAGTTCTTGGGCGATTGAAACTTCTGCCGTCTGCGCTCATTGGCAATTTTAATAGGTAAAGTAGATGAATAAAGTGCGAACAATGCTGCTGGCAATTGCGCTGATGGGTCTGCTGGCTTGTGGGTTTGAAGAATCGACGAGCTCACTAGTTGATTCTGCTGGCACCGCTGATACACCCCGAATCGCCCTAGTGATGAAGTCACTGGCCAATGAGTTTTTCGTCAATATGGCCAATGGTGCTGAAACCCATCAGTTAGCTCATGCAGATCAATATAAATTGGTCGTTAACGGTATTCGCAATGAGAGCGATCTAGCACAGCAGGTGGCATTGGTGGATCAGATGATCAGCTCAGGGGTCGACGCCATAGTGATCGCGCCGGCGGATTCAAGAGCTTTGGTTCCAGCCCTTTCACGTGCCGCAGCAGCGGGGATTGCGGTAATCAATATAGATAATCGGCTCGAGCCCTCAGTGCTGGCAGAATACGACCTACAGATTCCCTTTATAGGGCCAAGTAATCTCGAAGGCGCTCGAATGGTCGGAGATTATGCGCTACAGAATTTGCCCGCGTCGAGTCAAGTCGCGATATTGGAAGGTATTCCCTCTGCGTTCAATTCAATTGAGCGACGCACGGGTTTTGAGCAGGCAGTTTCGGCGGCAGGCATGGAAGTGGTGTCTCTGCAAAGTGCCGACTGGGATCAAACACGCTCCGCCCAAGTCACTTCAGCCATTCTTTCTCAGTTCCCTGATTTGGATGTCATTCTCGCGGCCAATGACAATATGGCGCTAGGGGCTGCCTCCGCATTAGGTATGGCTGGGTTTGACCATCCAGTGATAATCGCCGGCTTTGACAATATCACCGCCATCCACCCGCTTATCGAGTCAGGAGTAGTCATTGCAACAGTCGATCAGTTTGGAGATCAACTCGCAGTGTTTGGCATCGAATATGCGCTTGAGATATTGGCAAACGGGATCATCCCGGCCGACAGGGAAACTCCACTTGAGCTCATCACTGCACAATCATTCCAAGCTAATTAGAGAATTATGATCTCTTGACCGTCCGACTTAAAATCGAGGGACTCAGTAAACGCTTCGCTGCTCCTGTGCTCAAACAGGTTGGACTCCAGATCATGCGCGGCAGTGTGCATGGTCTGGTTGGAGAGAATGGCGCAGGCAAATCTACACTTATCAATATAGTTTCTGGTCTGCTGGCTGCCGATGAGGGTGAGATCAGTCTTAACGGTACCTTTTATTCCCGCAGTTCTCGTCGCAAAGCACTGGATCATGGGGTAGCGCTGGCATATCAGGAGCTTAGTTTGATTGAGACACTTTCTGTAGCCGAAAACATTCTCTTATCTGATCTGCCATGTCGGTCACTAGGTATCGCGGGAGTGCAGTTGAGGGCAAGGGCAAGAGAACTGATGGATCTGGTGGGGCTCGTAGAGGTGAGCGCTGAAGACGGGCTATCAACTCTAACCCTGGCACAGAGGCAACTCGTGGAACTGGCGAAAGCACTGTCGATGCCTGAGGCTAATTGCAAGCTTTTGATTCTGGATGAGCCCACTTCAGCACTCACTGGCCCTCAAGCCGATCGCATACATAAAATCATTCGTGATCGAGCAGATGCGGGACTCAGTGTGCTGTACGTTTCCCATCGCCTGGAAGATGTACTAAAAGTTTGCGATGAAGTATCTGTGCT
>NYWC01000022.1 GCA_002684935.1 Gammaproteobacteria bacterium
ATGCGTTTAATACATCATGAAAAAAGTTAGATTAGATACATGGATTCAACTATTGGGGATGCTTGGGCTGCTCGGGGGATTGGTTTTTGTGGGCGTGGAAATGCAGCAAAATCAGCGGATAGCAGTTGCGGGTCCGCAACTTGGCCGTTCGACGTTATTTGGATATATGTTAAATGCTTTGTCGGAAGCAGGAGGAGACCTGCAGAGCCCCTATTGAGCGATGGTATGGTCTGTGGGATCGTGATTGTCCTAACCATCATAATTATCTGCCAAGTTTCTGCAGTGCTGCAGACACTGGGATAAATTTTCCTTTCCCCCGGCAGCATCAAAGCCTCTATCGGGCAGCTATCCAGTCTCTCTCAACTCCAAAACAGTCACCCGGTTGTGCTTTCCCGTACATATGGTAGATTACGCGCCGATCCGCGATGCATCGTCATCGCTCTGCAAACTGACAAAGTAGGACTCAAGTATGACTACGCATAAAGTCGCGCTGCTGGATGGTGATGGCATCGGCCCCGAGATCATGGCTGAAGCAGTCAAAGTTCTGAAACTTGTGGCAGAACGCAACGATATCGAGTTTCAACTGGAGAGCGGCGCCTTTGGTGCCAGCGCTTATTTTAGCCACGGTCATGCTTTCCCTGATGATACCAAAGCCCTGTGCGATAGCGCCGATGCAATCCTGAAAGGGCCAATCGGGCTGAGTCATGAAGAGTCCAAGAAAATTCCTGTGGATATGCAACCGGAGCGCGGCGCGCTGCTGCCGCTACGTCGACGCTATGACACTTTTGCAAACTTTCGGCCAGTTTACCTGCCCAAGGAGATCGCCCACTTCTCCCCGCTCAAACCGGAAATAATCGGTAACGGCGTGGACTTCATTATTATTCGCGAACTGGTTGGCGGCCTGTACTTCGGCAAAAAAGAAACCGGAGTCAACGATGCCGGCCGGCGCTACGTCAATGAGAGCCTTGAATACGATGAGGACCAGATCGCACGCATCGCGCGGGTGGCTTTTGAAACTGCCCAGAGGCGCAAGGGCGTGTTACACAATATCCATAAGAGCAATGTGTTGAAATCAAGCGTGCTGTGGAACGAGGTCATGGAAGAAGTGGGAGCGGATTTTCCTTACGTGGAAATCAAACACATTTTGGTAGATGCCGCGGCCACCTTTTTATGCCTGAACCCGGGCCAATTTGACGTCATGGTGATGGAAAATATGTTTGGCGACATCCTGAGCGACCAGGGTGGCGGCATTCTTGGCTCACTCGGCTTGATGCCCTCTGCCTGTATAGGACCAGAGAAAGCCTACTATGAGCCGTCACACGGTTCCGCTCCCGATATCGCGGGACAGAAAATTGCCAACCCCTACTCCATGATCGGCTCAGTGGCAATGATGCTGGAAATGAGTTTCGGTATGGACGCGGAAGCTCGCAATGTCTGGCAGGCTATGCAGTCGGTTTTTGGCCAGGGCTACTCTACGCCGGACCTATCCAAGCCCGGAAGCGATGTCAGAATGATCAGCACCAATGGCTTCGGCGATTTGGTGGTGGAAGAGTTACGCAAACTTTAGCAAGCACTCACTGCCAGTGGATGCTGACCTATAGGCTATGCAGTTTCAGGTTCACCATCCTGAGAGTGGCTTTCACCGCAGCCATCACCTGATTTGCATCCACACCACGGGTCTTGAAGTCACGCTCTCCTGACTGCCAGGTGATAATACACTCGGTCAAGGCGTCAGTTTGACCGCCGCGTGGAATATGAACCTCGTAATCCACCAATTCCGGCATGGTGAAATCCTTTTGCTTGAGAATGCCCGTAATCGCATCCATAAAGGCGTCGAAGCCACCGTTGCCGGATCCGGTGCCTTGCTGTATTTCTCCTTCTATTTCCACTCTTACACTGGCAGTACTATCCACATTGAAGCCGGTGTTGATGTAGCAATTCAGTAGCGTGATGTGATGATATTCTTTGCTTTCCATCACGTCGGCGATGATGAAAGGCAGGTCCTCTGTCGTAATTACCTGCTTAGAATCTCCCAACCGGACCACATGTTCCAATACCTTTACTCTTTCTTCTTCAGACAGCTGGATTCCCAGTTCATCAAGATTGTTCTTGAGCGACGCTTTCCCGCTCATCTTACCCAGAGCATAGCTGTGCTTCCGCGCGAAGCGTTCCGGGCTAAGAGCACTCTTATAGAGGTCGCCCTTCAGATCACCATCCGCATGAATACCCGCAGTCTGGGTAAAAACATCAGCCCCAACAATTGGTGTGTTGGCCGCTATCCACTTACCAGAGAAATTCTCAACCATGCGACTAACCATGGTGATATGGGTTTCATCCACTGACAGCTGCATGCCCATCTTGTCTGCTAAAGCGACGGCGACTTCGGCCAGCGAAGCGTTACCAGCCCGCTCCCCAAGACAGTTAACAGTGCAGTGAATATTGTTGATACCAGCCGCCACTGCTGCCATGACGTTTGCTGTAGCGAGACCATAGTCATTATGGGGGTGAAAATCGAATTCTTTATCGGGAAACTCGGACAGCATGTCCGTGAGCGCGACAGTAACCTCACTAGGTGACATCAGGCCTAGGGTATCAGGCAGCAAGTAATGACCAATATTGAGATGACTAGTACCGNTGACCAAACCGAGCACATAATCCCTGCTGTCCTTGTAACCGTTCGACCAGTCCTCCAGATACATATTGACCCTGAGTCCAGTCGCCTCGGCATACTCCACGGTGCGACTGATATCCGCGACGTGAATATCCAGCGTCTTGCCTAGCTGCTCGCGGCAATGCTTTTCGCTGCCCTTGCACAACAAATTAATCACACGGCCGCCAGCTTCAGCAATCCAATCTACGCTACGCTTGTAATCGACGAAGCCAAGCACCTCGACACGATCGACCAGACCCTGCGTCTCAGCCCAGGCAACAATCTGTGACACCGCGTGCTTTTCTCCGTCTGAAACACAAGCTGATGCAACTTCAATGCGATCAACCTGCAGAGATTGCAGCAGCGCCCTGGCGATATTTACCTTCTCGTTAACCGAGAAAGAAACGCCCTGGGTCTGCTCGCCATCGCGTAGTGTCGTGTCCATCAGCCGAATGTGCCTTGGCTGGGCTGTGTTATTCATTGACCTGTCCTGGCTGTGTTAGCGAGTGCGCCTGGCGATTTAAAGGGAGGGNTAATAGGTAGAACATTGCCGNAGGCGNANCGAATNATACCAAAATCNCACNCTGACGAGTATTCNGAAGGCTCGCAAACCCGTTATTTAAATACAATTTCAACAGTTTAGTAACAAATTGGACCTATTTCCTGATCGTTATATACTGCCCGCNTCTGGTCCGAGCNAGCGATTAAGGATACGCCTTGGTAATTCAATTCAGCGCAGCTAATGAAACTCGTCAATGCAAGCAGCGAGGCGCGTGCTCAGCGCGCAGCGCCGAACTGGGTTAGCGCATCACTTTGACTGCATTCGAACCAACTCAACCAGACCATGAGTCGTCTACAAGCCTGCCGGCAGCCGGACTCTGGCGTCGCCTGGCAGCCATGCTTTACGACGGTTTCCTGGTGGTAGCCATCTGGATGGTGTTGGGATATTTCATTCAGTTTTTGTTTGGTACCGAGACTAATCAGGTGGTAAATGGCCGCGTNGAAACTGACCCGATACAGGATACGGTCCTGTTTCTNATGATGGTTGTCAGCAGTTTCTCTTTCTATGCCTGGTTTTGGACCCGCAGCGGCCAGACTCTGGGCATGATTGCCTGGCGTCTGCGCACTCAGCAGCCAAATGGAGAGTTGGTTACATTCGCACAGGCGGTCCGCAGATACCTGTTGGCGTGGCCGAGTTTCTTCCTACTGGGGGTGGGATACTTCTGGCTTTACCTTGATGGAAACGGTGATGCCCTGCACGACCGCTTTTCAAGCACCCGCGTGGTGGTGCCTCCACGTTCGCATCGACCGTTCTAACCGCTAGCTGAGTGTAATTTCAGGCAACNTTTTCTTCACGTCTNCCCAGTAACTCCAGAACCGCCGGCGGGGCCGAGGTGATCTGGTGCTTATCGAAGTCAAAAAACACCACGCCAATCTTGGCCTGGCAGACGACTGTCTCCACCGCGCTGTTTGTGACCTGCAGGGCGATATCGAAGCCATACCGATTGAAGTCGTCGACACCGACATCGATAATTAGACGGTCACCTGAAAATGACTCCGAGCGGTAGTCAATAGCAAGGTCAGTCACCACAATACCGTAGCCGAAGACATTGGCTTCAGTGAAACCCAAACTGGCGAGAAACTGCAGCCGCGCCTCGTGCAGAATTTGCACCATGGCAACACTGTCGAGGTGCTTGGCATAGTTAACATCACTAATGCCGACTGTNCTTTCCATGCTGAACAAAAANTGATCAGGACTGGTGACTTTTACGCGAGGCATGACTTCTCCTTGTAGCAAGCAACTGCATCACTAAATTGAGACAATATGCGCTCGAATTGGTTCATTTCTGTGGGCACAATTCGGCGAAATCTCGACAAATATTTTCAGCTCCAAAAGTGTCCTTTGCGTAACAATTAACGCATGTTGCTTAACTATTTGAATATCTTTAGGATTGTCGCATCAATTTGTTCCCCATTTTCCCCGAGCGCCCAGGAGGCGCATGCACGCGATGAGGTATTTAATTAAAGCAGGTGCTATCGACAAGCTGCCGACTGAATGTCTGNTGGTTCCTGTCTGGAGCAAGAACACTCTGTCAGCCGAAGCCAAGCAGCTTGACGACGCNTCAGGTAAGGCTNTTTCTGCANTTCTCAAGTCAGGCGATTTTAATGGCAAGCTCGGTGAAACAATCCTGCTGTACAAGCCCAAAGGAATNAGTGCCCAAAGNTTAATTCTGGTTGGTGCCGGCGATCGCAAGCAGCTGAACGCCCGTANCGCTGCCAAACTGNTCAAGTCCGCCGCCAGTGCCGTCAGNAANACCCAGGCTAGCAACGCNCACTTCGCCCTNGCCTCCGCCGACNTNACAGACAGGGAATATCNCTGGCTTACGGCACGCNTNGCACANGAGCTGGAGGATGTTTACTACNGCTACGACGCGACCAAGAGNANAAAAGGCAAAAAACCAGCAATAAAATCCGNNAGCGTCTCTCCTCCGGCCGGTGCACGCCGCAAGACTATTNATGANTCTTTGCGAACNGGCCANGCCATTGGTAAAGCNATTAATCGCGCCAAACACCTTGGCAACTTGCCAGGNAATGTCTGTACGCCAACTTTTCTAGCNAACGAAGCTCAGGCCNTNGCNGNAAGAANCAAGTCTGTCACCACCCAAATCCTNTCTGAAAAACAGATGGCACGTTTAGGCATGGGCTCACTGCTCTCTGTTTCNGCTGGCTCGGTTGAAGAGGCCAAGCTAATNGTCATGCANTACAAGGGGGCGNCTNGCAGNAGTCGACCCTATGCNCTGGTTGGCAAAGGCATCACGTTCGACACCGGCGGCATCAGCCTCAAGCCCGGTGGTGGCATGGACGAAATGAAGTTTGATATGTGTGGCGCCGCAGGTGTGATCGCCACCTTAGGCTGTGTCGCCGAACTCAAGCTNCCTATNAATGTGGTNGCCATTGTCGCTGCTGCCGAGAACATGCCTGGCAGCAAAGCAACCAAGCCCGGCGACATCGTCACCAGCATGTCGGGCACGACTATCGAGATCCTCAATACTGACGCTGAGGGACGCCTGGTACTTTGCGATGCACTTACTTATGCCGAACGCTTCAAACCCCGCACCATCATCGACATCGCCACCCTGACCGGTGCAGCAGTCGCGACCTTTGGCTCCCAGGCCAATGCCCTGTTGAGCAATGANGACAAGCTTGCAGCGACCCTGCTGGAGTGCGGCGAAGAGTCTCTGGACCGCGCCTGGCAACTACCGCTTTGGGATGAATACCAAAGTCTGTTGAATAGCAATTTCGCTGACATCGCCAATATCGGTGGCCCGCGAGCTGGCACCATCACTGCGGCGTGTTTCCTGTCNCGCTTTACAGAAAAACANAAATGGGCACACCTGGATATTGCNGGCAGCGCNTGGCACTCCGGNGCCCGGAAAGGCGCAACCGGGCGACCCGTGAGCCTACTGATGCAGTATCTGCTGACCCAAAAGGCTTAGNATCAGGTCGTCGTACCTGAAGTTATCCTTACATAAACTCCATGTCCTGCGACCTTTTATGGGATTCATATTTAGACACTTAGATAAGATCGATGGCCCAGATAAATTTTTACGCCTTGAGCAGCACAGACCAGAACAGCCGGCAGCAATTTGCCTGCCGACTCGCTGATAAAGCTGTGCGGCTGGGNCACCGCGTGTTCCTTCAAGTAGACTCGCCGGAGCAAGCCAGACAAATGGATGCNCTGCTCTGGCAGTTTAAACCGGCAAGTTTCCTTCCCCACTCCATCGCCGAATCGGGCCAGCCTGCAGCAGAGCAGCTCGTCATCGGCACCGAGTCAGACCAGGAGGCGTTCGACGATGTCTTTATCAATCTCTCAAGGACACCTTGTCAGAATCTGGACCGATACCAGCGAGTCAATGAAGTTTTGAGCGCGGATCCCGGGGAGTTGGATCTCGGGCGTCAGAACTACCGCTACTATCAACAACAGGGATGCAAACCCGAAACCCACAAACTTTGACTCGAAGAACCCTCACTGCCACAAACTCAGGGGGCTTGATGTATACTTGCGCCTCCCTGAACCTCAAATAACTCGCAGAACAGGCATTGATGGAAAAGACTTTTCAACCGCAGCAAATCGAAGAACGCTGGTACAAACTCTGGGAACAACGGGGCTATTTCTCGCCACAGGGTGAAGGAGCCCCTTACTGCATTGTCATTCCGCCACCCAATGTGACGGGCCGCCTACACATGGGGCATGGATTTCAGCATGCCATCATGGATGCGCTGATAAGATTTCACCGCATGCAAGGGCGCCAGGCCCTATGGCAGGTAGGCACAGACCATGCGGGTATCGCCACCCAGATGGTTGTGGAAAGACAGCTTGCCGCTGCCGAAACCAACCGCCATGAAGTCGGCCGAGAAGCCTTTGTTGGCAAGGTATGGGACTGGAAAGAAGAGTCTGGCGGAATCATCACACAACAGCTCCGTCGAATGGGCTCCTCCCTGGATTGGTCTCGTGAACGCTTCACCATGGATGAACAGCTTTCCGCGGTGGTGGAGAAAGTCTTTGTCGACCTTTATAAAGAGGGGCTGATCTATCGGGGTAATAGACTGGTGAACTGGGATCCCCAGCTGCGCACCGCCATCTCCGATCTTGAAGTAATCTCGGAAGAGGAAGATGGGCAGCTCTGGCACTTCAACTATCCTATTGCCGACTCCAATCAACACCTCACGATTGCCACTACCCGACCAGAGACCATGCTCGGGGATACCGCAGTGGCTGTTCACCCAAAAGATGAGCGGTACACTCACCTGGTCGGTAAATTTGTAGACTTGCCGCTTTGCAACCGAAACATACCAATCATTGCGGATGACTACGTTGACCTCGAATTTGGCACCGGTTGCGTCAAAATAACGCCCGCCCATGACTTCAACGACTATGAAATGGGCAAGCGTCATGATCTGGAAGTCATCAATATCCTCACCGACAACGCCAGTATTAATGGCGAGGCACCGGAAGCCTATCGTGGCCTGGATCGCTTCGACGCCAGGAAAAAGATTGTTGCTGATCTGGAAGCACTGGGACTACTAGAGAAGATTGAGCCACACAAACTCAAGGTGCCCCGTGGTGACAGAAGCGGGGTCGTGATAGAGCCCTATCTTACTCATCAATGGTATGTGGCAATCCAGTCCCTCGCAGACCCTGCCATCAAGGCGGTTGAAGATGGCGATATCGAGTTTGTGCCAAAGAACTGGGAGAANACTTATTTCGCCTGGATGCGCAATATCCAGGATTGGTGTATCAGCCGACAGCTGTGGTGGGGGCATCGTATTCCCGCCTGGTATGACGAAGACAACAACGTTTACGTTGGCCACAGCGAGGCAGACGTTCGCGCGCAACACTCAATCGCCGATAGTGTGGTATTGCGCCAGGACGAAGACGTCCTCGATACTTGGTTCTCCTCTGCCNTGTGGACGTTCTCCACCNTGGGATGGCCAGACGACAGGGAATACTTCAACAAATTTCATCCGACAGATGTACTAGTAACCGGCTTCGACATTATCTTCTTCTGGGTTGCTCGGATGATCATGATGACACTGAAGTTCACCGGGGAAATTCCGTTTAAGAAAGTCTATATCACTGGCCTGGTTCGTGATGAACATGGGCAGAAAATGTCCAAATCCAAGGGCAATATCCTGGACCCAATTGATCTGATCGATGGCATAGAGCTTAATGAGCTGGTACAAAAGCGTACGGCTGACATGATGCAACCCCAGCTGAAAGAGAAGATTGAGCGCCTGACCCGCGACAGTTTTCCAGAGGGTATTGCTGCCTACGGCACTGATGCCCTGCGCTTCACCTATTACTCGCTGGCTGCAACTGGACGAGACATAAAATTCGATGTGGGACGAACCGAAGGATTCCGCAACTTTTGCAACAAGATATGGAATGCTGCCCGCTACGCCATGATGAACAGCGAAGGCAAAGCGATTGCCACAGACTGGGATCCTGCCCAACTCTCCAGCGCTGACCGCTGGATCCTGAGCAGACTTGAACAGACCANCAGCGGAGTGCTGGANGCAGTNGATAANTATCGCTTTGACCTTGCCTCACAGGCTCTACATGAGTTTATCTGGAACGAGTACTGCGACTGGTATCTGGAACTTTCCAAACCCATTCTGTGGGATGAAGATAATAATCCTGAGGCCGCCCAGGCCAGTCGCAAAGTGCTGCTCACGGTACTGGAGCGCAGCCTGCGTCTGCTGCATCCGTTTATGCCGTTTCTCACCGAAGAGATATGGCAGAAATTGGCGCCTGCACTCGGCATCACGGGTGACAGCATCATGCTGCAACCCTACCCAGAATTCGACGCCGGCAATGTCGACGTTGCCGCCCAGTCNGAAATCGACTGGCTCAAGGGCATTATCGTTGCTATTCGAAACATNCGCGGTGAGATGGATATCTCCCCTGCGANAACCATTAGTGTTTTCCTGCGGGGCAGCNAGGAGCAAGACCAGAATTANTTGCAGTCAANCCTGGTNTATCTTCAAAAATTAGCGAAGCTGGAAAGCATCGNATGGCTGCCCGNGGAATCTGAGGCACCAGCCGCGGCAACCGGTCTCTATGGTAATGTGGAAGTCCTGGTACCTTTAGCTGGCCTGATCGATGTTAGTGCCGAGCAAGCAAGACTGGAAAAAGAAATTGGAAAGCTTGAAGCTGGACTCAAAGCGGTCTCAGGGAAGCTGAATAATGAGAAATTTGTGAGCAACGCACCAGACACCGTTGTCGCAAAGGAACGTCAGAAGCAGCAGGAGTTGCAAGCAGCCGCAGATGCGTTGAAGTCGAAGTTTGACGAGCTGAGCAAACTCTAAATCAGGTAGGTCTCAGTTCCTTTGGCATGCTGAAGACTATGTTTTCTTCCACACCTGGGAGTTCATGTGGCGCCACATCTGTCATCTCGTTAAGCCTGCTCACGACTTGCTCCACCAGGACTTCGGGGGCAGAGGCCCCTGCGGTAATGCCGTAGCGGCTCTTGCCCTCGAACCATCGCGGGTCGATATCGTCTACGCTATCAATCAGATAAGAATCACAACCCAGGCGCTCGGCGAGTTCTTTAAGACGATTGGAGTTAGAGCTGTTTGGCGACCCGACTACCAATAGCAGATCACACTCCAGCGCCAGCTGCTTAACAGCGTCCTGCCGGTTTTGAGTAGCGTAGCAAATATCCTCTTTTCGCGGACCCTCGATGGCGGGATATTTTTCCCGCAGGGCATCGATAATGCGGGCAGTGTCATCCATTGAAAGGGTGGTTTGGGTAACATAGGACACTCGATCTGGGTGTGCAATCTCAAGCCGCTGCACATCATCGACTGACTCCACCAGGTAAATTCTGCCGCCACGACCGCCGTCGTATTGCCCCATCGTGCCTTCCACTTCAGGATGGAACTGATGGCCGATAAGGATACATTCCTGCCCCGCCTGACTGAATTTAATGACCTCCAGGTGCACTTTGGTCACCAGGGGGCAGGTCGCGTCAAACACCTTAAAACCCTTTTCTTGCGCCTCGTCTTTGACTTGCTGGGAAACGCCATGGGCACTAAATATCACAATTGATGGACGACCGCGTTCGTCAGTAACCGGAATATCTGACAATTCATCCACAAACACGGCTCCACGAGTCCGCAGCGTCTCTACAACAAACTTATTGTGCACGACTTCATGGCGGACATAGATCGGCGCGCCGTATATATCCAGGGCACTGTTGACGATATCGATAGCGCGGTCAACCCCGGCGCAGAAGCCGCGCGGGTTGGCTAGCCGAATTACCGGGGACGCGCGTATTTCATTTGTTTCGCTTAGCGCTTCGCTCATTACAGTTTGATCTCAATAGCCCGCTCTTCAGCGGGCAATATAGAGAGAATCTTTGCCTTGAAGACGATGTCCTTTCCCGCCAGAGGATGATTAAAATCTATCTTGATCGTCTTCTCACCAATTTCTTTAACCACACCAGGCAGATCAAAACCACCCGGATCTTTGAAGGAAACGACGCTACCCACTTCCGTGGGAACCAATTCATCTTCCAGCAAATGGTCAAATTTCTCAAGCGGGAGCAGCTGTTCATTGCGCGGATTTGGCTTACCGAAAGCCTGAGCTGCCGGAATAGTCTGATCCACCTCGTCCTGCGCCTGCAGTCCCAGCAGAATCTGCTCAAACCCGGGCAGCATATTGCCGTCACCTACCCGGAAAGTAGCTGCATTCTTGCCGAAGTTGGAATCAATAAGATCACCATTGGTAAGCGCTAGTGAAAAATGCAGCGTCACCTGCGCACCAATGGTAATCGGCGTTTCAGATTTATTTGTCATGGACCTTGGTACAGTTACGGACTATCAGGCGTAACGCCTCTGCTCACCCTCAGCGTCGACGTTGTTGACACAGCGCAGGCAAAGACTGGGATGCTCAGCGTTGGCAGCCACGTCTTCCCGATGATGCCAGCAGCGCTCGCACTTGCTGTGATCCGAGCCGCTTACGGTCAGACTGAGACCTTCAACTTCTGTCTTCACCGCTGCCTTAGGGGCAGCTGCCGCCGGTAAAATTGAGGCTCTAGACACGATTAAAACGAATCGCAGCTCCTCGTCCAAACGACCGAGGTTCTCCGCCAGATCACCTTCGCAATAGAGATCAACTTCAGCGCTCAAGCCCGAACCGACTATTTTTTCGGCGCGCTTCACTTCGAGTTCGCGATTTACCGCAGTTTTCACATCCAGCAACTGGCGCCAGAAATCATCTGTAAAATCGGCGGATTCAGGCAGAATATCCGCTGCGTCCGAATAGTCAGTTAAAAATACCGAGCTAGCTCGCTCTCCCGGAATGTTTTGCCAAATTTCATCCGCGGTAAAGCTCAGGATAGGTGCGATCATTCTGCTCAGCATCTCAAGTACTTGATACATGGCCGTCTGGGTAGACCGGCGCGCCCTGCTATCTGACTGGGTCGTGTACTGACGATCTTTGATCACATCAAGATAAAACCCACCAAGTTCGATAATGCAGAAGTTGTGTAGCTTCTGGTAGATGTTAAGAAAATTGTACTCATGATAGTGCCCTATCACTTCAGCCTGCAGCAGTTGGCACTGGCGGACGATCCAGTAGTCTATGGCCAGTAATTGCTCAGTTGCGACCACATCAGTTGCCGGTTCGAAGCCACTCAGATTTGCCAGCATAAAGCGCGCCGTGTTGCGGACTCGCCGGTAGGCATCCGCCACTCGCTTGAAAATTTCATCTGAAACCGTCATTTCGCCGCGAAAATCCGTGGCTGCAACCCAAAGGCGCAGAATATCAGCTCCATACTGCTGATAGATTTTGGCGGGTGCCACCGTATTGCCCAGCGACTTGGACATCTTGCGGCCCTCACCATCCACAAAGAAGCCGTGAGTCAGGCATTCCTTATACGGTGCAGAGCCATATATGGCAATCGCGGTCTTGAGGGATGAATTGAACCAGCCCCGATGCTGATCCGACCCCTCCAGATAAAGATCAGCGGGATACTGCAGTTCCTCACGGCGTTGTAGTACCGTAAAATGTGTGACTCCGGAATCAAACCAGACATCCAGGGTATCAGTGACTTTCTCGTAGTCTGCCGCTTCCTCACCAAGGAAGTCAGAAGCCTCGGCTTCGAACCAGGCATCCATACCTTCGGTTTCGATTTTGGTCGCGATTTCCTCAAACAATTCTGATGTGCGGGGATGAAGCTGCTGGCTTTCTTTATGCACAAACAGCGTGATAGGAACACCCCAGGTCCGCTGACGAGAGACACACCAATCTGGACTGCCTTTTAACATCAACTCAATTCTGGCCTGCCCCCAATCAGGAATCCACTTGACCCCTTTGATCGACTCTAAAGCTGACCCCAATAAATTATTCTCACTCATACTGATAAACCATTGTGGCGTGGCACGGTAAATCAGGGGTGTCTTGGTGCGCCAGCAATGAGCATAGCTGTGAGTAATAGTCTCTTCTGCCACTAACACCCGCCTGGCTTTTAATACGTCAATGATTTTTTCATCGACCTTATAAACGTGCTCATTGGCAAACTCGCCAGCACCGGCATTGAACACGCCATTTTCATCGAGGAGATTAAGAGTGCCGATGTCGTAATTAAGTCCTACATAGAAATCATCCAGGCCGTGGTCGGGTGCTGTGTGCACCGCGCCAGTACCGGCTTCGGTCGTGACGT
Source organism: Gammaproteobacteria bacterium (assembly GCA_002684935.1). Classification (GTDB taxonomy): domain Bacteria; phylum Pseudomonadota; class Gammaproteobacteria; order Pseudomonadales; family Pseudohongiellaceae; genus UBA9145. The sequence goes on from NYWC01000022.1 coordinate 12,880, forward strand.
GATTGCCCAGGATCAGTGGTACCTGCTTGTCGACAAACGGATGCTGCAGCTGCTTCAGCTCTAGCTCACTGCCCAGAGTCGTCCCCAGCACTTCATAAGCGCTTGCGCCGTAACGCGCCATGATGTTCCCCACCATGTCAGACGCCAGCACGAATAACTCCTGAGAATCTGCAAGCTCACACTTGACCAGCGCATATTCCAGCTCTCCATGGAGACACACCGCCTGGTTCGAAGGCAGCGTCCAGGGTGTCGTTGTCCAGATTACGACGGAGAGAGGCAGCGATCCGGCGGCGTCCGGATTACCGAAGCTTGCCATCATGTCGCTCCTGTCACTGGCGGCGAACCTGACATCGATGGCAAATGACTTCTTGTCCTGGTATTCAACCTCAGCTTCTGCCAACGCAGATGCGCCGACGACACTCCAATAAACAGGCTTGTAGCCCTTAACCAGGTGGCCGTTAGCGGCAATGCGCCCGAGCGCACGCACGATATCTGCTTCGGTGTGGGGGTTCATAGTGAGATAGGGATTATCCCAATCTCCCAACACACCAAGACGTATGAAGCCTTGTTTTTGAGTTTCTACCTGCCCTGCCGCGTAGTCTCTGCACGCTGCACGAAACTCAGAAAAACTGATCTTTTGTCCAGCCTTGCCCTTCTTTTTTTCCACATTGTGTTCAATGGGTAGTCCATGACAATCCCATCCTGGGACATACGGCGCGTCGAAGCCGCTCATTTGGCGTGATTTTACGACGAAGTCCTTCAATGCTTTGTTGATGGCATGCCCAAGGTGCANCTCACCATTGGCGTAAGGAGGCCCATCGTGCAAAATAAATTTTGGGCGCCCTGAATTTTTCTCACAGATCTTGCGATACAAATCCTGCTCGGTCCATTTCTCCAGCATCTTTGGTTCCCGCTGCGCGAGATTAGCTTTCATAGGGAAAGCCGTTTGGGGCAGGTTAAGCGTGTCTCTATAGTCAGTCATGTTGTCTTGTCTGTACTAGTCTTGATCTATGTTTTCGCGTGCTGCGCTTCAGCCGCGCTCAATATTTCNCGCACTTGTTTGACGTCAAGCGCCATTTGCGCCTTTAGCGCTTCCAGTCCATCGAACTTTTCTTCGTCTCTTACTTTCTGGCGGAAAATCACTTCTATGGACTTGCCGTAGAGATCTTCGTCAAAATCAAGGATGTGGGCTTCCAGCAAAGCTTCACCTGTTGCAGTCACCGTGGGTCGATAACCAATGTTAACCGCAGCACGCAGAAAGCTGTCACCGAGCCGGACCTCGCACGCATAGACCCCATGCAGCGGTATGCGTTTTCGATGTGGATTGACATTACAGGTTGGATATCCCAGGTCCGTGCCAAGCTGCGCACCACGCTCGACTTCACCCTTCATTGTATAAGGGCGACCCAACAACTGTTCAACCAAGTCGAAATTACTCTTGGCGAGCTCTTCCCGAATCGAGGTGCTGCTAATACGTAAGCCGTTGTATTCGTAGGCGGCGGTTTCAACAACTTCAAAACCAAGTTCCGCACCGCGTTCCAGCAGCATATTGAAATCACCCTGGCGCTTGTGGCCAAAACGAAAGTCGTGACCCACTATGAAACAGGACACACCCAGGCCATCAACCAATATGTCCTGGATATAGCTGTCCGCGCTGAGCTGGCTAGTCCCTTGATTGAAATTCAGCTGAAACACGAAATCGATGCCAAAACTTTCTAGCAGTTCGAGCTTGTCCCTCACTGCCGTGAGGCGGGCTGGACAGTCGCCATCAGCGCGGGCAAAAAACTCCTCTGGATGTGGCTCCAGCAAAATTACCAGTGAGGGCAAGTTGAGTTGTTCGGCACGCTGCTTCACCTGATCGAGAATCAGTTGATGCCCGAGATGCACGCCGTCGAACTTGCCGATGGTCGCCACGCAGCTCTGATGNAACTGTGANAAGNGNTCAGNATCGTCAAAGATGATCATTTGCTGGACNANCCTNGANTCAAAAGCGCTGGATTATACTCTTTTATCAGGGGNCTGTGCAGGCGAAATAGNGAGTGACNGGCCGGGATTAGNCGNCTTCGNCAGCNTTCTTCNNNGCNTCCTNTGGAGCGCCTTTCAGAGNCCGCCAGCCCTTGCCGCCNATGACTTTGGCTAGAGCCGCCAGNCACACGATTAATACCCCCTGCCCGATTATGGCATTAACCACGGAAATGGTTTCTGGCCGGGTTGCGATGAGCACCATGTTGNCCAGGGTNGAAATGACCGCCACCGTCAGGATGAGNGCNAGCAATAACTGGAGCACAGCGACTAATNTTTNCATGANGNNATTATAAGAGNCCTGGCTGGGCAGCGCTAGGCANAGTCTTNCAGCTGGTGANANGACATGAAATATTCCAGCCCTTCGGNNCCGAGNAATCGATTGAGNGTCTTGCGCTCGGTATTACGCACATCGACAATGATCAGCCCNTCCAGNGAATCATTAAANTTTGAGTGGATATTAAAGCAGACCAACTTCCCATTNAGNGNGAGGTAGTGGCGCAGNAAAACAGGCACNGCCTTGCCGGGATCGCAGCGACCTATTAATTTGCCAAGCATCTTGACGTTTGCCAACTCTGCTAGCATGTCCTCAGTCCATACCCGATTCCTGACCTTTAGCGGGGTAATAGGTTCCACCAGGGCAGCGAAATCTTTCGCCTTGAAATTGGTCAGCATCGTATCAGCAATCAAGCTTCGCGCCAGGTCACTGTAATCCCTGGAAATACTCACCGATCCGAATAAAGTGTTATACCTGGGGTTTTTTACGAGAATCTGCCCAATGCCTCGCCATAATAGATTCAATGAAACAGGCCGGCGCTGATAATCGATATGAATAAACGACCGCCCCATCTCGATAGCCGAACCCAGCCGATTGACAAAAGCTTCGTCGTATCTATAGAGCGAGCGACTGTAAAGGCCCTTCACGCCGTGCTTGACGACGATTTCATCAACCAGTCCCACCCGATAGGCACCCGCTATCCTCTGCTTCTGTTTATCCCAAAGGAACAGGTGGAGATAGCGAGGGTCAAATTCATCCGAGTCCTTGGCGAGTCCGGTGCCCTCACCCACTGCCCTGAACGTTATTTCCCTAGCTATCGCAATCTGCTCCATGATCGGCCCAAGGCGATCATAGGGCGCGCAATAGACATCAAGTTCCTCATGCTCTACCAACCTGCAATCGGCCAGGCCATCTATCGCTTTTTCTACTTCAGAGATGCCGTATTTCTGGTCCATTGGCTCGATACCCTCCAGGGATATCGCTTCCATCGACTTGTCTGCCTCTGCTAAAGCATCGGTCGCTACACGCAAATATTGGGTTGCGGCTATCGGGCTTTTCAACAGCCGCAGCTCCTGGGCGGGGATGGGACGCCCGATCTTGAGAGGTAGCGTGTAACCCTGTTTGTTGGCAAGCTGGCGCGGCAGCAAAATGGTCCGCAGTCGCGGATGAATCATCCCTGCCCCATAGAAATAGCCGCTATTTCTACCCCCCACGTAAACCGGGGTGCAGCTAGCCTCATAGCGCTTCAGCAGCTGGCCTGCCAGGCGGTTCCACTGCTTGTCCTGAATGCGGCGGTGGCTGAACTCATAGGCGGATACCATACCCGCTGGAAAAAGTAATACCGCACCGTCATTTTTAAGATGCTTGTGCACCTGCTTGATGCCCCCGACGTTGCCGGCGGCCGCGTCGCTGGAGAGGACATTTACCCCTATGAACAGAGGCGCAAGCTCGGGAATGAGGCGCAGCAGCTCATTGGTTAAAACCTGCAAATCAGGTCGATACCTGCCTATGACTCTTGCAATAGCCATCCCCTCTAGCCCACCCAAGGGGTGGTTGGCCACGATTAGAACGGGGCCAGTTTTGGGAATATCTTCCAGCAGCGCCTCATTCTCAATATCTATATCGATGCCGAGGGCATCCAGGGAATAATCCAGAAACTGCAGAGGATCCAAATTGAGCGGCCGCTCATCATAGATCTTGGCCAGCGGTTTAAGTCCCAGCGCACTCTCAACAGCAGAGGCGACAAAGCGAGGTTTGATGGGGAGCCGGCAGGGATTAGTCATTATCAGGATATTGTTTTACTAATTGCGATTCAAAGCGCTATGCGCTAAAGAGCGTCTTGAGGCCAAGCGGTTCAAGCCCCAATGTGCGATTGGCAGAACCAAGTTTAAACAGCGTATGGTATTGCTGCAACAACGTTCTCAAGGCCTGGCCCAGGCTGGCATTGCGGTAACAGATGTTAATAGATTCGGAGCTGGCGCCGTTGATTTCAATAATGTGAAAATCCCTACCCGACCGCAGGATTCCAATGTCTTTGAACTTGATGTCCAGGCGACCATAATGATAGCTAGGTATATCAGCAAAGATCTGATCGAGGGCTGCAAGCAACTCCTCGCTGATCAGAGCTGCCGCGTCTCGAAACACAGCCCCGCGAGAATGGCTCGCAGAAAACAACCGGCGATAGGGCTCACCTGCCGGGATAAGCAATTCCCACTTCGCCTTGCGACGCTCCCCGTAAGGATGCTGAAGCCCTCCAGCCCGCGGATCCGCTGCAGCCAGTTCGGCCAGCGTACTGAAACCATCGCCAACAACATAAGGCGCGTATTTGAGTGTCAACGATGTAATCTCGCCGCGTTCGGTATGAGAATGCCTGACATAGAAGACTCCGACCTCAGCACCCCATTGACTAAGACGCTGGAATTGAATCTCCCCTTCAACAGGGAATTCCGACAGGTAGGCTTCCAGTTCTGTGCGGTTTCCAATCAGTTTTACTCCAGCACCCCGGCAGCCAATATCGGGTTTGCCCACCACCGGAAACTTGAAACCGGCCGCGTCTATCAGCGCAGCCACATCCGCTGCCTGTTCAGGTATTGGCGCATTTGTTTTGGAATAAATTCGCCATGGCAAAATCCAGTCGCGGTCAAATGCGCCGGCGGCGTCAAACACAGCGGATTTTTGCACGCCAACCATACCTGAAAGTGGCACGGCGGGATTGGCGATGAGAGGCAAGGTAAGGCTGCGATGCCAAACCGATCGCAACAGCAATTGCAACACCACGGGGATGTACATGAGCCAAATCAGCCAGAATTCAAGATAGGAGGTAGTGCGGCCCGATAAATCCTGGGGCGGCATGCCCGGTGGCACATAGGGATTCTCTTTGCTTGTCGTTTCGTTCACCCTAACACCATCCAGTAAAAACAATTCAGACCGACCTACGGCGAAAATGATCCCCTTCGCCTGGATACTTTTACAGACAGCGGATATCTCGCTGCGTAGATCGCAAACCCATTTTAGCCCTGCAGCCTCTATCGCGGCGACTAGGCAATGATTCGTAGGCACTGCTATTATCAAGCGATCTGCCGCTATCATTGTCGGCACCCCTAAAGACCGACTGGACGAACTTAATGCTAGGCAAGATATTGCTTACTCTCACCGTGATTGGCATTGCCTATCTGGTAATCAGGCAGCGTCAGGTCGCCGAGGCAGCGGCAACGACCAAAGCAAAAGGTAAGGGCAGAGCAAATACGAAACAAACTCCACCAAGCAACTCCCCATCTGCAACGCTCCCCGAAAATAGCCTGGCCGCTGACCAGCCTGGCTTAAGCCAGGATCTTCGTATCGCTTCCTATCTATTTCTGGTTTTCATGGTTGGTATTGGCGCAGCGCTTTATTACTACCGCTGGGAGGATGATCACCAGGTGATCACAGTGAACTTGCATCGCGCCGATCAGGACACGCCGGTAAGCTACCAGGTGTATAAGTTTCAACTCAGGGACCGCACGTTTACTACTGTGGATGGCAGGCAGGTTACGGTTGCCAGCTCAGAGCGCATGGAGATCATTGGCCTGAATGACTGAAGATTCAAAATTCGATGACCTCCCCTCCGCAGGCGGTTTTAAAGCCATTAACTATGTGATGTCGATCGCCCGCAAAGTAGGCACTCGCAAATTGACGGCCGCGGTGAGATCCAAGAACGCCTGCAAAGCCTGCGCGTTTGGCACCGGCGGCCAGCGCGGCGGTTTGCACAATGAATACAGCAACCGAGTTGAGATATGTAACAAGAATATCCAGGCCCAGTTAAGCGACAATCGTGAACCCATTCCTGCAGAGATCTTCGAACAAAATTCGCTCTCTGAACTGCGAGAACTAAGCGGCAAGCAATTAGAAGACCTTGGGCGTCTCTCCCATCCACTTTATAAAGAGGCAGGCGCCGACCGCTACCAGATCATTGGCTACAAGCAGGCACTTCAGCTCATCGCAGACCGTATGGCGAGCGGCGATCCGCATCGCAGTTTCTTTTATGGATCGGGGCGCTCCTCTAATGAAGCAGCGTTTATTCTGCAGCTATTCGCGCGCCTGTATGGCTGTAACCATATCAACAATTGCTCCTATTATTGCCACCAGGCGTCGGGCGTAGGACTAAACGCGACAATCGGTACCGCCACCGCCACCATTCAATATGGTGATTTGCATAAAGCAGACCTGATTTTCGTTTTTGGCGCGAACCCCGCATCGAATCACCCTCGTTTTGTCAAAGTGCTGTTGGAATGCCGCCAGCGGGGCGGCAAAGTGATCATTGTCAATCCAGCAAGAGAAGCCGGGCTAGTGCGTTTTGCGTCACCAGCGAATTTCAAATCGATGATTACCGGTGGCGGCGAGGTAGCCTCGCACTACGTGCAGCCCCATGTGG